>JABDJX010000042.1 GCA_013003245.1 Silicimonas sp. | reverse complement strand
CTGTCGACCTCGGGGATCAGGGTGTCGGTGTCGAACCGCCATTCCTTGGCGTTGCTGATCGACCACGCGCCTTCCGTCAACTCGGCGCGTTCGGCTTCGATCCGGTAGGTCGGGCGGCCTTCGGCATCGTAGCCAAGGAAGGTCACGTCCAGCAAAACGGTGCCATCCAGATCGGCCTTGTTGGCCCGGATCACCGTTTGCCCTTCGCGCGTCCCTTGCCGCAGCCAAAGGCCTTCTGAGCTGACAGACAGGGTCGAGGCCTCGCCCGATATCCGAGCTGTCATTACTTCGTATTGCTTTTGGGTAGCCGCCACGATCGGGTTGCCAACAGCGACGGCAAAGACGCCGATCAGCATTGAAAGCAGCAAGGGCGAGATCAGACTGCGCAGGGCGGATCGCCCGGCGGCGCGGGCCACGACCAGTTCTGAGGACCGCGCAAGCCCCAGAAAAAGCGCCAGCGTGGCTAGGATCATGATCAGCGGCAGAATGCGGTAAAGCCCCTCGGGTACGCTCAGGATCGACAGCACCAGAAGCCGCCCAAATCCAGCGTCGCCGCCTCCGTATCTGCGGATCTGCTCGATCAACCCGATCAGCATCAGAATCGCGAAAAAGACCATCAGCACCGAGAAGAAGCTGCGCAGGAAGCGGCGGGCAAAGTAAAGATGAAGGGTCATGTTGCCCTCCGCCGTCGTTTGAAGAATGCCGGGTTGGCGGCCAGGAACAAAAGGACAAACGCCAGCGCTAGGCCAAAGAGCGGACCAACATAGGCCATCGGCCAACGCGCGGCATCTGACTGCACCGCCCCCTGGCCAGCCTGCGTGATCATCTGCACCAGGATCAGCGCGCCAATCGCGCCGAGAATTTGCCGCCAGATGCCGAACCGGGAAAAGCCGCCAATCAGCAAGGCGGCAAACCCGATCAGAGGGGCCACAAGCCCGTTCAGCGCGTTTGAAAACCGCTCGTGCCCCTCGGCCACAAGCGTCGCGCGCGAGGCTTTGGTCTGCGCCTGCGTCTCTTCGCTGGCGGCCAATAGGGCAAGCGTTGGCAACTCATTTGGCCTGCGCCTGTCGGGTGTCAGCACATCGACCAGCCCTTCCAGATCGAAGGTGAAATCGTCGAACCGCGTCACCGAAAGCCGCTTGTTGCCCAACTCGTAAGCCTGCGCCATGCCATCCAGCATCAACAGCGTTGGCGCGCGGTCGCCGCGTATCAAAAGCGCCTCTCGCGCCGTGTAGGTAATGCGCCGGTCGGTATCGCGGGCGTCCGACAGGAAGATGTTTTTCAACTCCCCACGCGGCGATATCTCGCGGATATAAAACGTCACCCCATCGGCGGGGTGCAGGAAACGCCCCTCAGACAAAAGCCGGGCGGTCATGTTCTGGGAGATCTCGGCGGTGCGGTCGGTGAGCCGTGCAAGGCTGATCGGTACCAGCACATGCGCCAGAATGGAGGACGCGATAAAGACGATCACGCCAAAGACAACAACCGGGCGCGCCAGCCGCCACGGGGAGTACCCTGTCGCCTGCACAACAACCAACTCGCTTTCCGAGGACAACCGATTGACGACGTAAACCGTGCCCGCAAAGGCGGCGATGGGAAGGACGACGCGGATCACATTGGGCAGGGTCAGGGCGGTGAATTCTAAAAACACCGCCGCCGACTGGCCGTTGGCGATCAGCTGATCAAACAGCACCACCGCCCGGTTCACCCAGTAGACCAGCACCAACACCAGCGCGAAGAACCCGAAAAGGGTCAGCAGCTGTGCCAGGATATATCTGTCGAATTTGCCGGTCATTTCGGGTCTTGTTCGATTGCCTCACGTGTACGCTAAACCATCGTGCAGGTGCGTTAAACCGCGAAGACGCGCCAAGAGTGCTGGTCAGCCGCATGTCGCCGCATTAGGTGTGGGGCATCCATCGCCAGAAAAGAGAGCCAGAACCCCATGCAAAATGCCCCAAAGATCACTGTTGTCGCGCCCGATCTGGATGCCATTGGCTCTGCCACTCGGCATCTGGCGGTTTTTGTCACCGGCGAAGGCAAGCTGGACAAGATGGGGCGCCGTGTGAACCGGGTGATGAAGGGGGCATTGGCGCGTTTTGTCGAAAGCGATGTCTTTGGGAAAATGAAAGAGGCCGACAGCCACACGCTGTCTTATCCCACCGGGCTGGATGCTGACGGCGTGGTGGTGATCCGTCTTGAGCGGCGCACCAAGGGGGCGCTGGCGCGCAAAGCGGGGGCGGCGATTGGCAAAGCGCTGTTGCAGGGCGATGTCTGGGTGCTGGCCGGGCCGATGAAGGGGCTGGACGATGTTTTGCAGGGCGCAAGCCTGCGGGCCTACGCCTTTAACGACCACAAGACCGGCGAGGATGCTGCAAGCAAGCGTGGTGACATCACCGTGATGACGGGATCGGAGGTGGATGCCGATGGCATAATCGCCGTGACCGAGGGTGTCTGGTGGACGCGCGATCTGGTGAATGAGCCGTCAAATGTGCTGACAACGACCGAATTCGCCAAGCGCCTTGAGGGGCTTGAGGCGCTTGGTGTGAAGGTTGAGGTGCTTGAGGAAGCCGAGCTTCAAGAGCTTGGCATGCGCACGCTGCTGGCCGTGGGCGAGGGCAGCGAGAGCCCGTCGAAGGTGGTGGTCATGCAGTGGAGCGGCGGCGGTGCAGAGGCACCCGTCGCGCTTGTTGGCAAGGGCGTGGTCTTTGATACCGGTGGCATTTCGTTGAAACCCGCCGTGGGTATGGAAGAGATGACCATGGACATGGGCGGCGCGGGCACCGTGGCCGGTGCGATGCACACCATCGCCAAACGCAAGGCGGCGGCCAACGTGGTCGGCCTTGTCGGACTGGTCGAAAACATGCCCGACGGGCGCGCGCAACGTCCGGGCGATGTTGTCGTCTCGATGAAGGGTGACACGGTCGAGGTGATCAACACCGACGCCGAAGGCCGGCTCGTGCTCTGCGATGTGCTTTGGTACACGCAAGAGCGGTTCAAACCTGCCGCAATGATCGATCTGGCGACGCTCACTGGCGCGATCATCATTGCTTTGGGCCATGAGAACGCCGGCGTTTTCTCTAACGACGACGCGTTGTCCAAGGCGTTTTTGAAAGCCGCTGAGGAAGAGGGCGAAGGCGCGTGGCGCATGCCGCTGGCACCGGCCTATGACAAGCTGCTCAAAAGCCGGATTGCGGACATGAAAAACATCGGCGGCAGGCCCGCAGGCTCGGTGACCGCTGCGCAGTTTTTGTTGCGGTTCGTGAAAGATGAGACACCGTGGATTCACCTTGATATCGCCGGTGTGGCCAGCCATTCGGGCGAAACCGACCTAGCCCCAAAGGGCGCGACAGGGTGGGGCGTTCGGGCACTGAACCGTTTGATTGCAGACACTTACGAGGTCTGAGATGGGGGCTGCGTTCTTCTACCACCTGACAGAGCGGCCTCTGGAGGCGACGCTGCCGGTGCTTTTGGGCAAAGCGCTTGGTGCGGGCTGGCGCGTGGCTGTGCGCGGCACCAGCGCGCAAAACCTCGAACGGCTTGATCAGCACCTGTGGCAGGGTGACGGCTTTTTGCCCCACGGCATGGCGGGCGGCCCACATGACGCTGACCAGCCGGTGATTCTGACCATGCAAGCGGCTGCAAATGGGGCCACCTGCGTGATGAGCATCGACGGCGCCGAGGTCACCCCGGACGAGATCGCCAGCCTCGCGCGAGTGTGCATCCTGTTCGATGGGGCCAATCCGGAGGCGGTCGAGCATGCCCGCGCGCAATGGCGCAGCGTCACCGAGGCGGGACTGGCGGCTGAATACTGGGCCGAAGACGGTGGTAGTTGGGTGAAAAAGGCTGAAGCCGAGGCAACTTAAGGCTCTAAAATCAGCATGTTATTTGCGATTTCCAGACGCCCGACACGGCCAAGAAAGCTCATCCCCAAAAGCGACTGATCCATTTCGCCGCCGTTGATCGACACGCGGGCATTGTCAAAACTCAGCTTTCCAAGGCGCAGGTTATCGACCCGCGCCGAAGCGGTTCTGACGGTGCCATTGGCGGTGCGCGCGCTGCCGATAAAGGCCAGTTCCTGCGGGTTCAGACCCACGCGCGCTGCGTCTTCCATCGTCAGCACCACGTCCGTGGCCCCGGTATCGACCAGAAAATCGACAGGCACGCCGTTGACCTCGACAACAAGGTTAAAGTGCCCCGACGGATCGCGCGGCACCTCGATACGCGCGCCACCCTCCAGCATCGACTGGCGCGGCGAGAAGGTGCGGCTTGTATCATCCCACAGACCAATGGCGGCAATTGTGCCCAAAAAGATCAGACCCCAGGAGATCGACATCTTCATCACCTTGCCGAAATTCCGGTTGTCGGTGAAAAGCCAGCCCGCAACAGCGGTGCCCAGAACCAGGATCAGAAGAAATTGTGCAAGTTCATCCATGGACTACACATAGGCACCCAAATCAGGGTTCTAAACCCCCAAGTCGCGGGGTGTGTCGTCTTTTGCCTGCACCTGCTTGCGCCGGATCGGTCCCAACTTAAAATAAGCGAAGGCGGCGCAGGCGGCAGGGGCGATGACGCCCCAGGGGAGTAAAAATTCATACATAGCAGTGGCCTTTATCGATAGAGATCTAAATATCAGTGAAAATTGCTTAAAATTAGACGGGTTTTGGCTTCTTCTGTGAAACCGGCCTAATGATCCCCGGGAACAAGCCCAAGGCCACGCAGGTAAATCCCGATACCAGTTTCGAGCAGGTCCTCGGGCGCAAAGGGTGACTTGGTGCCCGGCGCGCCGCGGGTGAAAAGCTCGACCACCCCATGCGACATGGCCCAGATATGGGCGGAAAACATCTGCGGGGGCGGGCGTTTTTCCGGCGGGATATGCTCTGATAGCTGTTCGGCGGCCTTTTCCAGCACGCCAAAGGCGCGGCCTGCCACCTGCGCCAACTCGGACGTACGGTTGATCGAAATACCGCTTTCAAACATCGCCACATAATGGCCGGGGTATTTACGCGCAAAGGCCAGATAGGCGCGTCCGGTGGCCTCGAACGAGGCAAGCGCCGAGGGCTGGCCAGTTTCAAAGGCGTATTTCATCAAATCGGCAAAGATTTCATAGCCCTGAAGCGCCGCTTCGGCGATCAGGTCATCGCGCCCTTCAAAGTGGCGGTAAACGGCGGCAGGTGTGACGCCCGCCTGCTTGGCCGCCTCGGACAGGGTAAAGCCGGTTGGGCCTTTCTCATCGATCAGCTCAAGCGCTGCATCGACCAGCGCCTGCCGCAGATTGCCGTGGTGATAGCCGCGTTTAGGCATGCCATATATCCGGACCACCGCAGATTTTCGCATCGGGCGCCTCAAGCTTGCCTTTGCCCGCGTAGTCGATGTCGGCAAGGACGGCGCGGATGGCCGCAAGCCGCGCGCGTTTCTTGTCGTCAGAACGCACGATGGTCCAGGGGGCGTGGTCTGTGTGAGAACGCTCGAACGTCTCGACAATCGCTGCGCTGTAGGCATCCCATTTCTTTAGCCCCTCAACGTCAATCCAACTGAGTTTCCATTGCTTTAGCGGGTCTTTTTCACGCTTGAGAAAGCGCCGGAGTTGTTCGCCGCGCCCGACGTTCAGCCACAGTTTTTTCAGGATAATCCCTTCGTCCACCAGCATGTCCTCGAACTCGGGCACCTGCCGGAAAAAATGTTCGCGCTCTTGATGTTCGCAAAAGCCAAAAACATGCTCGACCACACCGCGATTGTACCAACTGCGGTCGAAAAGAACGATTTCGCCCTCGGTTGGCAAGTGTTTCGCGTAGCGCTGGAAATACCACTCGCCCGCTTCGCGATCCGACGGTTTTGAAAGAGCTACGACGTTCGCAACGCGCGGATTAAGGTTTTCGCGGAAGCGCTTGATCGTGCCACCTTTTCCGGCAGCGTCGCGCCCCTCGAAGACAACAACAACCCGCTTGCCGGTTTCCTTCACGTCGGCTTGAAACCGCACCAGTTCCAGCTGAAGCGCTTCGATCTGCTCTTCGTAATCCGACGAACTCAATTCTTTGTCGTAAGGATAATCTTCCGACAGGATATCTTTTTTGCCCGCACTGGCGATGGCTTTGCGCACGTCTTCTGGCGCTTCATCGTCATGGAAAGCCGAGATTGCACCGTCGAAGGGAAGTGTCATGTTATGCGCCTTTACTTTTCAGTAACCTAAGCACTGCAGAGGCTTAGCGCAATCCGGCACGTGTCGCGAGACGCTCTATTGCGTCAATCACCTGATCGGGTACGATGTGGTGGGGCATGTGGCCGACACCGTCCAGAAGGGTCACGTTGGCGTCTGCCACGAGGGCGGCCAGCGGTTCTGCGTGGATCTCGGCGTAAACGGTTTTGTCTGCCGTGCCGTGCAGGATCTCAAAGGGCATAGTGAGCTTGGGATAGTCGCGCGACATCTCGACGACATGCGGGCGCAGGGCGTTGACCTGCCGGTTGTTCGCGCGCAGCGTAATCGCGCGGATCGCCATCATCACGCCAGCGCGCGACAGATAATCGTCGGGCACAGGGTCGGGTTTGAAGACACCTTGGAGCGTGTTTTCGACGTAATCCTGAGAAAGGACCGCGGGCACGAGGGGCGGCACAAGGGCGCTTCCCAAAGGCGAGCCGAGCACCTTGTACTGCCAATCGATGGACCCCGGCCAGGGCATGGTCGCCCCAGACAGGATCAGGATACCGGCGGCCTCGGCCTCAAGCGCCCAGCCCATGGCAACGGCACCGCCAAAAGAGTGACCCAGCACCAACGGGTTCTTGACGCCCAGTGCACGCGCCGCCTCGGCCAGATGCCGGGCCTGGGCGCGCGGGCTGTCGGATTGGGACGTCCAGGCGTCATCGTGCTCGGGGTCGATCTGTTGGGTCCAGCCGTGCCCGGGCCGATCAAAGATGATCAGCCGAAACTGGTCGGCCAGCTTGTCTGCGAGCGCCATGGTAAAGTCTCGGGTCGATCCGCCCGCGCCGTGGATTAGCACCAGATCGGGGCCTTCGCCTTTGACCACGACATGCACATCGCGGCCCGCGACATTTACAAACTGACCTTCGGGAAAATTGCGCGCCTCGATCTGCGCCTCGCGGATATCGGCGCGCTTCAGACCAAAGGAGACGCCTGCCACGGCCAAAGCCGCCGTGATGAGGGACGCGGTCAACACCCGCATCTCACTGCCGCAGGTCCGAGATGGTCTGGCCGATCTGATCCATGTCATAGGGCGTGGTCAGATAAATCTCGGAAATCCAGTTGCCAAAAAGCAGATGCGCATGGCTGCGCCAGCGGTTTTGCGGCGTCTTCGTGGGGTCGTCGTCGGGATAGTAATTGATTGGCACGTTGATCGGCGTGCCCGCGTCCACGTCGCGGTCGTATTCTTCCTTCAGCGTGCCGCTGTCGTATTCGAAGTGGTTGAAGATATAAAGCGCGCGGTGCTTTTGATCCTCGACCAGACAAGGCCCGGTGTCCGGGCTGCCCAGCAGCGTTGTCAGACCCGCGCTGCGGATCTCGTCATCCTTCATTTCGGTCCAGCGGCTGACAGGGGTAAAGCACTCGTCCGAAAAACCGCGCAGGTAGGGCGAGGCAGGCTCAAGCACCTGTTGGCGGAAGCAACCAAAGCTTTTGGCGGGCAGGATGTGCTTTTTGACGCCGTGGAAATAGTTGATCATCGCCATCCCGCCCCAGCAGATACCGAAGGTCGAATGCACGTGGGTCTGCGTCCAGTCCATGACCTGCTTAAGCTCGTCCCAATAGGTGACCTTATCGAACGGAAGATGCTCGATCGGTGCGCCGGTGATGATCAGCCCATCGAATTTTTCGTCCCTCACCTCGCTGAACGGGCGATAGAACTCGGCCATGTGATCAGACGCGGTGTTGCGGGTTTGATGTTCGGACATGCGGATCAGGTGCAGATCGATC
>JABDJX010000039.1 GCA_013003245.1 Silicimonas sp. | reverse complement strand
GATCCGCGATGTGCTTAGCCTTGCCCTGGAGCGCGCAGGATTTGAAACTGTCATGGCGCGTGATGGTGCCGAGGGTCTGAACAAGGCAACACAAACGAAACCGTCACTGGCGATCCTTGATATTGGTTTGCCTGAAATGGATGGGCTGGAACTGTGCAAGGCCATTCGTCGTACAAGCGACGTACCCATTCTTTTCCTGACTGCGCGAGACGACGAGGTTGACCGAATCGTGGGATTGGAATTGGGCGGCGACGATTACGTCACCAAGCCCTTCAGCCCCCGCGAACTGGTGGCGCGTGTGCGTGCCATTCTGAAACGAACTGGCGGGCGTCCGGAAGCTGCTGAAGAGTTTGATGCGCCGAACACTTTGCTGATCGGTGTGCTGTCGCTTGTTCCGGAGAGTCATGTCTGCAAGGTGCGCGACACCAATGTGACACTGACATCGACCGAACTGTCGATCCTGGAAAAGCTCATGTCGCGCCCCACCCAGGTTTTCAGCCGACCAGCGCTGGTTGATGCAATCTGGGGCCCTGGCATGGTTGTCAGCGATCGCACGCTCGATAGCCATCTGAGAAATCTACGCTCCAAGCTTGCTGATGCGGGCTGCCCCGATGCGGTGGAGACATTGCACGGTGTTGGGCTTAGGATGGGGCCGTGTCTAGGTACGTAGAACCAAAATGGCGTCCGCCATTGATGCTGATTTTGGGGGGATCGCTTTTGGCGATCCTTGTGCTGCCAATTTATGCCGCCATTCTTGCTGATTTTCTGACGCCGCTGACAGGGCGCCGCAATGCTGTGTTTCTGGTGGCGGCAGGCTCGTTCTTTGCCACGCTGGTTTTGGGCTGGTTGTTGTGGCGTTTGATCCTGGCACCTGTGCAGGCGCTTGCTGCCAAGGCCGAGCTGATCCGAGATGGAGAGGCACCGTCTTCAATCGATCACTATGGAACGCCCGAGATCGGCGAATTGGCACAAGCTGTTCTGGACATGGCCGAAGTGTTGCAATCGCGCGAAATGGCGGTGCGGGGGTATACCGATCATGTCACGCACGAATTGAAGACTCCATTGACGGCAATTCGCGGTTCGGCCGAGTTGCTCAGCTCTGATGAGTCTTTGTCGGACGAGTCCCGTCACTTGGTTGAAGCCATTGCCGGGGCAGAGAAAAGGGCGATCAAGCTTTTGGGCGCTGCACGCGAAATCGCTGCCGCCAGGATGCCAGAGCACCGCGGCACGACCTCGCTTTCGGCGTGCCTAACGCAGCTTCGCGAGCGCTTTCCAAGTATCGAGATTGATGCCGATAATGCAGATGAGAAGATTCCGCTCGCACAATCGGGGCTTGAGATTGTGTTGGGCCATCTGACAGAAAACGCCGTGGCGGCTGGGGCTACGAAAATCACGTTGATGTCAGGCAAGGGCATTGAAGGGACATGGCTGCGCATCGCAGACAATGGTCCAGGCGTGTCTTCAGGTAACGCCGCGAAAATCTTTGAGCCGTTCTTCACCACAAAGCGCGACAGCGGCGGTACTGGTATGGGGCTGGCCATCGTTCAGACACTGCTATTGGCGCATGGGTCGCTGATCACGCTTGATCCCGACGTGACCAATGGCACCGGGTTTCGCATCAGTTTCTAACCCAGGATATCGGCCAGCTTGAGGCGTTGGATTTTTCCCGACGGCCCTTTGGGAAGTTCTGCCATAAAGTGCACTTGGTCGGGCGACTTGAATTTTCCAACACGTAAGACGCAGGCTTCGATTAACTCGGTGGCAACCACAGACGATCCTTCGCGAAGGCGCACGGCGGCCTCGACCGTTTCGCCGTATGTTTTGCAAGGGCGCGCAAAGGCGGCAGCTTCGACGACATCCGGATGACCATAAAGTGCTTCGTCAATTTCACGCGGAGCAATGTTTTCGCCGCCTTTGATGATAAGCTCCTTCAAGCGCCCGGTGACAAAGACATAGCCATCCTTGTCGATGCGACCCAAATCGCCCGTGCGGAGCCAGTCGCCTGCAAAAGTGGCCGCAGTGGCTTGCGGGTTCTTAAGGTATTCCAGCATCACGTTCGGGCCACGCACGGCAATTTCGCCCTCAATATCCGGGTCACATTCGGTCAGATCAGACGCAAGAATGCGCACCTCATTGCCAAAGGCCATGCCCGGCGAGCCTATCTTGCGCTGACCAGGGGGCAGGGGGTTAGAGAGAATTTGTGCGGCGGTTTCCGTCAGGCCCATGGTCTCGATGATTGGCACGCCAAAACGCGCTTCGAATGCGGTTTGGGTCTCAACCGCCAAGGCAGACGAGGCCGAACGCCCGAAGCGGATGCGCGCTTTGGTGGCGTCATCGGGTTCGGACGGGTTGTGCAACAGGTGGCTGACAATTGTCGGCACAACCGAGAACCACGTGATCTTTGCCGCCCCCGCCTGATCCCAGAAATTGGAGGCCGAGAACCGACTGAAAATTGCCAGCGATCCGCCAGAAACCAGCGTGCCCAGGACTGTCACGCACAGACCGTTGATGTGGTAGATCGGCAAAACGCAAAAGCCGCGGTCCTGCGGGGTAAGCTGGTGGGCCGTGGCCGTTGTCCATCCTCCCGCCAGTAGGCTGGCGTGGGTGTGCACCACGCCCTTTGGACGACCGGTGGTGCCGGATGTGTACATCAAAAGCGCGTGGTCGGCAGGCTCAAGCGGGTGCAAATCAGTATCACTGCGGGCCCCATCATCCAGCACGGCAATCGATTGTGGAGCGACCGCCTTGAACGCCTCCATGTGGTCGGCGTGTACGAAAGCGAACCGCGCCTCGGAATGCTCTAGCGCGTAGCTTATCGCGTCGGACCCGGCTGCAAGGTTGATCATCGTCGCACGAAAGCCGCCACAAAGAACTGCGTAAAGCGCGATAAGGCCGTCGCGCCCGTTGGGGTGCATGATGGCGATGCTTTCGCCTTTCTCGATGCCAAGCGTCGTGAGGTATCCGGCAAGGCCAAGGGCGGCTTCGCGCACCTCCCGCCAACTCAGCGACTCTGTGGTTTCACAAAAGACAAACGCTGTTCCACCCGCCTCGGCTCGCGCATCAAGCCAACTGCGCACAGTGCCTTTGGGCGGTGTGTCAGGCACAAGGTTCATTTACCAGCCTGATCCCAGTAATCGGTGAAGATGTCTTCGACGCTTGGTTCAATCGGCGGGATTTCACGCACGATCTTGGTGGTTTGCAGGAAATGCTTCCAATGCAGGTTGTCGTCGATCGAGTTCCCGCCCCAAGAACCGCAGCCCATCGAAAGCGAAAACGGCATCCCGTTGTTAAATGCGCCACCGGTTGCAAAGCAGTGAGCTTGATTCACGATCACGCGGCAGGTGGGGATGGCGTTGGCCAGTGTCACAGCGCGGTCTTTGCCGGTCGAATGCAGCCCGACCGAGTGACCTGCACCTTGATGGAGTTGAATGCGGCGTGTGATGGCCAAGGCATCGTCAAAATCGCGCGCGCGGTAAAGCGCCAGAACCCGGCTGAGTTTTTCGCCGGAAAGCGGATGATCCGGGCCGATGCCAGAGGTCTCGACCGCCAGATACTCGGTGCCTTCGGGAACCGATCCTTCCAACCCAAGTGCGGCGATCATCTCAGGCGCGTCGCGGGCGATGACCTCGCGGTTCAGGTGCCCGTCTGGCCAAAGCTTGGCAACGATGGCGGCCTCATCTGTGACATGCGCGCCGCCGGTCTTTGCCACCTCGGCCATGAACGCCTCAAAAATAGCATCCACCACCACCACGGCGTTTTCCGACGAACACGAAGTCGCATTGTCAAAGGTTTTGGACGCGCGGATTTTCTCAGCTGCCTTGGCCAGATCAGCGGTTTCATCGACGATCACGGTCACATTGCCAGCACCCACGGCCACTGCGGGCGTGCCGCAGGTATAGGCGCGTCGCACGTTGTTCTGAGATCCGGTGACCACCACCAGATCGGTGATTTCCAAAAGCCGCTGAGTCTTCTCTTTCGATCCAGGAGCAGGGACCATCAGCACAAGGTCGCGATTGATGCCGGATTTGTCGAACTCGGCGTAAATGTAGTCCAACAGCATCTCGCATGTGGGAACGCCCTTGGGCGAGGGCGAGAGCACAATCGCGTTGCCGCATTTCAAGGCGTTGATGATGTTGTTGGCGGGCGTCGCACCCGGATTTGTCGACGGCACAACAGCGCCGATCACCCCGATGGGCCGAGCGATTTCGGTGATGCCGGTGGCTTGGTTATCCGAGATGATCCCAAAAGTTTGCACACCCTTAATATCGCGCATCAACCCCAGCGTCTTGCGGTGGTTCTTGGTGATTTTGTCGGGCACATTGCCCAGGCCCGTCGTCTCAACGGCCAACTCTGCCAAAGCCCTGTTGCGCCCCGGCTCCATGATCGCCCAGGCCGCTGCTGACGCGGCGCGGTCGTAAAGCTCTTGGCTGCCGTTCGCTTCAAAGTCGGCCTGTGCGGCACGTGCGCGCGTAACCAAAACGTCGACATCTGCAACTGGATCAGGGGCGTTCATCGTTTCATTCTCCAAATCGGCAGGGCACCCGGGGTCAATCAGATGCCCTGCTTTTTTGCGAGCGCGCCTTAAAGGCCCGCCAGCAGTTCTTTCAGGGTCTCTTCACGGGCGGCCCACATCTCAAGAACCTCATCACGGGTCATGACGTGCATGGGTGATCCGCCTGCTTTCATCTTGCCTGCCACACGACCGTTCTTGAACATCTCGGGCACGGTTGCGGCCAGCTTGTCGATGATCGGCTGAGGTGTGCCCTTTGGCACCATCACGCCACGAAAGTTGACGGACGCGTTGTCGATGTCAAAGCCCTGTTCTTTCAGCGTTGGTACGTCCTCCATAAAGGCGTTGCGCTCAAGATCGAACACGCCAAGGATTTTGACGTTGCCTGCTTCACGCGCACGGAACGCGTCCGACAGGTTGTTCACACCGCCCAGAACTTCGCCGGCAATCACCGATTTCATCGCGCCTGCGCCACCAGCATTGCTGGGGATATAGGCCA
>JABDJX010000244.1 GCA_013003245.1 Silicimonas sp. | reverse complement strand
CATCGCCGATCAGGTTTGTCATCACCACATCAGAGTGCCTCACCGGATCCAGAAGCGGCCAGCCTGCAATGGCGCGTATGTGCTGCTCGAACTGGTCGATCACCGCGCCTGCTTCGGTCCAATGGCCGGAATTGTGAACGCGCGGCGCGATCTCGTTAACGATCAGACCCTGAGGTGTGTCAAAAAGCTCAACGCCCAGAACACCAACATAATCCAAAGCCGCCAATATCGTGCCTGCAATCCCGAAAGCACGTTCCCGTGTCTCTGCAGAAATTTTGGCGGGCACGGTCGTCGTGTGTAGAATACCATCTTTGTGCACGTTTTCGCCCGGTTCAAAGCAGGCGATGGTGTCGTCCATTCCACGGGCCGCAATCACGCTGATCTCGCGGTCAAAATCGACAAACCCTTCCAAAATGGCCTCTGCCCCCGCCATGGCATTGAGGGCGGCTGCAGCATCATTCGGCGCATTCAGCCGTGCCTGCCCTTTGCCGTCGTAACCAAGACGCCGCGTCTTCAGGATAGACGGCGTCCCGACAGTTGCGATGGCCTGAGCGATCAATGCAGCGGCATCAGGCGCACCTGCGTCAAACGCAGCAAAAGGCGCGGTCGAAAGTCCGATGTCGTTCAGGAACGTCTTTTCCGTCAACCTGTCTTGGGACACTGACAGCGCTTTTCGATTGGGCCGGAAGCTCGCCAATGCTTCGATACGGTCGAGCGCTTCTGCGGGCACGTTTTCAAACTCGTAGGTCACGACATCGACGCCGCGCGCGAACTCTTCCAGTGCCTCGGCATCGTCATAAGACGCGGTATATGTCTTGGCAGCGACTTCGCCCGCAGGCGGATTGGCAGCGGGCTCGTAGATGTGCACGTGAAACCCAAGGCGCGCCGCCGCCATCGCCAGCATGCGTCCCAGTTGACCTCCCCCGAGAATGCCAATTGTTTGACCGGGCTTCAGGACTTCACTCATCGACGGGCTCCTCGGCAATAGAGGCGCTTAGGTCGTAACGCCACTTGTCCAACCGCGCCGCCAAAGCGTCGTCAAAGACCGCAAGAATCCCAGCCGCCATTAGCCCGGCGTTCGTGCCTCCGCCGATCGCCATGGTTGCCACCGGAAATCCACGCGGCATTTGCAGTATGGAATAGAGGCTATCCACGCCGTTCAGCGCGCGCGTCTGAACAGGCACGCCAATCACCGGAAGACGCGTCTTTGATGCCATCATGCCGGGCAGATGCGCCGCTCCGCCTGCGCCCGCGATGATCACCTTCAACCCACGATCCGCAGCCGTTTTACCGTAATCCCAAAGCCGGTCAGGCGTGCGGTGGGCCGAGACGATTTTTGTCTCATAGCTTATGCCCAGTGTCTCAAGTATTTCGGCTGCAGGTTTCATGGTTGGCCAATCCGACTGACTGCCCATGATGATGCCGACAACTGCTGTCATGAAAACTCTCCCCCATGCACGCGCGGACCCTAAACGCAGGATTGGCCGCCCGCAACGCTCAGGCGATGATGTCCGGCGTCAGTTTGTCTTCTAATGCCGTGATTTCATCTTTCAGCCGGAGTTTTTGCTTTTTCAACCTGCGAATGGTCAGCAAATCATGACCGCTCGACTCTTCGACCTGCTTGATTTTCTCATCAAGTTCACGGTGCTCCAACTTCAGGGTCTTGAGCTCCACGCGCAAAACCTCATCAGTTTCCATTTGTTTCGAAGAATGGCTCATCAAACACCGGTCTTTTCAGAGATTGGGTTAAATTACCCTTAAAATGTCAGTTCTCAAAGGATTTTGAGCCTTGCTATGGCCGCATTTCGTTCCCATATTTTGTGTGTGGCTGCTTTCGGGGGCCGAAATCGTCGCTTGGACTAAGGACGAGGACATGAGCAAACTTACTTTGGGAACACATCCCTTTCTTCTCGGCTTTGACCAGCTGGAGCGCTTAGTCGAACGTACGGCAAAGAATGAAAACGGATATCCCCCCTATAACATTGAACACGTTAGTGAAAATGCGTTCCGCATCACTCTTGCGGTGGCAGGGTTCGCAGAGGCTGATCTGTCGATAAGTGTCGAAGATCGGCAGTTGGTTGTCCGCGGACAGCAAGACGAAGATGGCAATGATCGTGTGTTTTTGCATCGCGGTATCGCCGCGCGGCAATTTCAACGGACCTTTTTGCTGGCTGACGGCGTTGATGTAACGGGAGCGGCCTTAGCAAACGGTCTTTTGCACATCGATCTTTCCAGGTCTAAGCCTGAAAAAGCTGTGCAAAAGATAGAAATCACAACGAGGTAAGGGTCGCATGAATACAGTATTCAATTTCAGCGAGTTACGCGACGAACGCCTGGTCTATGTACGTCCGGTCGAGGTGGCCGAACTGCCGGATGAGGTTCAGCGTCAAGCAAAGGGTCATGCGCAGCTCTATGCGGTGCATGATTCAAATGGCGAACGTCTTGCTTTGGTGAAAGACCGCGAGATGGCGTTTGAACTGGCGCTGCAGAATGACTTCGCGCCAGTAAACGTACACTGATAGTTAGCCGCCCAGGTAACCTTGCTGTGGGCGGTAAAAGACCTTTTGATTGTGCAGACGTCCAAGCAGGTCCTGAACCGCACCAACGGCTTTTTGGCACTCCACTTCGCTGCGCGACTTGAGAAGTGCATCTTCGATCAAGTCCATGTCTTCCACGCTAAGCTCAAACTTGGTGTTGTATTGAGGCATTGGATTTCCCTTCGAATGACTTACCAACTCTTACGCTTACTAATGGCTCGCCAATCAAAGTTCAATTAAAAAAGTCAATGTTTTCAATGTGTTCCATTGTATACCGGCACACAATTGTATGCGAACATGCCTAAAGCACTCTTAGCAATACATTTCCGGCCCAACCCACTGCTGAGCGGAATACCGATCACCATGCGCCCAACCCACGGGCAAAACACTCTCAATTGCAGAAATGTCTGATTGTGACAGCGAAATCTCAGTACCACGCAGCAATTCTTTTAGGTGTGCGACTGATTTTGTCCCCGGAATAGGGATAACGTGGTCGCCTTGCGCGATGAGCCAAGCAATCGCCAACGCAGCGGCCGGTTCACCCATATCCTGTGCCAAAGCCCGGAATTTGTCGGTTGCTTTAATGTTCGCTGAATAGTTCGGCTCGATAAAACGTGGGTTTCCTTTCGTAAACGCCATTTCCTGCACGCGCTCAAAGGGAAATGGCCTGTCTGTAAGAAACGCACGCCCGACAGGGCAAAACGCCACTAAGGCGGTACCCAGTTCTGCGCACGCCTGGCTTAGGCCCAATTCGGGCAGCCGCGTTGATAGCGAATATTCAGATTGTACGGCCGCAACATGGACCTCGGTTGTCGCGCGCCGCAGTGAAGTTGGTGCGATTTCAGAGAAGCCGACAGCTTTGGCTTTTCCCTTGGCCATCAAACCAGCAAGCGTTCCTGCCACCTCTTCAATCGGGCGTTCAGGCTCGCGGCGGTGGATGTAAAACAAGTCGACATAGTCGACACCGAGGCGCTTTAGTGACCCATCTAACTCCGCTTCAATATGATCTGGCGAATTGTCAAATCTCTTCTCTGGGTTGCCAGTAATTCCAGCTTTGGTTGCGATTGTAGTTTCATCCCGCGCGCCGGGGTTTGCCGCGAACCAAGTGCCAATGATTTCTTCTGACCGCCCTGCTCCGTAGACGTTCGAGGTGTCGATGTGACTGACTTGTGCTGCACGAAGCGCATCCAACACCGCATGGCTTTCATCCTGGGTGGCGTTGCCATAAATCCCGGCGAATGACATCGCACCAATACCGAATTGCGAAATCTTTGGGCCATGGGCGCCCAATTTTACGGTCTTCATGTCTTCTCTCCCAAAATGCGCGCAACGCTTTGGATCGCGGCGTCGGTCGCCTCTTCAACAGGCAGGTCAGATGTATCCAGCAAAGTTGCATCATCGGCAGGTCGCAAAGGCGCATCTTTGCGCGTGCTGTCGCGTTCATCACGCTCTTTGACGTCTTCCAGAACTTGTGCCTCTTCAACGTCGTGGCCCGCCTTGGTAAGCTCCAGCCAGCGCCTGTGTGCGCGGACCTCGGCACTTGCCGTTACAAAAAGCTTCACCTCGGCCTCGGGACAAATCACCGTGCCGATATCGCGCCCATCCAGCACGGCACCGCCGTCACGTTTGGCAAACTCCTGTTGAAACAAGACCAAGGCGGAACGCACCTCGGGCAATGCAGCCACTTGGCTGGCTGCGTCTGAGACCTCTGGTGTTCGCAAATCTTCTCGGGTGATGTCCCTGTGCTTTAACGTGGCAGCCGCAATATCGGCTGGCGTGCCATCAAGAACCCGTCGCCCGACAGCGCGATAGAGCAATCCGGTATCAAGATGTGCAAAGCCAAAGCGTTGCGCCACTGCACGCGCAATCGTGCCTTTACCCGCCGCCGCTGGTCCGTCGATTGCGACCGTGAATTGCACGCTGCCCCCAAGTCTGCTTTACGGCATTGATACCGTTGCAGACCCTGGGAGCAACCCTTGTTTAAGCGCGCTTCAGATCGTCAACCAGATCGGTCGCTTCCCACGAAAACCCTCCGTCCGCTTCAGGCGGACGGCCAAAATGACCATAAGCCGCTGTGCGTTGGAAAATTGGACGGTTGAGTTTGAGTTTTTCGCGAATGCCGCGCGGTGAAAGATCCATGATCTTGGTGACGGCTTTTTCAATCTCGCTATCGTCCAATTCACCAGACCCGAAGGTATCCACATAAACCGAGAGCGGCTTTGAGACGCCGATCGCGTAAGACAGCTGGATCAGACATCGCTTTGCCATCCCGGCAGCAACAACGTTCTTGGCTAGGTAGCGCGCCGCATAAGCCGCCGAGCGATCGACTTTCGTCGGGTCTTTGCCCGAAAATGCACCGCCTCCGTGCGGTGCCGCACCGCCATAAGTATCGACGATGATCTTGCGGCCGGTAAGGCCCGCGTCGCCATCAGGGCCACCAATCACAAAGGTGCCGGTAGGATTCACCCACCACTCGGTTTCATCGGTGATCCAATCGGCGGGAAGAACTTCGCGGATGTACGGCTCGACAATGGCGCGAATGTCCGCTGAACTTTGCTTCTCACTTTCGTGCTGCGTTGAAAGAACCAAAGACGTGACACCAACCGGCACGCCATTTTCGTATTTAAGCGAAAGCTGCGACTTTGCATCCGGGCGCAATGACGGCTCTTTCCCAGATTTCCGCACCTCGGCCAGACGTTTCAATATCGCATGCGCGTAATGGATTGGCGCTGGCATTAGCTCAGGTGTCTCCTGCACAGCATAGCCAAACATAATCCCCTGATCTCCTGCGCCTTCCTCTTTCTGGCCGCCCGCATCCACGCCTTGAGCGATGTGAGCAGACTGCGCATGAAGGTAGCTGTCCACTTTAATATTGGCCCAGTGAAAGCCTTCTTGCTCGTATCCAATGTCGCGGACGCACGCGCGGGCAATTTCCTCGACGTTGCGAATAACAGAACCAGGCCCCCGCACCTCTCCGCCAATGACCACCCTGTCGGTTGTCGCAAAAGTCTCGCACGCCACGCGTGCCTCAGGGTCTTCTGTCAGAAAGGCGTCCAGCACGGCATCCGAGATGCGGTCACAAACCTTATCAGGGTGGCCTTCAGAAACGCTTTCCGAAGTGAAAATGTAGTTCTGTCTGTTCATTGAAAGTGCTCCATTGGATGTGGACCGTCACGCCAGGAAGCCGTTGTGACAGTTAAAGGCGGTTACGACGTTGTGGACTGATTTGCAACGGTGTTGCGTCTTTTGCCAAACAAGAGACCGCAGAGGGTTAAGATCAGGAAAACAACTGCTCCAAAATCCCCGGTGCGGCTATAAAAAGTAGGTTTCAAAGGCTGTGGTACTGAGGTGTCCAAGTATCCGGTTTCCCCAAGATCAAGCTGATTCAGCACCCGGCCCTGTCCATCAATCACTGCAGAAACGCCGGTGTTTGCCACCCTGACAACAGGCAATCCCTGCTCTGCTGCCCTGAAACGGGCTTGGTCAAGGTGCTGGTACGGGCCTGAAAACGTTCCAAACCACGCATCATTGGTGATTTGCAGCATATAGTCAGGACGCTCGGTCGCCTTACGAATGTGTTGTGGAAAAATCGCTTCATAGCAGATCAAGGGGAGCGCACGCCCCAGAGGCGTTTCGATCAAAGGCACGGCACTACCGGGACTGAATCCAAACCCATCTTGCGCGGCAAAGCTGCGCATGCCAACCAGCCGCGCCAACTGCCCGAGCGGAATGAACTCACCAAAAGGCACCAGACGCACTTTGTCATACGTCTGCCCCGGCTCGCCCGTTGCATCAATGCGCACCATTGCATTGTAGATTAGGCCGTCAAAGCTTCGGTTGGACCCAAGCACTACCGGGACACCATCAGCTGCTTGCGCGATCCGCTCAAGAACAGGGCCTGCGGTTTCAAGTCGATAAGGGATCGCGGCTTCGGGCCAGACAATCAAGTCAACACCGTCTTTTGCCGCGCCAGTGAAGTCTATCTGACGATTTACAAAAATATGCGCCTTGTCCGGATCCCATTTCTCGTGCTGTGGGGCGTTTGGCTGCACAAGGCGAACCGTCCCAACTGTGTTTGTGGACTCTGAGACAAGGCTAAGCGAGACGCCAAAAAGAACCGCAAAGCCACCAAGTGACACCAAAACCGTTTTCGCAGTGGGTGCCTTTGCATACATCACGATCGCGGACGCCAGCGCCAATGTTACAAACGTCAAACCATATGGGCCAAGAATGCTGGCGCTAAGCCGCACGAGTGTGTCCGCCCAGATATAGGCTGGCAAGGCCCAGGGAAATCCGCTCAGAACATATCCCCGCGCAAGCTCCGCTGCAGTCAGCGCCGCCGCCCAGCCCAGTGCACGGTTGCCAAGTCGCGCCGAAAGCCAACCCGCCGCCCCCCAGAACAAGGCAAGGCCGCCGGCCATCAGGATCAATGCAAACGGTGCCATCCACCCGTGGCGCTCGATATCAACAAGAAAAGGTTGCACGATCCAGTGAAGCGCGACCGCAAAGTACCCAAGTCCCCCGGCCCAGCCTGTCAGGGCTGGTTTGGCGGCGCGGGCGACAGCAAAAGCCAAAGCCGCAAATCCCACCAAGGCAATGGGCCAGAGGCCAAAGGGCGCGTGGCCTAAAGCGGCTACCGCGCCTGCCAGAACAGCAACACCAAGACTTTTCGTTGTCGTCACTCGCTCACTCGGCAGCTTTGGCCAAGTTCAACCTGACCCGCATACGCTTGATCCGGCGTGGATCGGCATCGACAACTTCAAAGTCCAGGCCGTCTGGATGTTTGACAACCTCGCCCCGCGCGGGCACGCGACCGGCCAGCATAAAGACCAGACCGCCAAGCGTACCAAGCTCTTCATCGTCGCCGATCATAAGCTTTTGACCGATCTCTTCTTCAAAGTCGTCAATCGGAGTGCGCGATTGCGCAAGATAGCAACCGGGCGCTTCTTCTACCCAAAACTTGCCTTCTGCGATGTCATGTTCATCTTCAATCTCGCCGATGACCTGCTCAATAAGGTCTTCGATGGTCACAAGGCCATCAACGCCACCGTATTCATCAATGACAAGGGCCATGTGCATTCGATCCGTTTGCATTTTTTGCAGCAACACGCCGATGGGCATGGAAGGGGGTGCGTAAAGCAAAGGGCGCACCATCTGCGCGAGGTCAAAACGTTCTTTGGTACCGTTGAACCCGTGCCGCAGCGCAAAGTCTTTCAGGTGCACCATGCCCGCCGGGGTATCGAGCGTACCGTTAAAGACCGGCAACCGCGTTAAACCGCTGTCGCTGAACACCCGAACCAGTTCATCTTTTTCGATGTCAGAGGGTACCGCAACAATCTCCACCTTTGGGATCATAACGTCTTCGACGCGCATCTGAGTTAGATTTGCAAGGCTGGCACCGCCATCGCGATCTGCGGACACAGAAACCAACTGTGCGCCGTTCTCGTCGTCGCTGCCCGAAAAGGCACCGATCAGTCTTTCAATAAGGCCCTGAGACCTTTGGTCATCCTCACTTTGCGCGCCCTGCGCCGCGTTAGAGGATCCGTCGCTCGTGTCTCCCATCTATCCTTTCCGCATCAAATCAGGCCCAAGCGCCTTCCCCTAATATGGGTTTGGCACACCAAGCTTTGCAAGTATTGCGATTTCGGTGGCCTCCATCAAGTCACCATCTCCATCGCGCTCGTGATCGTAGCCCAAAAGATGCAGGACTCCATGAACAATCAAATGAGTTACGTGATCTTTAAGCGTTGCTCCGCTTCTCTCGGCCTCTTTTCGGCAAGTGTCAAAGGAAATGGCGATATCGCCAAGCTCCGTATCGCCGGTTGGAAATGCTGGTAAATCACCTTCCTTTTCGGCACCGCGCTCTTGTGATGGCCAAGATAGGACGTTGGTCGCGGACGGCTTGTCGCGGAATTGCGCATTCAAATCAGCAATCTGCTGATCATTGCACCCCAGTATCGCGATATCCCAGTCGCCTGCCTCAAGGCCAAGATGGCTCAGCGTTACAGAAAAAGCCGCCTCGGCCAGTTCAGCCAATGCCGTGTTTTCCCAACGCCGGTCTTTTGTCACCACCTCTACGCTCATGGCGTTTCACTACAATGACGCAGCGCTCAAGTACAAACTTTTCAGTTCGACCGCGCGGCGCTAGGCTGCTTGCCATGGAGACCTTCGCCAATGCCCAAACGCTCGACACCACGCAAATCCCGGTGATCGACATCTCATCGGCCATTGATGGCAGCGATATCGACAGCGTTGCTGCTCGAATTCACGACGCCGCTACCAAAACCGGGTTCTTTTACATCTCGAACCACGGAATTGATCCGCGTCTGATGGATCAGGCGTTTGCCGTGGCAAAGGGCTTTTTTAGCCTCTCGGCACAGGATAAGTCGACCATCGCGGTGAACACAGACCAACGCGGTTGGATGGCGACGGGCATGTCGCGGCTTCAAGGATCAAAGGCGCACGATCTGAAGGAAGTGTTCTTTTGGGGCACTGAGATCACGCCCGATGACCCTGACCTGCTGGCAGGCAAGCCATTGGTGGCAGTGAACCGGTGGCCAGACGGTGTTTTTCCGTGTCTGAAGGCCGATTTGCTGCCCTACTATGGCGCTGTCTGCAAAGTTGGGGAAAAGGTTTTGTCGGCCATTGCAGTTAGTCTGGACGTCGCACCTGATTTCTTCAAAAGCCGCTATGTCTCGCCCTTGGCGCGCGGACAGATGGTATACTATCCACCTTCCTCGCCCAAAGATGAGGCAGTGGAAAGATTTGGCGTTGCCCCCCACACGGATTTTGGGGTGCTGACCTTGTTACTGCAGGACCAAAGCGGCGGGCTGCAGGTACGCACCAGCGAAGGCGTCTGGATCGAGGCACCGCCCATACCGGGCACCTTGGTGTGCAATATCGGGGATTTGCTGCAAAGGTGGAGCAATGATTGTTTTGCTTCAACCGTGCATCGCGTGATCAATCGCACACAAAACGCTCGGTACTCGATACCGGTGTTTTACGATCCAAACACCAGCACCTGCGTTGATCCTCACGACCTTGGGGTGCCGGCAGAAGAATGCAAATATGAACCTGTTCTGGTTGGCGAACACATTGCTGGGCGCAATCGCAGAAGCTTTGCTCAGTTCAAAGGAACCAAGTGAAGCTGAGGCATCCTTTTTCCTGCCAATGCTGCCTGCAACAGGATATCGGGTTGATTTTTGCCCGCCTTTCAAGCCTACCTTCTTGCGGCGATCACATCGAAAGACCGATTCAAAAGACATGAACAGCGAAGCGTCATACGCAGATTGGATCGCGGTCGACTGGGGCACGTCGCGGGTGCGTGCATGGGCGATGAAAAATGACGTGCCGATTGCAGAGGCGCATTCTGACCAAGGCATGGGTACCTTGGCGAAGGATGCTTTTGAGTCGGCCTTGCTGGCACTGATCGACCCATGGCTTGGGGTGCGACAGACGAAAGTGGTGGCCTGCGGCATGGTCGGTGCGCGCCAAGGCTGGGCAGAAGCAGCTTATAGCGATGTACCGTGCACCCCTGTCAGCGAAAACCACACAAGACCACCTGTCAAAGATACACGGATAGACGTGCACATTCTGCCCGGACTATGTCAGCGTAAGCCTGCCGATGTGATGCGCGGCGAAGAAACGCAAATTGCGGGATACCTTGCGAAATATCCGGATTTTGACGGTGTAATTTGCCTGCCCGGCACCCACACGAAATGGGCGCAGGTTTCGGCTGGTGAAGTTGTCAGCTTTCGCACCTTCATGACGGGTGAGATGTTCGCCCTACTCTCGAAATCCTCGGTCTTGCGGCATTCTCTGACCAAAGGTTGGGATGAGGAAACATTCCTTCAGGCCGTATCAGACGGGCTTTCAAGGCCCGAGGCGATGGCAAGTCGGTTCTTCTCGATCCGCGCTGAGAGCCTGTTGAGCGCATTGGACGGCGCGTCGGCAACGGCGCGGTTGTCGGGTTGGCTGCTGGGAGCCGAACTTGCTGCTGCGCGCGCCTATTGGCTGGGCCAGCGTGTGGCGCTGATCGGAAACGCAACTCTGTCAAAGCATTACGCAACGGCATTGGGCGCCCAAGGCGTAGCGACAGAGACCGCGGACGCGACCAAAGTCACCTTAGCAGGGCTGTTTGCCGCCTATGAACACATCAAGGAACAAGTATCATGAGCAGACCGTTGATCGCCATTTTGCGTGGCATCACCCCTGATGAGGCCGTCGGTACCGCACAGGCACTGATTGACGCTGGAATTGATCGGATCGAAGTGCCTTTGAACTCACCCTCGCCCTTGCAGTCGATTGCGGCGATGGCCAAAGCCTTTGGCGATAGGGCCTTGATCGGAGCAGGAACCGTGCTTACGCCGCAGGACGTCACTGCGGTGGCAGAAGCGGGTGGCAAACTGGTCGTGTCGCCTAACTGCGACGCAGACGTAGTCAAGAAAACCAAAGAACTGGGCCTGCAAAGCTTTCCAGGTGTTCTGACCCCGTCAGAGTGCTTTGCCGCGCTTAAGCATGGCGCTGACGGCTTGAAGGTTTTCCCTGCCTTCCAGATGGGCCAAGAGGGTCTGAAAGCCTTGCGTGCCGTGCTTCCGGTTGAAACACGGGTCTATATGGTTGGCGGAGTTGGACCGGACGGATTTGCCGACTGGCGGCGCGCAGGTGCAAATGGTTTTGGGCTTGGCTCAAATATCTACAAACCCGGCGATACCGCGGCGGACGTGGCTGAGAAGGCCAAGGATATCGTCGCCACCTGGGATGAGACAGAAGCGTGACACCTTACGACGACAGGCAATGCTGTTTGGGAGAAGGTCCGTTGTGGCACCCGGGTCGGCAACAACTTTTCTGGTTCGACATCCAAGGCAAGCAGCTTTTGACGCGCGTGGGTGACGCGGCACGTGCATGGGATTTCGACGAAATGGTCTCGGCAGCCGGTTGGATTGATGAAGACCACCTGCTGGTCGCCTCAGAGACCCAGCTTTTTTCGTTCAAAATTTCCGATGGTTCGCGAGAGACCATCACCCTGCTTGAGTCTGACATGCCACGCACCCGGTCAAACGATGGTCGTGCGGACCCGTGGGGCGGTTTCTGGATTGGGACAATGGCAAAGGACGGCGCTGGTCCGGTCGGTGCTTTTTATCGCTACTACAGGGGCGAAGTGCGCATGCTTTATGACGGGCTTTGCATCCCCAATGCGTGCTGTTTCTCGCCTTGCCGAAACTATGGCTATTTCACCGACACGGCCAACGGGATCATCAAACGGGTCTCTCTTGATCCTGAAACGGGATGGCCAGCAGCGTCACCAGAGGTCTGGCTTGATCTTTCTGGTGAAGATTGGGGGCCGGACGGCGCGGTGATAGATGCAAACGGCAACTTTTGGAACGCGCAATGGGGGGCTTGGCGTGTGGCGTGTTATTCACCTGACGGAGCACTTTTGCGCACCGTTGATATCGACGCCACACACACCTCTTGCCCCGCTTTTGGCGGCCCTGATCTAACGACGCTTTTTTGTACAACCGCCGGAGGCCGTGTCAGCGCGCACGATGCGGCACGCTCATCGCATCACGGCAAGGTTTTCAGCGCGCCCGACATCGCAAAGGGGCAGCCAGAACATCAGGTGATCCTATGAAGCAAACCCTGGGCGTCTGTTATTACCCTGAGCAGTGGCCGGAAGAGATGTGGGCCGAAGATGCCGCGCGCATGAAAGCAGCCGGGCTCACTTGGGTACGCATCGGGGAATTTGCCTGGTCGCGGATGGAGCCCAAACCCGGTGATTTGCAACTTGACTGGCTGGACCGCGCGATTGATGTGCTGGGCAGCACTGGCCTGAAGGTTATCTTGGGCACGCCGACCGCAACACCGCCGCGGTGGATGCTCGACAAACACCCGGACATGCTGGCGCGCGGCGAAAACGGGCAGCTGCGCAAGTTCGGCTCCCGGCGTCACTATTGCTTTTCGCATGCGGGCTATCGTGAAGAATGCAAACGCATCGCGACAATTTTGGGCAAGCGCTATGGGCGCAGCCCACACATCCACGCGTGGCAGATCGACAATGAATACGGCTGCCACGACACCGCGGTGTCCTACTCGGAACATGCCGAGGCGGGCTTTCGCGATTGGCTGGCACAACGGTATCAATCGACAGACGCACTGAACCGCGCTTGGGGCAATGTCTTTTGGTCGATGGAATATGCGGATTTTGATGAAATCGACATGCCCAATCTGACGGTCACAGAAGCGAACCCTGCACACCGCCTTGACTTTCAACGGTATTCTTCTGACCAGGTGGTGGCCTTCAACAAAGTGCAGACCGATGCCCTGCGCCCCCTGACCGATGCACCGCTCGTGCACAACTATATGTGCCGCATCCTGTCGTTTGATCACTTCAAGGTGGCCGCCGACCTCGATATTGCAAGCTGGGACAGCTATCCGCTGGGGTATCTGCTGGACCGGCTTGGCTCCACTGAAGAAATGAAACAGCGCTATGCGCGGCAGGGTGATCCTGATGCGCAGCCATTGCATCACGATCTTTATCGCGCCGTTGGCAAAGGCCGGATGTGGGTGATGGAACAGCAACCCGGACCGGTGAACTGGGCGTCGTGGAACCCGGCCCCATTGCCCGGCATGACGCGGCTTTGGGCGTGGGAAGCCTTTGCGCATGGGGCCGAGGTCGTGTCTTACTTCCGCTGGCGGCAGGCGCCGTTTGGGCAAGAGCAACACCACGCAGGGCTATTGCGCCCCGATAGTGCTGATGCGCCTGCGTTACACGCCGCCAAGTCAGTTTCAGAAGAACTGGAAGCTTTTGGCCCGATTGAAACCGCGCAAGCCCCGGTGGTAGTGCTGTTTGACTACGATGCGTCCTGGATTTACGACATCCAGCCGCAAGGGGAAGATTTCTCCTACTTCTTGCTGGTGTTAGATACATATCGCGCCCTGCGCCGCGCTGGCCTGTCGATCGATATCGCGCCCGTTGATGGTGACCTCTCGGGCTATAACCTGATCATGGCGCCCGGCTTGGCAGTGATGAGCGATGCGCTTAAGGCGCGTCTTGCGGCGCATGAAGGCACCGTGATCATCGGCCCGCGCGCAGCGGCCAAAACCGAACACGGAGCCATCCCGATCCCGCTGCCGCCATCGCTGCCCGGGCTTGATGTGACCGTTGCTCTGACCGAAAGTGTTCAGCCCGGCTCGTCTCGCCAGTTGACCGATAGCGGTGCCTTCATCAAATGGGCAGAGGATTTGGAAGGCCGTGCGGAAACCGTCATTACCCGCGAAGACGGGGTGCCAGCTTTGGTGCGCAGCGGTGGCCTGCACTATCTGGGCGGTTGGCCCGATGCGGAGGGCTTTGATCGGATCATTCGTCACGCGTGTACAGAGGCGGGACTGGCTTACCACCGGTTGCCTGAAGGCTTTCGGCTGCGCGACACCAAAACACATCGGTTCGGCTTTAACTACGCCCCAGAACCCGTGACGTGGAACGGTGAGACGTTGCAACCGGGTGACGTCAGGTGGTGGCCTTTGGACGCTCAAGACTGACAAAGAAGTCTTCTCCCGGATCCCGCTCAAGCACTTCGTCGGGGACCACGTGCGGTCCTTCGATGAAAACCTTCATGCCAAAGTGCGGGCCCAGATGGGAGAGCTTCTCCATCCGCGCCGAAGTGATTTCCTGATAGAATGCACCCATGATCGGGTCTGCCTTGAGTGCGGAAATGCGATCTTTGTGCCATGCCACCGATGCGGCGTGAGCCTCGGCAACGCCGGGCAACGCCAGCAGTTCAGTTTTGATCTTTGCTGTACGGTCAGCCAGCCTTTGAATCGACGTCTCTTCTTCCACGTTGTGGTTCATTCTGAACCAATAGGCTTCATCCTGTGGCCGGTGCACGTGGTTCACCCGACCTCGATCGCGTTTGACCAAAAAGCTCTCTGCACTGCGCACCGCGTAGTGGTTCAGCGTGACAAGGTCATAGCCCCAATTTGCCGTACCGACCCGCCAAGCTGACCGCCATGTCTCGGAGGGCAGCGGCTTGCCTGATCCAGTGACCCAGAAGATACTGTCGCGGAAAGCGCGCTGGAGACCTTTTGGTCGGTGTACTCCCAAGCGCCGAAAAAGACCCGCATTGCGATAGATCGTCTTGAAGGCCCAGGCCTGATAGGGGCGCGGCATAAACGGGGGCGCTGCTTTGGAAAATTGATGGGTGACGGGAACGTCTTCAAAAGGGTGCACGCCCGCATTGCCGAAAAGCCGCCACGGCATGGAAATCAAATGCGCGTCTGTCACAGCGTCGAAAAGATCGCTCAGCCGCCCATTGCCTGCGTGAATATTGATGTATTCATCCACATCAAGGGTCAAAAGCCAGTCGGCTGAGGTCACGGCCTCTTCTCTTTCTGCGGCGCGAAACGCGGCGTACTGCGGCACTTGCCCCGTTGTCCGATAGGGATTGTCGCGATGCGTAACGCCAG
>JABDJX010000235.1 GCA_013003245.1 Silicimonas sp. | reverse complement strand
GGACGCAGTTTGCAACAGGCAAGTCAGGTAATCCCAAGGGTCGACCCAAGGGTGCGAAGAACAAACGACCGGCGCTGAACGAGGAACGTTTGAAGGAAATTGTGCTGGATGAGGCATACCGCAACATCTCGGTGCGCGATGGAAATCAAAATGTCTCAATGCCGATGGCGCAGGCCATCATGCGGTCGCTTGCCGTAAACGCGGCCAAAGGGCAGCATCGCGCGCAACGTCTCTTTGCCGAGATGTTGAGCGCAACGGAGCGACAAAACAAGCAACTCGCCGATGAGTGGCTCAGCACTGCGATGGATTACAAGATCGAATGGGATAAGGAACTGGCGCGCCGGGCAACCCTGGGCATCACTGATCTGCCCGACCCGCTGCCGCATCCCGATCAAGTGAAGATCGACATGAATACCGGCCAGGTCTGGGTGGAAGGACCGATGACCAAGGAAGATCAGGCCGAACTTGAAGGGTGGGCTCAAAAACGGGACGGCTTCAAAGATGACGCAGATTTTGTGCGCGGCGAACTGGAGCGGGATATCGAAGATGAATATCGCGCCTTTCTGGAAGGAGACTTGGCTCGTGCACAAAATATGGTCGACGTGATCCAGAATATGCTGGACCTGAACGGATACAAGGACGCGTCTTAGTTGGCCGGAATACATGCCAGACCAGTCGTTCGTGTTAGCCGCAGCGATCGGCGGGAGTGAGCCCTTCTGTCCAATGCTGCACGGCGCGTGGATGACCCGAAACCGCACAAACCCGCCGTTCAGGATGTTTGGGAGCCAGTTGCGGCGGTTGCAAACAACATCTCCTGATTTCCTGAAAGCGGTCATTAAAAGCGGCAAACTCGTTTCAAGCCGCTAATGTCTCAGTTGCGGACGAAGTTGCCATTGCGACATCTGATCAAGATCGATACTTTTGCAGCCTCTTTCGCCTTGAAGGGTACGCGTTTTGGTAGACGAGCTTGACAGAATTAGTGCTGCGCCCGGGAAGCAGCCTACTAGCGGAGTGCTTGTTCGTATCGAAGGTGAATCAATAAACGCGTTCAAATCCCTACAACGAATTCGTGCGCTATACGAGATGATCGCCGATCCTGAGGCGCACCTCCTCCCAGAACCCAAATGGATTGGCAAATTGCCCAATTGGCTTGTCCGTTCCTTTGACAACAAGACAAATGTCGAAGCCTCAAATGAGTCTTGGCTAATGGAGGCTTGGGTGCTTTCAACGCAAGAGAGGGTCTGGAGTTGGTGGGCATCTGACACAAATGGTTCCCAAGTTTACGTAGATGTATGGGTCAGTGAGCATCCATATTCCGTAGAATCTATGGTTCAAGCTTTGCGTGCGAGTGGATGTCGTAATGTCCGACAGTCTGAACACTGAACGCCGATTTCGAATTTCCAGTTCGCAGTATAGACTGCTAATTCTGAGTATCCACTTCGGGCTCAAAGCAGACCTCAACCGCTTACCGCAGGCGCAGGGCTTGGAACCTTCTCTGATGAAGGGTGTGAGGAGACGGACGTCTTGACAGGGGCCGCGCGGTCAAAGACGCTTTCGCCAAGTCACGGGAGAGCAGCTACATGGGCGTGAAATTCTGGTTCATTGTTTACTCCGACGGCGATGCGCGCGAACATTTGAAATCGCTGCCCAAACCCGACACCGATGCTTCGCTTGCTTTGGCTGAAACGCTCTTTGGATGCGAAATGGTCCCGCAAGGTACCACCAGTTTTGAAATCTCTGATCCGCGCGGAAAAAATATCCTTGTGGGCGTCTATCCCGGCGTCACAATCGTTGCCGCCGAAGATGTAGCGCTGGACAGGCCGTCGGGCCTAAGTGCAGCCTTTCTTGATCATGGGCGTGACCGACGCGTCACCTTGCATGCTCAGCACAGTGTCGTTGACTGGACAGCCTTTGCGTGGTGGGAGCATGGCGAACTTAAGCGCAGCCTTAGTGTGTCGCCCGATGATGGGATTATCGAGGATATTGGCGAGAGGCTGCCCTTTGAAGATGTCTTTTGGGATCCGCCCGAAGACATTTACGACGAGGACTCAGGCTTTCCTTACGGCCATCCTCTGGAGTTGGGCGAACATGCGCTCGCCCATTTCATCGGCACGCAGTACGAGGGCTATGCCGAGGATTGGTTATGGGACACGACCGATCTGGAAATTCTGTCGTTCAAGACCGGTCGCAAAAAGAGCGACCCAAATGCCAAACCGTTCTGGAAGTTCTGGTAGACGTCAGCCCGCCGCTGCGACAGCGGGTGCAACCGCCCCGCGTTCCTGCGCCCAGGTTGCTGCCGCCTTGATGCCTCCCAAGGGGAACATGTGCAGGTGCGAGATGGCAAAGTTAGGGTTCGCAGCCTTGTGGGCGGCCAGCTTGGTCACCACATCGTCCGGCTCGTAAGGCAGCACCAGTTTGGTGACATCCATCGCCCGTTTTTGCAGAACCTTGAGCGACGGGCCGACACCGCAGGCAATGGCAAAGCGGATCAGCGTTTGCAATTTGGCAGGTCCGGCGATGCCGATGTGAACGGGCAGGGTGATGCCCGCCGCCTGCAAATCGTTGGCCCACTTGATGATCGGATCAGCTTCGAAGGCGAACTGTGTCGTAATCGCCATCTTCGCATCGGTGCGTGTGGCAAAGTCGTTCTTCCAGCGTAAAGCGGCATCGACATTTGCCATGCCGCCCTTTGGATCAATGTCGCGGTTGCCTTCGGGGTGGCCCGCCACATGCAGGCTGGTAAAGCCCGCCTGATCAAAAAGCCCGGTTTCCAAAAGCTGCATTGAGCTATCAAAATCGCCATGCGGCTGCGGCACACCACCGGCCAGCAAAAGCGCCTGGCGCACGTCCGCCTCGCCCTGATAGCGCGCGATCCAGTCCCCAAGCGTTGCCTTGTCCTTTATGATCCGGGCCGGGAAATGCGGCATCACGGGGAATCCGTCGGCCGCCAAACGCTTGGCCGTGGCCACCATGTCTTCAATCGGCGTGCCTTCGATGTGCGCGATATAAACCCGCGTGCCCGCCGGCAGGATGGCGCGGAAATCCTCGACCTTCTCGGCCGTGCGCGGCATCACTTCGATAGAGAAATCGGTCAGAAAATCCGAGACCTTTGGATCAACGGCACGTCCGTCCGTTTTCCGTCTGAAGTTTAAAAGTGCCATCCAGAGCCTTTCTAACCGTGTCGTCACGCCCAGCCATCTGCATCAATCAGCGCCTTAAGTCGCGCCGCGTCATACTCTTGCTCAAGCGCGTCGGCCTTTGCCTTGGCGATCGCCTCGCCATCTCCGTCCTGCGCACCTGCCGCAACCTTGCGCCATTCGGATAGGTACGCATCTGCGTCTTTTGCGCCGATTTTCATCGCAGCGCGGTCAATTGCCTGTTCAAACCGCGCGTCCAGAACCCGCTTGGCCGCCCGTCGTCCTTTGCCAACAATGACTTGCGCCGGGATGTCGCGCCAGTAAACAATTGTGACATCGGGCATCTTCGCGCGTCCTTCTTTCCAGTCTGATACGCCTATGTTGTAAGCCATAAGGGCCGGTTTTCGACATCTTTATCGACCTTCACGACACCTAGAACGCTCACGGGCAGAAAAACAGCCCAGGGCGATGAGAGTTTTTCATGAAAGTTGTGAACATACGTGCGCACAATGCTTGCTTTGTTCGTCGCTCTGGTCTTAGGCTGAACGCAACCTGAAATCGGAGGGCGATATGCCGCCCAAGCGTCCAAGGGGCGCGCACCGTCTCCCGCTCAAGGTCGAGCACGGGGCGCCTCAAACAGCCGATCCGGCCGAGCTTTATGGCGCGCTGGATCTCGGCACCAATGCGTGCCGCATGCTGATTGCCCAACCCAAGGGCAATCAGTTCCATGTCATCGACAGCTTTTCAAAATCCGTCCAGCTCGGTCACGGGCTTGAGGCCTCGGGCAAGTTGTCGCGCGCCTCGATGAACCGCACTATTCAGGCCCTGAAGGTGTGTCGCTCGAAGCTTGACAAACATGGAGTCAGACGCCGCCGGCTGGTCGCGACCGAGGCCTGCCGTCGTGCGGCCAATGGGGAGCAGTTTCTCAACACCATCGCCCGCGAGGCTGGACTGCGCCTTGAAGTGATCAAGCCCGAGGAAGAGGCGCGCTTGGCGGTTGTTTCCTGTGCGCCGCTGGTGTCTACCAAAACCGAACAGCTGATGGTCGTCGATATCGGCGGCGGCTCGACCGAGCTTGTCTGGATCGATCTGAGCCGCGTGCCAAAGGTCGACCGCCCGCGCGCGATCATGCGGCTGCACACCGGTTTTACACCGGACCCGGAATCGCTCTTTCCCGCAGCCCGCGTGGTCGACTGGATCTCGGTACCTCTGGGGGTCGCCACCCTGCGCGATCAGTTTGATGATGTGGATGATGATGCCGCGCGGTTTGCTTTGATGAGCTGGCATTTCGAGGAAAACCTGACCGAATTCACCCCTTATGAAGACATTCAGGACAAAGCGGGGTTTCAGATCATTGGTACCTCGGGAACAGTGACAACTGTGGCCGCCAGCCACTTGGGCTTGCGCCGCTATGATCGCAGCAAGGTGGACGGGCTGCGCATGACGTCTGATCAGATCGACCGGGTGATCCGAAAGTACCTTGATATGGGCCCCGCAGGCCGTCGCGCTGACCCGCAGATTGGCCGTGACCGGCACGCACTGATCATGTCGGGCTCGGCCATCTTGCAAGCGCTTTTGCGCGTGTGGCCCACAGACCGTCTGTCCGTCGCAGACCGCGGCCTGCGCGAAGGCCTGCTTTACGCCCAGATGTCCGCCAACGGTGTTCTGGAAGACGGTCCTTTCTGAAAGCTTGTTTCGCCCGCGCTGACGCGCGGACGATCCGCTGGGGGCGCTGCCCCCAGATCCCCGGCATATTTCAGGACCGATGAATCCCTAGTCGTTGTTCATCAGCGCCAGAAGCGACCGGAAGATCGCAATAAAGCTGATGTAAAGGCTCAGCGCCCCGACGATGGCCGCTTTCTCAAGATAAATCTCCGCCTCGGGTCCGCCGTGCAAGCGCACTTCCAAATAAGTGTTCTTGATGCTTTGCGTGTAATAGGCCGTCAGGCCGGCAAAGATGATGATCGTCAGCACGTTGAGCGCCATGTAAAACGTATCGCCCAAGCCGCCCATGAAGAACGCACCGATCGACACGGCCACAAGGCCCCAGGCGCCCATGATCAGGAAGGCGCCAATTGGGCCAAGGTCTTTCCTCGTTGAATAGCCGAAAAGCGACAGACCGAGAAATGCGACAGCGGTGGAGCCAAGGGCCACAAAGATATTCGGCAAATCGAACAAGACGAAGATCGAGGCCAAGGAGGCCCCGGTAAGCGCTGCATAGCCCCAGAAAATCCCGTTCAGAACAACCACCGGCAGGCGGTGAAAGCTGAAATTCAGCACCAGAACCAGGGCCAGCGGGCCAAAAACCACGGCATAAAAGAGCGGTGTGCCAAAGATGATCGTCAGTGCATAGGGACTTGTCCCGATCGCCACCGCAATGGCGGCGGTGACCACCAAGGCCAGCGACATCAGGCCATAAACCTTATTCATATGGGCGCGTAGGCCCTCGTCGATTTCCGCGGTTCGCGTGCCTATCGACGCGCCTTGTGCGGTTTCAAACTCAGCCATAGGTCAATAACTCCTTGAAAATCGGCATCGCAAAGCACGCTATGGGTCGATTAAGGCATAAAATTGACGATATATCGCGCAGGTGCATGCGTGATAGTGCATATGTCACAGCCGAAAATTTGATCGACATCCGAAAATGCCGTGTTCAAAATTATCCGTATGGACATGAATGGGAATAAGAAAAAGGGGCCCGAAGGCCCCTTTGCAGGATCACTCTGCTGGCAGGGTGGTTGGTGGCTCTTCCGGCGTCTGAGGCTCAGAGACCTCTGGTGCCTCGTCAATCGCTGTTGGCTCGTTCGTGACCTCATCAGTCAGGCTGTCCGCCAGACCGGCGACGCCATTTTCCATGGAAACTCCAAGCTCCTGGCCCAGTTTCTTTAACGCAGGCAGTTGCACCGCCATGCCCATGATCGAATCGAGCGCCTGATTGACCGGGGCTTTGTCGCCGCCTGATCCGCCACCAGTCGCGCCGGGCATGCCGTTCATGCCGCCGATGTGGTGGATCTTGATCGAATCGATCTTTTCGGCTGGTTTGACCATCTGAGCGACCACCTCGGGCAGCTTTTCCAACCGTGCAAGGGCGATCTTCATGTTGACGATCTCTTCGGCGATGGCGTTCTCGGCCTCGACAATCGCGCGGCGACCTTCGGCTTCGGCCAAAAGGTCGGTCTTTTTCGCCTCCGCCCGGATGGTCAGGGCATCGGCGTCGGCGCGCGCCTCTTCGCGCAGCGCGTCGGCGCGGTCTTGCGCCGCGTCCTTCTCGGCGGTCGCTTCAATCTTCACACGCGTGGCCGCACGTTCGGCCTCCCGCTGCGCTTCGATCAGCACGATCTGCTTGTCACGCTCGGCGCTCGCAACAGAGCGCGCCGTCTCAATCGCCTCTTGCGCCTTGATCGCTTCGGCCCGTGCGGTGTCAGCAGATGCACGCGCTTGGCTTTCTTCTTCGGACTTTTTGTTGATAATGATCAGACGTTCCTGATCGGCCACTTCCAACTCGCGGTCGCGGCTGATCTCGGCCTCGCGGATGGCGCGTTCGCGGGCAATATCCGACGCTCGGATTGCCTCTTCGCGCTTGATCCGGGCCTGTTCCTTCTCTTTTTCCGCCTCTTCCTGACGACGCGCAATCTCGGCCTGCTGCGCGGCCTCCAGCGTCGCAATCTCCTGACGCTGGGCAATCGACGCCTGCTGCTCGTCCTGTTCGATCTTCAGGCGCAGCCGCTCGGCTTCCATCGCATAGCGGCGGACGGACACGTTGGCATCGGCGTCAATTTCGGCGCGCTCTTTCTTCGAGGTCGCAATGACCTCGGCCAGCTTGCGCATACCCACCGCGTTAAAAGCGTTGTTCTCGTCCAAAGCTTCAAACGGGGTCTGGTCCAGGGCGGTCAGCGAGACGGACTCCAGTTCCAGACCATTCTTCAGCAAGTCCTCTGAAACCGCGTTTTGAACCTCTTGGACAAACTCGGCACGGTTTTCATGCAACTCGTCCATCGTCATCTGAGCGGCCACAGCCCGCAGGCCGTCCACCAGCTTACCTTCGATCAATTCACGCAACTGATCGACGAAAAAGGTCCGGTCACCAAGGGTTTGCGCCGCGCGGCTAATGCCTTCTTCAGTTGCATTTACTGAGACATAGAACTCCACCCCCACATCGACACGCATACGGTCCTTGGTGATCAGCGCGCCTTCGTGGCTGCGCTGCACTTCAAGACGAAGCGTTTTCATGTTCACCGGGCTGATTTCGTGCAGCAGCGGCACGACGATCGTGCCGCCGTCCATGATCACGCGTTTGCCGCCCGCACCGGTTTTCACCAGGCTGACTTCGCGCGTGGCGCGCCGGTAAAGGCGGCCCAGAACAAGGCCGACGAAAAGCAGAAAGCCAATGACGCTGGCGACGATAATTCCAAGGGTGACATAGTCCATATGTGGTCCTTTCTGAAAACGGTTTACGGGTGAAATATTCCGGGGGTCGGGCGGTGTTACGTCGGCCCAAGCGGCACCAGACGGTAGCCCTCGTCAAAGCGGTGGCGCAGGACCAGCACTTCGGTGCCTGCGGTAATGGTGTCTTCGTCCTTCAGCGGCTCACCACGCAAGTGGTGCATGTTGCCGTGGCGGTCGGTGATGCGCACTTCGGCAGGCGATCCGCGCCGCGCGGTGCCTTGGGTGACAACACCAGTGCGGCGGCCCAAATGGCGGTTGGAAAGAGCACTTGTCTCGGTTTTAGGCAGCGCCCGGGCAAAGACTATGCCAAAGCGGCGGGCAAACCAGATCGCCGCGATGCCGGCAGGCAGGGTGACCAGAAGTGCTGGAAGGGCAAGGCCGATCAGGCCCAGTGACAGGGTCTGCAGCACAAGTCCCGACACACCGAAGGCCAGCAAAACCGCCGCAATCCAGATCAGCGTCGGAACTTTGCCAATCCCCAGCCATGAGGCGGGGCCAGTGGGTGCAGCAGGCGCATCGCCCATCTCGGCGTCAAATTCCGGCTCGGCAAAGTCGAACATCGATGCATCCGCCTCGCCAAAGTCGATATCCAGATCGCCCAGATCAGGGCTGTCGATATCAAGGTCCAGGTCGACGTCTGCATCCGCACCCAACCCCAAAAGAGTTGCGCCGATCAGCGAGAGCAAAATTTCCAGCGCCAACAGCCCGAAAAGCAGGGCGAGCGCGATTGTGAACGGAACGAAAGGTTCCGTTAAATATAGGTCGAACATGGTTCGGCCTCTCTATTGTATTCCGTGGTATACAATGGATATGGGGTGCTCACGGTTCCGTTACAAGAGGTCGCGCTCCGATTTCGGGCGGGATTTCCTCTTGGAAACAATCAGATGATTGGGACAGGATTGTGTAAGGGTGGTGAGGATTTAGCGGTGCGTCATGCTTTTCGTCAGTGTGTCGGCTCCGAGAGGCGGGTCGTTGATAACTGTGCGCCCGCAACATCGAAAAGATCCTCAAGGAAATAGGCGGCCAATTCCGACCGGTTGCCCAATCCTGACTTGCGGTAGATGGCCTGAGCCTGCTGGCGAATGGTCGCCTCAGAGGTGTGGCGCAGGCCCGCGATCTCTTTCAGCGCCACGCCTTTGAGGATCAGGGCGGCAACCTCTGCCTCGGCGTCCGTAAGTTCCCATTCGTCAAACTGTGCAGCCACCGCGGCGGAAAGCCCTTGGAATATTTGCTCGCTTTGCTGTCGCCACGCCCGACCTGCGTGCGCTGCTTCTTCAAGGTCGGCGCGCATTTGGGAGGTGGTTTGCTCCAGCCCTCGGACGCGATCAACCACGACCGCACTGGCAACCATGGCGACGCTCAAAACCAGCAGTTCGACAAAATCAGTGGCGACGTCGCCCCGGGTTATTGGCTCTGCAGTCAAAAGGGAATCGATCACCGTCAGAACCGCGGTCAATGCCGTGGCAACGCCAAACACGTAAACGACCAGATGGACCGAAATCTTCATGTCACACCTCACTGGTGCCCACACTATAGCGCAATGCCGGAAATTCATCTGACATTTGTAGGAAAGGTCGCAGAATAGGCGCAGATGAACGGATGTCAGATGGTCAGCGGCACGATGTCCAAGGCAGCCTCTCCTTATCGCCTGCCACTGTGCACATTAAGGAGAAATGTCATGCCTTTTGTAGTTTGCCTCAATAAACGGCCAGGGTTGTGTTTGGCCATGTGCGCCTCTGTAATGTTCACTATGGCAGGCGTGCACGCCAGTGTTGCTGCCACGTTTATCCCCGACTTTGACGCAGCAACATTTGACGCCGGGGCCGCCATTGATAATCCCTATTTCCCTCTGGACCCAAGTTACCAAACAACGGTGCAGGCATCTGGCATCGACGAAGACGGCGAGGCCTTCTTTGAAGAAAGTCAGTTGTCCTTTGGCGGCCCCGGACGCGTCATCTTGGGGGTCCAGACAACAGTTCAGCGTGATCTGGCCTTTGAGGATGGCCTGCTGGTCGAAGACACCTTTGACTATTACGCGCAGGATACCGACGGAAATGTCTGGTATATGGGCGAAGACGTGATCAACTACATTTATGACGATGACGGCAATCTGATCGAGACAAACAATTCCTCGGCATGGATTGCCGGCGAAAACGGAGCACTTCCCGGATGGATCATGCCCGCAGAGATCGTTGTAGGGTTCGAGTACTTTCAGGAAGTGTCCCCGGCCGATGCCGCTCTGGATCAGGCGATGATCTGGGCGACAGGGTTAACGGTCACATCAGGTGGGTCGGTTTTTGAAGACGTCCTGGCCATTCTTGAGACCACGTCGCTTGATCCGGAGGCCCGGGAGTTCAAGTACTATGCGCCCGGGGTCGGTTTGATCCGTGTGGAAGAAGGGCTTGATGAAGCGTTTGGCAACCCAGAGCTGATCTTTGAGCGCGTTGATATGTCCGAGGTTCCAATCCCCGCCAGTCTTCCTTTGCTTTTGGGCGGGCTTGCTGGTCTTGCCGCCGTGGCCCGCGCAAGGGTGCGGAAAAATGCCGATGCCTTTTCGATCTAATTGGCCCTGGCTCTGCCTGAAGGGACAAAACAGCCCTTCAGAAACACCTTTCCTGCGGCCCTTCACCTGAACACATCACCAAACGTCCGCTGCAACGCCACATCCACATCGGCCATTGTCACCGGCAACCCAAGATCAACCAGCGAGGTCACGCCGTGCTCACGAATGCCACAGGGCACGATGCCGTCAAAGTGTGACAGGTCCGGGTCGACGTTGATCGACAGACCGTGAAACGACACCCATTTGCGCAGGCGGATCCCCAAAGCGGCGATTTTGTCTTCGCGCATACTCCCATCGGGCAGGGGCGGCTTCTCGGGGCGGGTGACCCAGACGCCAACGCGGCCCGTCCGCCGCTCGCCTGTTACGTTGAACTCTGCCAAAGTGGCGATGATCCAGGCTTCCATATCGTGCACGAAGCGGCGCACGTCCTGGCCGCGCTTTGAGACATCGAGCATCACATAAGCCACCCGCTGGCCGGGTCCGTGATAGGTGTATTGCCCGCCACGTTTGGCCTCATAGACAGGGAAACGGTCAGGATCGGTCAGGTCTTCGGGCTTGGCAGAGGTGCCAGCAGTATAAAGGGCAGGGTGCTCGACCAGCCAGATCGCCTCGTCCGCCTTACCAGCACGAATGTCGGCCGCTCGCGCTTCCATCACGGCAAGGGCGGTTTCATAGTCGGTCAGCCCGTCTGATGTGATCCATTCGACCATATCTCTCGCGTTACAGCCTTGCCTGCACAGTGAAAAGTCCAATCAATCGTGAAATTTCGGGATTTGGGGACGACAGAATCGGTTTTGCGGTGTTTAATCGCGCCAGTTGAATACATTTGCTACGGGGAGACTTTTTATGAAAACCGGTTTTAAAACCGCTGCCGCTCTATCAGCCGCACTCTTTGCCACCACTACGATGCAGGCCCAGGCCGACGCAGGCGATGCGCTTGTGGGCGGTGTGATCGGTGGCATCATTGGCGGTGCCATTGTCAACGAGAATAACAAACGCAGGACGGTCACGCGCAAGGTGTACCGCAAGCCGGTCTATTCGGCCGCGCGTGCCGAGAACCGCGAAGTGCAGACCGCGCTCAACTATTTCGGCTTTCCTGCCGGTGCGCCCGATGGCGTGATGGGCCGTCGCTCGCGCACGGCTGTGTCGCAGTATCAGGCCGCTTTGGGGTATCCGCCAACAGGGTATCTGTCGCAGTACGAAAAGAGTTTTCTGCTGTCGTCCTATAATCGTGCGATAGTCGGCGGCGCTGTGACCAACCAGCAGATCGCTTCTGTTGGCACACGTGGGCTGTTGTTGCAGTACCGTGATCAGGCGGCGGGCGTTGTAACGCCGGCTCCACAAGCGCCACAGACGACGGTTGTGGTCGCACCGACACCGCAAGCCGTGGCTCCACAGCCAGCGCCGACCACTACCGAGGTGGCATCACCACCGGTGATGGCGCTGAAGGACGAAGGCACGGCCTTGCCAAATTTCCTTGGTGGCGGCTCTGGCCTGTCGCTGGCCTCGCACTGCAACACGGTCTCGCTTTTGACCAACACCAATGGCGGCTTCACCCAACTGGCGAGCATGAGCGACCCGAATGTGGTGCTGAACGAGCAGTTCTGCCTTGCGCGCACCTATGCGATTGCCACGGGTGAGGACCTTGCCTCGGGTGTTCAGGGCGTGGGCACGGATCAGATCGCCGCACAGTGTCAATCCTTTGGCCCTGTGATGAAAGATCACGTCGCGGCCCTGTCGCTGAAATCCAGCGGCGAGGTGCTGCAGGGCGTGTCGGGCTTTATTCTGACCACCGGCATGGCACCGCAGCAACTGGCAGCAACCGCCAAAATCTGCCTCTCGGTGGGGTATCGCACCGATGACATGGACGTGGCGATTGGCTCGGGCCTGTTGCTGACAGCACTGGGCGAGCGGGTCTATGCCGAGCTGATGGGTCACCACCTGAGCCAGGGCTTTGGGGCGACACAACGCTCCGATCTGGCCGGGCAGTGGTACACCATGGCAATCGATGCGCTGGACGCAGGCCAACCGGCGGTCTTCGCGCCCGGTCAATCCGAGCGCACCGAGCTGATCCGCACCGCGTCCTCTTGGGGCACGGGTGGCAAAGCCGGGACGATGACAGCACCTGTGCAGCCAGCATCAGCGCTGCCGTCGTTCAACGTCACAAAGTAACAAGATCGGCGCGGCTGCCACGCGCAGCCGTGCCTGCCGCATTTTCTTGCGATTTCCTCTTCACAAGCCACCCCTGCGACGCTATCTACCGCCGCACCAAGCCTGACTGTGCGGTCGTGGCGGAATGGTAGACGCGCAGCGTTGAGGTCGCTGTGAGGTAACACTCGTGAGAGTTCGAGTCTCTCCGACCGCACCACTTTCACACCTGTTATCACGCGTTTGCGTTGCGATAGCTTGCAAGGGTTCCGGCAAGGATCAGCAATGTCGCGCCACAGACGCGCTCAAGCCACATCGCTCCTGTTTGACGCAGGAACCGTATGGCGTGTGCACCAAGGGCTGCATAGATGGCCATGACGGCCACATCCACCACCACAAAGATCAAGGTCAGCGTGGCGTACTGTGCTGGAAGAGACTGCGAGGTAACGATGAATTGCGGCAGGAAGGCTGCAAAGAACAGGTAGCCTTTAGGATTTGTGACCGCCACGAGAAAGCTTTTTTGAAAGACACGGCGTGGTGTGCCGTGGACGTCCTCAAGCGGCATGCCTTGTCCGTCTGCCAATGAGTGCACCTGTCCGGCAGAGCGCAGCATTTGAACACCGAGCCACGCCAGATAGATCACACCGACCCATTTCACCACACTGAACCAGAATGCCGATGTTGACAGCACGGCTCCAAGCCCGAAGGCTGCGCAGGCGATCAGGACAATGTCAGAAAGTGCTGCGCCGAAAATCCCGATGCCTGCACGGCGCAAGCCATAGCGCGATCCGTTTGTGAGGGCCAATAGCACGGTTGGCCCGGGCGTGCCGACGGTGACAAGTGCGACAAAGGCGAATGTGATCAGTGTAATGTTCATGGGTCCGCTCATTTCAGGAGTGCTGTGGCACAGGCTGCGTGCGCCGGAGTGACCCAACGATCTGCGCCACCACTGTCAGGGCCGCAATTTGGCCGGAAAGGACAGCGGGCCAGATCAGCGCAAACTGCGCGTCGAGATATTTCTGCGGACCAAAAGAGACCAGCGCCAGCAACACAGCAATGCCGCTCAGGATACGCCCGGAAGTTCCGCTGAGCGGGCCAAGAACGATGGCGGAAAACGCCGCTGAGACGGAGGCCGCGATGAACGGGGCCATGCCGAAGAGCGGCGTCGAGGCTGGCGGATGCGGTGCAATGTCGGCGTAGAGCGCTGAAAGCATCACCAATTGCAGCAGGATCAAACTGGAAAGGGCTGCGATAGAGGCACGGTTGTCTGGCATTTTTCATTTCTCCAAAAGTGTAATTCACATTACGGTTGTGCGTATCCGTAATTTTAGTTACGGTTACTGTCAAGCCCCGAGGGAGATCTCGATGAGAGAAGAAAACAAAACCATCAGACAGGACCAGATTGAGAGTGCCGCCTATAAGGTTCTTGAACAAAAGGGCTATGCGGGCACGTCCATGCAAAGCATCGCAAAGCAGGCGCGTGCCTCAAACGAAACACTGTACAAGTGGTACGGGGACAAGCTGGGGCTTTACAAAGCGCTGGTCACGCGCAACGCAGCCGAAATCAAATCTCTGCTGGAAGCAGAACTCTCCGCCGATCGTGATCCACTCGCCATTCTTGGGCTTCTTGGGCCTAAACTGCTGACACTTTTGTTGGGAGACCGCGCTATCGCGCTGAACCGTGCTGCTGCGGCGGACCGAAGTGGCGTGCTTGGGGTGACCCTTTCGCAGGCCGGGCGCGAGTCTGTTCTGCCGCTTCTGGTGCGAGTGATGGAGGCGGCACATCAGAAGGGCCAACTGTCTTTTGAGGACACCGAAGCGGCAGTTGGTCTTTATCTCGACCTTTTGATCGGTGATCTGCAAATCCGCCGGGTGATCGGACGCCAGGCGGCACCAGACCAGGATTTCTGCACTGCCAGAGCCGAAAGAGCGACAGGGCTATTGCAAAAAATCCTGTCCTGATGGCGTCCGAACAGCCGCAATCAGTGCTGTTATCGCCGCCCTGTCCAACCTGCACGTAATGTGCCACCACTTAGCCATGTCGCGGTTTACCATTGAACAGATGCGGACGTTTTTGAGCGTGGTGCGCCTTGGCGGTGTGCGACGCGCTGCACAGGCGCTTGGGCTGACGCAGCCTGCGGTGACGGCGCGGATCAAGAACCTTGAGGACATGTTGTCCTGCGCTCTTTTTGACCGCACCTCCGCTGGCATGAAGCTGACCAAGCGGGGCGAGATACTGTTGGCCCATGCCGAAAAGTTCGAGCATCTGGCCGAGCTGGTAGAGCGCGACGTGGTTGATCCTGCAGGCGTCGAGGGGCGGTTGCGGCTTGGGGCGTCCGAGACCATCGCGCAGTGCTGGCTGCCCGAGCTTGTCTCAAAGCTGCACGGCGCGCATCCAAAGCTTGAGATCGAGCTGAACGTCGATGTCTCCAGCCACCTGCGCAGCAGCTTGCTGAACCGCGAAATTGATCTGGCGATCCTTTTGGGTCCGATTTCCGAGTATTCGGTCGATAACATTGTCCTGCCGGGCTTTGATCTGGCGTGGTACACCTCTGCGCAAACCGCCGATGACCGCGATGCGCTGCTCCGCCCGGTGATGACCTATGCGCGCAACACGCGCCCTTTTCGGGAACTCAAGGAATTGCTGTTCGAGCGTGTGGGGCCGGATGTCCGGCTGTTCCCATCCTCCTCGCTGTCTGCCTGCTTTCGACTGGTCGAGGCGGATATCGGCGTGGCGGTTCTGCCCCGCGCGCTTGGCGAGGATTATGTGCGTGCCGGACGTATTCGCGAATTTGATCCTGGATGGGTGCCAAGCCCGCTGCAATTCACCGCGTCTTACCTGCGAGAGCCGAAAAGCCAGCTGACCGGGACGGCAGCAGAAGTGGCATTGGAAGTCGCCTTGGCGTATTCCGGACGGTGATCAAAATTTTTGATCAGTTGTGGTCAGTATTATCGATTTGCTTTTATGCCGTATCCCCTTCACTCTATCCACAGGGAACCGGGGCCTATTGCCATGTATGAAATACTTCGAAAAAGTCCGTTGGCAGACGTGCGGGCCGCAATCAGAAGTCGCGGCTACCAATCCCACACGGCGGGTCTGGGGCAGGGATATCTGCAGGCAAATCTGGCTATTATGCCAGAGCGTTACGCACTTGACTTCATGCGTTTTTGCCAGCGCAATCCAAAGCCCTGTCCGCTGACCGGCGTGTCGGACACCGGCGATCCGATGATGCACACGATGGGCCGCGATATCGACATTCGCACCGATGTGCCCGCCTATAATATCTACCGCGATGGCAAGCTTGACGGATCGGTCACCGACATCACTGATATCTGGCAGGATGATTTCGTTGTCTTCGCGCTTGGCTGTTCCTTTACCTTCGAGCGCGCTTTGCAGGAGGCGGGTATCCCGCTTTGGCACATCGACAACGACAAAACCGTGCCGATGTTCCGTTCGAACGTCGAGACCGTGCCTGCAGGTCCGTTTTCGGGCAAAATGGTCGTCTCGATGCGTGCAATTCCCGAAGATCGCGTCCAAGAGGCCGCCGAGATTTCGCGCCGCTATCCTTTGGCTCATGGGGCGCCCGTGTATTGGGGCGATCCGGCGGGTCTGGGCATCGACGATGTGGGAAAGCCCGAGTGGGGCGACCCTGCACCGGTGCCCGAGGGCCATGTGCCGGTCTTTTGGGCCTGCGGTGTGACCCCGCAGGTGGCGCTGGAAAATGCACGCCTGCCGCTGTGTATCACCCATAAACCCGGTCACATGCTGATCACCGATGTCGCCGAGGATGCCGAAATCCCGGTGCTGTCACCCAATGAAATCAAAACACAATGACATCCAACAAGGAGAACACCATGAAACGCACTTTTGCCGCCCTGATGGCGACATCTGTTCTTGCAACCCCCACCATAGCCGAGGATCTTTCGGTTGTCGGCAGCTGGTCGGGTCTGCCGCTGCACATTCAGTACGAAGCACCGTTCTGGGGCGAAACCTTGCCTGCGGCGGGTGATTTCAACGTCTCGCTGACAACGCACAACCAGATGAACCTTGGTGTGGGCGACGTGTTTCGCCTGCTTGGCGACGGGGTATATGACGTGGCGATGACCGTGGCGGACTATGCCGTTGCCGATGCGCCTGAACTGGAGGGGCTCGACGTGCCGCTTCTGGCGCTGACAGCTGACGAGGCGCGTGCGATGGTCGCCGCAGCCCGTCCGATGGTCGATGACATCTATGCCGCGCGCTTTAACAGCAAGGTTCTGGCCGTGGCGCCCTATCCACCTCAGGTGGTGTTCTGCAATGCCGAGATCAACGGTCTGGACGATCTGGCAGGCAAAAAGGTGCGCGCCAGTGGCCGCATGACGGCGAAATTCCTTGAAGCGCTTGGGGCGGAAGGCGTGAACGTCAGCTTCTCGGAAGTGCCCGGCGCGCTGCAAAAAGGCGTTGTGGATTGCGCCGTTACCGGTGCAGGGTCTGGCTATTCAGCCGGGTGGTGGGAGGTTTCAACGCACCTGCTGCCGATCCCGCTGGGCGGTTGGGACAGCGTGGTCACCGCAATGAACATGGACAAGTGGAATAGCCTGAGTGCTGAGACGCAGGAGCTGATCTCGGCGCAGATCAAATCCGAGTTTGAGGACCCGGCATGGGACAGCGCGCAGGATGCTTTGGTAAATGACATTGCCTGCCTAACCGGCAATGGGGCGTGCCCATCGGGTGACGCGCGCGGCATGGCGCTGGTCGAGGTCTCGGACGCTGATTTTGCCAAGGCGCGTGACGTTCTGGTGAACGAAGTGCTGCCGGACTGGGCCGAGCGTGCCGGTGGCGACTGGGCCGAGCGCTGGAACGCAAGCGTGGGCGAAACCGTTGGCGTGACAATCGGCGGCTAAACGAAGGGGACCCCCATGGAAGACCGATTGCTGCACACTCTTCGCCGGCTGAACCACGGCATTGCGCTTTTGACAGGCATCCTTTTGATGGCCTGCGCTCTGATCGTGCTGGTGGATATCGTATTGCGGCGATTGGGATCTTCCATCGGGGGAACCGACGAGATTTCAGGATACGTCATGGCCATCGCTACATCCTGGGGGATGGCCTTCACGCTTCTGGAGCTGGGGCATGTGCGCATCGATCTGCTGCGTCGCCGCACCGGGCAGATGGGGCGCGCTGTGTTCGATTTGTTCTCGATGACCGTGCTGACGGCAACGGTGACGCTGATTGCCTTTAAATGCTGGCCGGTGCTGGAGCGGTCACTGGCAAATTCCTCGCGCGCCAACACCCCGCTGGAGACACCGCTTGCCTGGGTGCAGACGCCGTGGTTCCTTGGGTGGGTCTGGTTTGCGCTTGTGGCCTGGCTGACCTTGATTGCTGCGGTGATGCTGGTCGTGAAAGGCCGGTTCTCTGAGGCAGAAACGGCCGTTGGCTGCTTTGGTGAAGAGGACCTGGTGCAATGATCTGGGCCATTGCCGTTGGGCTTCTGGGCCTGCTGACACTATCGATCCCGGTGGGCATCGTATTGTTTTTGCTGGGTTTCGGCGTTGATACCTTCTACAGCCCGTTCCCGCTGATCCGTGGCCTGGGAAACCTTGTCTGGTCCACCTCGAACAACGCCACGCTGATCGCCATTCCGTTCTTTGTGCTTTTGGGCGAAATCCTCGTCCGCTCTGGCATAGCCACCCGTACCTACGCCGCGCTTGACCGCTGGGTCAGCTGGCTGCCGGGCGGTTTGGTGCATGCCAACGTGGCCACAGCGACGATGTTTTCGGCCACCTCAGGTTCTTCCGTTGCCACCGCCGCGACCGTGGCGACCGTCGCCATGCCGCAAGCTGAAAAGCTGGGCTATGACCCCAAGCTTTTCTCAGGCGCGATCGCCGCAGGCGGCACGCTGGGTATCATGATCCCGCCGTCGATCAATCTGATCGTCTACGGCTTTCTCACCCAAACCTCGATACCTCAGCTTTTCCTTGCAGGCCTTGTGCCGGGCATCGCGCTGGCCATCGGGTTCATGCTGATCACCGTGCTTATTTGCATGGTCAAGCCCGAGCTGGGCGGCACGCGCCGCGTTTTCCCGCTTTCCGAGATGATGCGCGCGCTGTTGCAACTGATCCCCATTATCCTGCTTTTCACCATCATCATCGGTACGATCTACAAAGGCTGGGCAACACCCACCGAGGCCGCTGCCGTTGGCGTCGCAGGTGCGGTTCTGATCGCGGCCATCTTTGGCGGTGTCAGCATCAAAATGTTCGCCGACAGCATCCTTGGCACCATCAAGATCACGTCGATGATCATGCTGGTGGTGATTGGTGCGTCTTTTTTGAACTTCACGCTCGCCTCTGCCGGTCTGGGGCAAGAGCTTCAAAGCCTGCTCGACGGGCTGGGCCTGTCGCCGATGGGCCTGATCCTTGTGGTCGTGCTGATCTACATCGTGCTGGGGTTCTTTATCGAAACGCTGTCGCTGATGGTCGTGACCATCCCGATCATCGTGCCGCTGGTGGTGGCCCAGGGGTTTGATCCGATCTGGTTCGGCATCCTGATGATCGTGCTGATCGAGATGGCGCTGATCACGCCGCCCGTGGGGCTGAACCTTTACGTCGTACAGGGCGCGCGAAAATCGGGCCGGATGAGCGACGTGATGCTGGGCGCAATTCCCTATGTGATTGCGATGCTGATCATGGTGGCTTTGCTGATCATTTTCCCAAGCATCGCTCTCTACCTGCCCTCGATTTTGAGTGAAGGCTGACGATGCGGTTCGACACACCCCTTGGCGCGCAAGAGATCGACATTAAGCGCGTCATCGTCGCCGGATGGACCGGGCGCGACCGCGCCGCCGTGGATCACCATATCGAAGAACTCAGCGCCATTGGCGTAGCCCCGCCCTCGGAAGTGCCGCTCTTTTACCGCGTCTCAAACAGCTTGCTGACGCAGGCGCCGGAGATTCAGGTGTTGGGCGAGGAGACCTCTGGCGAGGTCGAACCCTTGCTGATCCATGCAGAAGAGCAGATCTGGTTAGGTCTTGCCTCGGATCACACCGACCGGGCTTTAGAAGCCGTCTCGGTTGCCTCCTCCAAGCAGGTCTGTGCCAAACCGGTCTCACACCAGCTTTGGCCGTTGGAGGAGGTGGCAGATCACCTCGACCAGTTGAAATTGATCTGTGACATCAACAAGGGCGACGCTTGGGTGCGATATCAACTGGGAACACTTTCAGCGATCCGCCCGCTGACAGAGTTGATCAAAACATCCGGGCTTGCATCAGGTGACGCGATGCTGTGCGGGACACTGGCGGCGATTGACGGTGTCCGCCCTGCCACGCAGTATCGCATGTCGCTGACCGATCCGGTGCTGGAGCGCTCACTTAGCCTTGATTATGCGGTGACCACACTGCCGATTATCGCCTGATAAACCTCATGTGGCGATTGACATCTTTGTAAAGCAGGTAGCGGAACTGCCCCGGCCCACCGGCATAGCAGGCTTGCGGGCAAAAGGCGCGCAGCCACATATAGTCGCCTGCCTCAACCTCGACCCAATCCTGATTAAGCCGGTAGACGGCCTTGCCTTGCAGCACATAAAGCCCGTGCTCCATCACGTGGGTTTCGGCAAAGGGGATCACCGCACCAGGTTCGAAGGTGACGATGTTGACGTGCATGTCGTGGCGCAGGTCGGTTGGGTCGACAAAGCGGGTTGTCGACCATTTGCCGTCAGTGCCCGGCATCGGGACGGGCGCGACATCGTGCTCGTTGGTCACAAAAAACTCAGGTGCTGCAAGGCCCTCAACCGACTCATAGGCTTTGCGGACCCAATGAAAGCTGGCCACCTTGTCAGACCTGTTGTTCACCGTCCAAGCACTGCCCGCAGGCAGGTAAGCATAGCCGCCGGGTCCCATCGCGTGGGTGTCGCCGTCAAAGGTAAGCTCGATGGTGCCGTCGACCACGAAAAGAACACCTTGCGCAGAGGCATCCGTCTCGGGCCGGTCAGAGCCGCCACCGGGCGAGACCTCAATGATGTATTGCGAAAACGTCTCGGCAAAACCGCTCAAGGGCCGCGACAACACCCAAAGCCGCGTGCCCTCCCAAAATGGCAAGGCGCTTGTCACGATGTCGCGCATCGTGCCCTTGGGGATCACGGCATAGGCGTCGGTGAACACTGCGCGGTCGGTCAAAAGCTGATCCTGACCGGGCAGGCCGCCTTTGGGGGTGTAATAGGTATTGGACATGCGATCTCCGTCGAATTTTGGCTGACTGTGCACCATTCTGACGCCGCCGCCTAGCGCGCTTTGGCCAAAGCCTCGGCCAGCATGTCGCGCCCTTGGGTTTTGGCAAAGTGCAGCAGATCGATGAATATCCAGTTCTCGACCAGCTTGTCACCTTTGCGTCGATACATGTCGATCACCCGAAACGCACCGGGTGTGTCGCTGGCGGGCAGCCCCAAAAAATCACCGGTCAGGCGCGCGGTGAAGTTGGGCCAGCCGAAAAAGCCCGCATAGTGTCCTTCAGCGATGCGCGCGATGTGCCCGGTGCCGGAGCGCGCGCTGAAATTGGCGCGAAAGGGACCGGCGTGCTGTTTGGCATAGCGCTCGATCGTATAGGTGGCGCCGATCCCGGTCGGTCCCCACCACAGCATCCTTTCGTCCCACGTCAGGCGCAGTTCCTCTTCCAACGGCAGATCGCTTTGCCACTGGCCAAGGTTTGCGATCATCTGGTTCAGAATCTTGAGGGTTTTGTCTCCCTCGCCGGGGTCCTGCCGATCAAGGAGAATGCCGTCGTGCGTGGCAGGTCCGGGTTGCACAAGCTCTGCTGCACGCTGTGGGCCAAAAACCGAAATGCCCGCTTGATCCATCAGATGGGGCACATCGAAGAACATGGCGGTCTCGGTGATCCGGTCGCCGTCTATTTTCAGGAACTCGGCATAGCGCAGGAACGCCAGTTTCCCGGTGGGCGGAATGCCCAGAAATGGCGCATCGAAAAGCCCCATCAGGTGACCCATCGAGGCGACCCATGTGCCGTTTTGCCCCGCGATGCGGTTTTGCCCGGCAAAGAAGACGTCTTCGCGTCGCTGCAAATGTGTCAGGCTTTCATGCAAGGGCTGCCAGAAGGTTTCGACAAGGGCTTCGGGGCCAGTCACTTCGTTAAACGGATGAAACCCGCGCCACAGATGATCGGGCGAAAGATGGCGCTTTAACGTGTCGGCCAAGGCCTGCGACGGGTCATCCAATGCGGCGTGAAAGGCTTTGGCAACTGACTTTGCCGCTTGAAGGTCTGACATTTTCGCAATCTAATTCATGTGGTTGGTGAAAGCTGGCTTTGAGTTTTGCATACGTATGCAAAAATGACTTGCCAACTCCGATCCCGAAAGCCTAGTCTTTTGCATACGCATGCAAAAGGCGTCTTTTTGGGGGATTGCCGAAATGGCAGAAATTCAGCTCCGTAATCTTAGCAAACGGTGGGGGTCGTTTGTTGGTGTCGATGATTTCAATCTGACGATTGCCGACAAGGAGTTTCTGGTTTTGCTTGGTCCATCGGGATGCGGCAAGACAACCACCATGCGGATGATCGCAGGCCTTGAGGACGCCACCGAAGGCGACATTCTGATCGACGGCAAACGCGTCAACGATCTGGAACCAAAGGATCGCGACGTGGCGATGGTGTTCCAAAGCTATGCGCTTTACCCCAACATGAGCGTGACCGAGAACATCCGGTTTCCGCTGAAAGTGCGGGGCGAGTTGGACAACGCAGACGAAAAAGTGGCCCGTGCTGCCGCGATGGTCGAGCTTGAGGATTTCATGGACCGCAAGCCTGCTGCCTTGTCGGGCGGCCAGCGCCAAAGGGTTGCGCTTGCCCGTGCGATTGTGCGCGAACCGAACGTATTTTTGATGGATGAACCCCTGTCGAACCTTGACGCAAAGCTGCGTGTCTCGACCCGCGCGCAGATCAAGAACCTTAGCCACGAGCTGGCCGTCACGACCATCTACGTCACCCACGACCAGATCGAAGCAATGACGCTGGCCGACCGTGTTGTGGTGATGAAACAAGGCGTGGTGCAGCAGGTCGGATCGCCGACCGAAATTTACGAGACACCCGCGAACACCTTTGTGGCCGGTTTCATCGGCAACCCGGCGATGAACCTGATGGAAGGCCACGTGGAAAGCGGCGTCTTCAAGGCGCAGAACGTCGCCATCTCGGTGGCCGCTCCCGATGGGCCAGCCACGCTGGGCTTCCGTGCCGAAGACGCCTCTGTCGTCGCAAGCGGCGGGCAGATCGACGCGCCGATCTACACGCTGGAGCTGCTGGGCGATGCCACGATGATCTCGGTGCGGATCGCGGGCGCGCTGGTCTCTGTGCGCGCCGACAAGAATTTCAGAGCCGAGATCGGAGACCCGGTGTCCATTTCGGTTCCACACGATATTTGCCACCTGTTCGACGGATCGAGCGGTGCGCGAATTACAGGGTAACACCTGCAAACCAAACGGTGCGTGATTGCAAGACGCATCGCCAAACCAGGGAGATTGTAATGATCCTTAAAAAATTCGCACTTGCTGGCGCCGTCACGGTCCTTGCAGGTACAACCGCCTTGGCCGATGGCCATGGCTGCACCATTGAGGCCCGTGTCTCGATCGTGGGCAATGAATTCCCCGCCATCCAGACTGTGGGCGCAGGCGCACAGGCGTGTTCTGGCGCGGAAGTGACCACAAACCTCACCGCTGACCACCAGAAGATCAACCTGCCCGGTATGCAGGGCAACCCGGCTGAATACACCTCTGCCATCATTGCCAACTCTTCCATCGTGGCGCTGATGAACGACGATGTCATTCGCCCGCTGGATGATCTGGTCGCCAAGCACGGCCAAGACCTGCAAAAGAACCAGCTGATCACCATCAACGGACAGGTGATGGCCGTGGCATTCATGGCAAACGCGCAGCATCTGGTCTATCGCTCGGACATTCTTGAGCAGATCGGAGTAGAGCCGCCGAAAACCTATGAAGACATGCTGGAAGCTGCCAAGATGATCCGCGAGCAGGGTATTTTGGAAAACCCCGTTGGCGGTGCCTATGCCGCGGGCTGGAACCTGGCACAGGAATTTAACAACATGTTCCTTGGCTACGGCGGTGAGTTCTTCAAAGCCGGGTCGGCCGAGCCGAACGTCAACTCTGAAGCGGGCATCAAATCGCTGGAGATGATGAAAGCGCTTTCAGAGTACATGAACCCCGACTTTTTGACCCACGATTCAAACGCCACAAACGCCGAGTTCCGCGCCGGCAACGTGGCAATCATGAACATGTGGGGCAGCCGGGCAGCGACGATGACCGAAGCCGATGGCGTCCCGCAAGAGGTGATCGACGGTTTTGCGATTGCAGGACCAATGACCGTTGGCGGAGGCTCCACACCTGCATCGACCCTGTGGTGGGACGGCTGGACCGTGGCCAAGAACATCTCGGACGCCGAAGCAGAAGCGACCTTCGTTGCGCTGACCAACGCGATTGATCCGTCCATTCTTGATGACGGTGAGGTGGCCAAGCAGGCGGTGTGGCTGATCGAAGGATACCAGCCGACCGATGCCGCCGTGGGCGTGTTTGAAGCCGCGAACGCGGGCACCATTCCTTACCCGATGCTGCCTTACATGGGCCTGATGCACACCGCTCTGGGCAACGAGTTGGCAGACTTCATGCAGGGCAAGGAAAGTGCCGAGCAAGCGTTGAAGGACGTCGAAGCCGCCTACATCGCTGCGGCCAAGGAAAAGGGCTTCCTTTAAGCCAACGACTGCAGGGGCGGGCGCATCTGCCCCTGCAACACCCGCCATTGAGACGAAAAGCCCATGAAACATCGCACCTTCTTTTGGTTCTTCCTGCCGACCGGGCTGGCGATGCTTTTGTTTATCGCTTTGCCCATCGTTTCGGTGATAACCCAGTCTATCTACGCGCCGCATGAAGCGGTGATCATCGAGGTGGAAAACTGTGGCCCGTTCGGCTGCCAGACCGAAACCACCATCGATCAGCAAGCCACCGCAGAATTGCGCGCGTCCGAGCCTTTGGGGCGCTTTGTCGGGCTGGAAATCTACTTTGATCGCGGCCATCTGGCCGTCGAGGCCGTTTCAGAGGCCTGGGCCACATCCGCCACGATGGGTGAGTTCTTTGGCGTTCTGTCGAACCTGCCGTTCTACCGTGCACTGGCGTTTACGCTGACCTATACCTTTGTCACCGTGCCGCTGCTGATCCTGCTGGGCCTTGTCATCGCGCTGGCGGTCAATTCGCTTCACCGCCATCTTAAGGGTCTGGTGATCTTCTTCTCGCTGCTTCCGATGATCGTAACGCCGATTATTGGCGCGATGATCCTGTTTTGGATGATTGACAGCCGGGGGATCATCGGCAACCTGATCATCTACCTCTCGGGCGATCCGCAACTATCGCTCAAGGCGTCGACGACACTGATGTGGATCTCGCTGATCGTCTACGGGATCTGGCATTCCGCGCCGTTTGCCTTCGTGGTGTTCTACGCTGGTCTTCAAACCCTGCCGCAAGACCAGATCGAGGCGGCCCAGATCGACGGGGCCAGCCGGTTCCAGCAGTTGCGATACGTCGTCGTGCCGCACCTGATGCCGCTGGTCACCTTCGTGACCCTGATCAAGCTGATGGATAACTTCCGCGTCTTCGAGGAAATCGTTGGCTTCAATGCGCAGGCCCATGCCACCAGCCTGAGCTGGATCATCTTCAACGACCTTGGGGGCGAGACCCGACAGTTGTCGGCGGCCGCCACAACCTCGGTGCTGACGATCCTCGGCGTTGCGATCCTGCTGTCGCCGGTCCTTGTGCGCACCTGGCGAGATTTCAAAGGGAGTAGTGTCTGATGGCATCGCAGGCACAGAAAATGCCGTTGGGATTACGGTTTCTGACGAATGGCTTTATCGTGATCTGGCTGATCATGGCGGCCTTCCCGTTCATCTGGACGTTCTGGGGGTCCTTCAAGGTCGAGCTGGATTTCTTCTCCATCGCCGACTGGACCAACGCGCTGACCGGCGAGGGCACGCAAAAGACGCACGGAAGCCCCTTCACCGGTGCGGGGTATTACGGGGCCTGGGTGACGAACGAGTTTTGGACCAACGTGCTCAATACGTTCATCGTGTGCTTCTTCGTTGTCCTCACTTCATTAACCATCGGAACGCTGGGCGGCTATGCGCTTTCGCGGTCAGGCTTTCGCTATGTGTTCTGGCTGCTGATCATTGCGCTGATCTTTCGGGCAATGCCGCCGATCACGCTGGTCGCCGGATACATGCTGCCGTTCTTTGAGTGGAACGTCTGGGGTATTCTGCCCACCGCGATCATCGTTTTGGTCGCGATCAACCAGCCGTTCACACTGTGGATGCTGCATTCGTTTTTCCAGAATATCCCCAAGGAACTGGACGAAAGCGCCAAGGTGGACGGGTGTACGCAGTTTCAGGCGTTTCGCCACGTGATCATCCCGGTGATGTGGCCCGGCGTGATCACCACTGGGCTTTTCAGCTTTCTTCTGGCTTACAACGATTTCGCCGTGACCGCGATGCTGCTGAGCGAGAGCAACCGCACCATGGTGCCGCAGATCGCGGCATTTCTGGGCACGACGTACACCGAAGGCAACGTCATGTTTGCGGTGGCCGCCGTTGTCTCGGCGACAGCGCCCTTGTTCGTGTTGGTCATGTTCTTCCAGCGCCAGATCGTCAGTGGCCTGACCGCGGGGGCGGTAAAAGGGTGACGGATACTGTCTGCATTGCAGCGGCCAAATCCGTCTTTCGCGAGTACGTCGAGGCGTCGCCGCGTCCAGATGCTGCTGCTGCGGACGCGTTCTTTGCTGAAGGTGCCGCGATCAACGTGGTGCATCCGTTCAACGAAATGACTGTCGTGGGGTACGCGAGAGACTTCATTGCGCCACTTCAAGCAGCCTTCGCGCATCTGATCCGCACTGATTACGTCGTCTTCGCAGGCGCATTCGAGGGTGGCGTTTGGGCGACCTCGACCGGCTATTACACCGGCCATTTCGGCGCGCCGTGGTTGGGGATTGCCCCGACCGGCACACTTGCTCACCTGCGCTTTGGCGAATTTCACCGGATCGAGAACGGGCAGGCTGTCGAAAGCTATATCTATCTGGATATCCCCGAGTTGATGATTGCCGCTGGTCAATGGCCGATCAGCGAAAGCCCTGGGCGGGATCGCGGCTATACCGGCTATCTGGCCGGGCCAGTTCCGCAAGACGGTTTGCAATGGCAAGAAAATGACGCTGAGCGCAGCGCGTCGTCCTATCAGATGGTTACGCAGATGCTGCGCAGTCTGGCCACGAAAGACGAGGCTTGGCGACCATATTGGCACGACGACATGATATGGTACGGGCCCGCCGCCTTTGGCAGCTTCATTGGAATCGAGAATTTCGCCGGGTTTCAGGTGCCGTTTGAGAGTGCGTTCAGTGAATGGATCGGCGGCTCGGTGAAGGGCAGTGAGACAAGGCATTTCGCCCGCTTTGCCGACGGCAATTACATCGCCTCTGGTGGGTGGCCTTCGCTGAACATGATTCAGGCCAAACCGTTTCTGGGCCAGCCTGTTACCGACAAGCGCCTTTACATGAGGGTCTGCGACTGGTGGCGGCGCGAGGGTGATAAATTGATGGAAAACTGGGTCTTCGTCGACATCCCACATGTGCTTTTGCAGATGGGGTTTGATGTCTTTGCACCCAAGAAGACAGGGATGAGTTGAGATGGCAGAGTATCTGAAACGCAGCAAATCCGCCGCTGAAATCGCCAAAGATGATGCCAGGACGCGCGCTGTGGTCGAAGACACCCTGGCCGACATCGAAGCGCGGGGCGACGCCGCTGTGCGCGATCTCTCGGCCAAGTTTGACCGCTACGAGCCGAATCATTTCCGCCTGACTCCGTCCGAGATCGAGGCGGCGATGTCAAAGGTGTCGAGCCGCGACATGGCCGACATCAAGTTCGCGCAAGACCAGATTCGCACCTTTGCGCAGGCACAGCGCGCCTCGATGACAGATATCGAGGTGGAAACGCTGCCCGGTGTCATTCTTGGACACAAGAACATCCCCGTCCAGTCGGTGGGCTGCTATGTGCCCGGCGGCAAGTTTCCTATGGTGGCAAGCGCGCATATGTCGGTGCTGACGGCCAGCGTGGCGGGCGTGCCGCGCATCATCGCCAGCGCTCCTCCCGTCGATGGTGGCCCACACCCGGCGATTGTCGCCGCGATGTCTTTGGGCGGCGCGCATGAGATTTTGTGTCTTGGCGGTATTCAGGCAGTGGGCGCGATGGCGCTGGGGACGGAAACGATTGAGCCGGTGCATATGCTCGTCGGTCCCGGCAACGCCTTTGTGGCCGAGGCCAAGCGGCAGCTTTACGGGCGCGTGGGGATTGATCTTTTCGCAGGGCCAACCGAGACGATGGTGATTGCCGATAATACCGTCGATGCCGAGTTGTGCGCCACTGATCTGCTGGGGCAGGCCGAGCATGGGTATAATTCGCCCGCCGCCCTGATCACCAACTCCCGCAGGTTGGCCGAAGAGACGATGATTGAGATCGAGCGGCTTTTGCAGATTTTGCCGACCGCCGAGACCGCGCGGACCTCGTGGCGCGACTATGGCGACGTGATCCTGTGCGCCGATCATGATGAGATGCTGCGCGTCGCCAACGACATGGCCTACGAGCATGTGCAGGTGATGACGGATCGCGACGACTGGTATCTGGAGAACATGCATTCCTATGGCGCGCTGTTCTTGGGACCGCGTACTAACGTGGCCAACGGCGATAAGGTGATCGGCACCAACCACACGCTGCCCACGAAGAAGGCCGGGCGCTATACCGGCGGGCTTTGGGTTGGCAAGTTCCTGAAAACCCACAGCTATCAGAAGATCATGACAGATGAAGCGGCGGCCATGATTGGTGAATGCGGCTCGCGGCTTTGCATGCTGGAGGGGTTCGTCGGCCACGCCGAACAGTGCAACATCCGCGTGCGGCGCTATGGCGGGCTGAATGTGCCTTATGGGCAGGCGGCACCGTATCGTGAGGCCGCCGAGTGAGCACGCCGGACGAACTCAAAGCACAGATCGCGGAATGGCGCGCGGTGATGGCCGATCCGAAACCACGCCCAATGCGCACGGCCCTTGAAAGCACATTCGCGCGCGATTGCGTCGTTCATATGTGCGCGCCTTATGGTGATCGAGATCGCCCGCGTGATCATATGTTCAACGACTATGTCTCGCTTTATCATGCCATGCCCGACCTTGAACGCCGTGATATGATCGTGATGGCGGGCACCACACCCGAAGGGCAGGAGTGGGTCGGGTGCATGGGCAACTACATGGGGACTTTTGAGAAGCCGTTTCTCGAGGTTCCGCCCACCGGGCATCTCGCACATATGCGCTATCACGAGTTTTTCCGGCTGGAAGACGGGCAGATCACCGAGGCTCAGATTATCTGGGATTTGCCCGAGCTGATGATGCAGGCGGGTGCTTGGCCAATGGCGCCGCAGTTGGGCAAGTTTATGTGCACGCCAGCGCCGATGTCTGGCGATGGTTTGCACGTGAGCGGTGACGGGCAGGCGGCCATGGACCACGTTATCGCCATGCTCACCGATCTGTGTCGTCATCCCGCCGAAGGTGGGCCCGAGGTGATGCAATTGGAAAAATACTGGCACCCGAAATTCAACTGGTACGGCCCTGCGGGCATCGGCACCGGGCGCGGGATCAAGGGCTTTCGCAACTGGCACCAGATCCCGTTTCTGCGCGCCATGCCCGACCGCAAGCTTGATGCTATGGGTGATCTGATGTCGCACTGGATCGGCGAGGGGGATTACGTCTGCGAAACCGGTTGGCCCAACATGCGCCTGACCATCACCGGCGACGGCTGGATGGGCATCGCACCTGCCGGGCAAGAGGTTGTGCTGCGTTCGCTTGATTTCTGGCGGATGGAAAACGGTCTGATCCGTGAAAACTGGGTGTTGGTTGATCTGATTGATCTTTATGCACAAATCGGTGTCGATGTGTTTGAGCGCATGCGTGAAATAACCCAGATCAGGAGGCCGTCATGACCTTGCCCAAGACCCCCTCGCTTCGGCTGGACGGCAAACGCGCGCTTGTTGCAGGCGCAAGTTCCGGCATCGGCGCGGCCTGCGCTGTGGCGTTGGGAGAGGCAGGTGCAGAGGTGACTTTGGCCGCACGCCGGGCAGATGCGTTGGACGCGCTGGCCGCCGAGATGAACGCCGCGGGGATGGCTGCGAAAACGCTGGTGATGGACGTCAGCGATGTCGAAATGACCGCAAATCTGGTGGCAGAGAATGGCCCCTTCGATGTGCTGGTAAACTCGGCCGGATTGGCTAGGCACAGCCCGGCAACCGAGACAAGTGTAGCAGATTACGACGTCGTGGCTGACCTTAACATCAAGGGCGCGTACTTTCTGACCAAGGCCGTGGCGAACGGGTTGATCAAGGCAGGCAAACCCGGCTCGCTAATCAACATCTCCAGCCAGATGGGCCATGTGGGCGGCGTGGATCGCGCGGTCTATTCAGCGACCAAGCACGCCGTCGAAGGCTTCACCAAATCGATGGCCATCGAGTGGGGACGCGCGGGCATCCGCGTCAACACGGTCTGCCCGACGTTCATCAAGACACCGCTGACCGAGGGCACCTTCGCCAACCCCGAGCGCATCGCCTGGATCGAAGACAAGATCAAGCTGGGTCGCACGGGCGAGGTCGAAGACATCATGGGGCCGGTGGTGTTTCTGGCCTCGGACGCAAGTGCGCTGATCACTGGATCGGCCTTGATGGTTGACGGCGGCTGGACGGCGGAATGAGCAAACTGTCGATCAAACCAAGCCCGAAAGTGACCTCTGCGGAGGTTGCAGAGCGGGCAGGCGTCAGCCAGTCTGCGGTCAGCCGCGTGTTCACGCCCGGTGCGTCTGCTTCGTCCAAAACTGCGACCAAGGTGCGCGCGGCAGCAGCAGAGCTTGGCTATCGCCCGAACGTTCTGGCGCGTGCGATGGTTTCGGGCAAAAGCCGGATCATCGGGCTGGTGGTGGCCTATCTGGAAAACCATTTTTACCCTGAAGCATTAGAAAAACTTTCTAACGCCCTGCAATCAAAGGGCTATCACGTTCTGATCTTTATGGCGTCAAACATGGAAGCCGACGTGGACACGGTGATCGACGAGCTGCTCGATTATCAGGTCGACGGCATCATCACCGCATCAATCTCGATGTCGTCCGATCTGGCGCAACGGTGCCGTGACGCAGGCGTACCGATTGTGTTTTTCAACCGAACGGCGGATGCGGCGGGCTTTCCCGCCGTGACATCAGACAACATCACCGGCGGCAAACGCGTGGCCGAGTTTCTGCTGGCGGGCAGTCACCAGCGGATCGGCTATATCGCCGGGTGGGAAGGCGCCTCGACCCAACGGGATCGCGAGCATGGGTTTCTGGCAGGCCTGCACGCGGCGGGGTGCGAGTTGGCAGCGCGCGACGTGGGTGATTTCAACCGCACGCTTGCGGCTAACGCGGCGCGTCGGATGTTTGATCGCGCAGACCGGCCAGATGCGGTCTTTGTTTGCAACGATCACATGGCCTTTGCCGTGATGGATGTCCTTCGCGGCGAGTTGGGCCTGAGCGTGCCGGGCGATGTGTCTGTGGTGGGCTATGACGACGTGCCCACGGCCTCTTACGGCGGCTATAACCTGACCACGGTGCGCCAGCGCGCGAACAAAATGGTGGATGAGACCGTCGAGATCCTGCTCGAGCAGATCGAAACCCCGGATGCTCCCACCAGAGACGTGGCCATTGACGCGCCGCTGGTAGTCAGAACGTCCGCACGCATTCCCAAAGGATGGACCATATGAAGGGCTTTGATCCCAAATTCACCGATTTCCCGGATTATATTCTCAAGATCACCAAGGAAATCTGGGAAGATCGCGGCATCGACACGCTGCATACCTATTACGCGCCTGATATCGTGGTGCGCTCTCCTGGCTCTGTCGTGACCGGGAATGAGGGTGTGATTGCCGCGACAATGGCAACGCTGGCCGAGTTTCCCGACCGCACCCTTTATGGCGAGGACGTGATCTGGTCGGGCACGCCCGAGGAGGGGATGCTCAGTTCACACCGCCTGCATTCGACAGCGACCCACGCGAACCCGGGCGTTTACGGGGCGCCGACGGGCAAAAAGCTAAGCTATCGGATCATCGCCGACTGTCACGCGATCAATAATCAGATCAACGATGAATGGCTGATCCGCGATCAGGGAGCGATCGTCCGCCAGCTTGGAATTGATCCGCGTGACTATGCGCGTGATCTGATCACGCGCGAAGGCGGGCCTGAGGCCTGCGTGCGTCCGATGACGCCGGACAACGATGTGGCAGGGCCTTACACGGCACAGGGCAACGACAACGAGTGGGGCCAGCGTTATGCTGATATTTTGACCCGCATCATGGGGGCCGGGTTTTCGGTGATCCCAGAGGCCTATGACCGCGCGGTCAACCTTGAATATCCCGGCGGCGTCACGGCGATCTCGCATGAGGGCGCCGACAAATTCTGGATGGGCCTACGCGCCAGTTTCCCGTCTGCCGACTTCACCATTCACCACACAATCGGGCGCGACGATCCTATGATGCCGCCGCGCGCCGCGATCCGCTGGTCGCTTTGGGGCAAGCACGACGGGTGGGGCGCGTTTGGCGCGCCAACCGGGGAAGATGTCTATGTGCTGGGCATCAGCCATGCGGAGTTTGGCCCTTGGGGGCTGCGGCGCGAGTATACACTTTTTGATGAAACGGCGATCTGGAAACAGATCGAACTGGGCTCGGAATGAAGGAAACTGGATGACCGATATCGACTTCTGGGCGCTCATCGGAACGGTGCCCGTCCATAACCTGTCCAACGATCTGGGTGCTACAGCCAACGACGCGGATATCGAAGCTCTCGGTGCCGTGCTCGCCAAACTGCCCGACAGCGAGGCCATCGCCTTCTTCCGCATGTTCTCCGAGAAGCTGCACGCGCTGGACACACCGGCTCATTATAACGCTTGCCGTGTCGGCGGCAACGAAGCGTCTTCAGACGTGTTCCTCTACGCCCGATGCCATCTTCTGTCACTTGGTCCGGAGCAATATGACGCGGTGCTGAATACCCCTGCGCAGTTCCCGCCGGACCTGTGGTTCGAAGACGTCCTCAGCCTCGCCAACGAAACCTACGACCGGGTCTGGGAGAATGACCCGGATCCGGACAGCCACCCAAGTTACGAATCCTTCTCCAACGCTTTGTGGAGCACGACATGACACTGCAAGATATGGACCCGCGCATCGTCCGCTACGGCGAGCTTCAACCGTGTCGCACCGCCTTTATCGATGCGCACACGCCCGGCTCTGACCAGAAGGAGAACTTCACCATCATTGGCGGCGGTGTCTCTGAAAGCACTGATCAGCACGTGCATATCGCCCAGCCAATCGGCTTCAACATTGGTGCCGCCGGACAGCCGCCCAAGTGCCGCAACTCGCTGCATTCGCACCGCACGGCGGAGGTGTTTTTCGTGCTCAAGGGCCGGTGGCGGTTCTTCTGGGGGCGTTGGGGCACCGCGGGTGAGGTCGTGCTGGAAGAGGGTGACATCTTCAACATTCCCACGGGCATCTTCCGCGGCTTTGAGAATATCGGCGACGACTACGGGATGATCATGGCGATCCTTGGCGGTGACGATGCCGGCGGCGGTGTGATCTGGGCGCCGCAAGTGATCGAGGATGCGCAAGACCACGGGCTGGTGCTGGGCGAGAACGGCAAGCTTTACGACAGCAAGAAGGGCCAGACGCTGCCCGACGGTATCAAGCCAATGAAGCTTTTGACCGAAGAAGAGCTAAAAGCCTTTCCCGAACCCGCAACGCGGGACGTCGTGCCAAGACATGTGGCGCGCTACAATGACCTGTGCGCTCTGGCTGATCGCACGCCGGTTCTGGTGATTGGCGAAGATGGCGTGTTGCCTGATAAACCAGGTTTCGAGGTTGCTTTGGCGACACGCGGCTCCTCTACCACTGACACGCACCGTCATGACCGCCCATCGGTGCTGATGCCGGTCAAAGGCCATTGGCGCGTCGTCTGGGAGGGTGGGCAAGACACGCTTGCGCCCGGCGACACGATGCTGGTGCCCGGCGATCTGGAACACACAGCCTATCCGTCGATGACAGGCGATGCCGCGCTTTACCATATCGTTGCCACCGATGACCCTGCTGGCCCGACATGGAGAGTGTAAACCCCGACAAGATACGCGAGGTCTATGATCGGCAGGCCGAGGGTTATGACAAGGCGCGCTCGCGCACGTTGTTCGAGGCGCGGTGGTTGACGCGGTTTGGCGATGCCTTGCCAAAGGGCGGGCGCGTACTGGACCTTGGATGCGGGGCGGGAGAGCCGATTTCCGCGTGGCTCATTGCCGAGGGATTTCACCTCACCGGTGTAGACTTTTCTCAAGCTATGCTTGCCATTGCGCGAGAGCGCTGGCCTGAAGGGGATTGGCGCGTCGCTGATATGCGTGATCTCGATCTGCCAGAGCGGTTCGACGGCATCATCGCCTGGAACAGCTTCTTTCACCTGACACCAGACGCACAACGCAGCACCATGGCGCGCATGGCCAGACTGCTGGTGCCGGGCGGGTTGCTTTTGGTTACCGTCGGCCCGCGCGCCGGAGAAGTGTCGGGCACTGTCGCGGGCGAAACTGTGTACCACGCATCGCTGTCACCGGCAGAATATGCAACACTTTTGGAAACGCATGGGCTGCTGCTGACGACTTTTGTCGCCGAGGACCCGTCTTGCGGGGATCTGACCGTGATGATGGCGAAGAAACACGAAGGAGACTGAACCAAGATGGCTGTTCAAACCACACATGTCGGCTCACTTCCGCGTACCCAAGAGGTCGTCGATTTCATCTTCGCCCGTGAGCGCGAAGAGCCTTACGATCCAGCCGCATTCGACGCCGCGATGACGAGGGCTGTAAGTGAAACCGTGCGCAAACAGGTCGCGGCGGGCATCGATATCGTCAGCGACGGTGAGACGTCGAAAATCTCTTACGCCACCTACGTCAAGGACCGCTACACCGGGTTTTCCGGCGACAGCCCACGCAATGCGCCTGCCGATCTCAAGATGTTTCCCGGCTTTCTGAAGCGTCTTGCCGCTGATGGCGGAACGCCCAAGTACGCGAGGCCGATGTGCACCGGAGACGTGAAATCCAAAGGGCAGGGCGAGTTGGAAAAAGACATCGCCAACCTGCAAGCAGCGATGTCCGAGCACGGCGCGAAACAAGGGTTTATGAACGCGGCCTCTCCGGGTGTGATCTCGCTTTTCCTGCAAAACGACCACTACCCAAACCGCGAGGCGTACCTGGAGGCTTTGGCCGATGCGATGCGCGCGGAATATGAAACCATCATTGGTGCTGGGCTGCACCTGCAGTTGGATTGTCCTGATCTGGCGCTTTCGCGACATATGCTTTTTGCAGACCTTTCGGACGAGGAATTTGTCAAGATCGCGGACATGCACGTCGCCGCCCTGAACCACGCGCTGGAAAATGTGCCCGCCGACAAAGTGCGCGTGCACATTTGCTGGGGCAACTACGAAGGACCGCATTGCTGTGACATCCCGATGGACACGGTGTTCTCGACTCTGATGGCGACCAAGGCGCAATACTTGCTTTTTGAAACCTCCAATCCGCGCCATGCCCACGAATGGGAGGTTTTCCAGAATCGCAAATCCGAGATCCCCGACGACAAGGTCTTGATCCCCGGCGTGGTCGACACCACCACCAACTTTGTCGAACACCCCGAACTGGTGCGCCAGCGGATCGAGCGGTTTACCGGGATCGTCGGCGCAGAGCGCGTGATCGCAGGCTCGGACTGCGGCTTTGGCACCTTTGCAGGTTTTGGCGCGGTGGACCCGGATATCGCTTATGCCAAGCTTGCGTCCCTGGCGGAAGGCGCAAAGCTGGCGTCGTGACATCTGATCTGATCTTTCTGCCTGGGTTCATGTGCGACAAGCGGCTTTTCCAGCCGCAGCTGGACGCACTTTCACGGGATTACGCTTGCGCCGTACACATCACCGCAAACCGCAGCCTGGCTGCTATGGCGCAAGCCGTCCTTTTCGTGGCGCCGCCGCGTTTTGCGCTGGCAGGGCTGTCGATGGGTGGTATTCTGGCGTTGGAGATCATGGCTCAGGCTCCGGAACGGGTCCAGCGTCTGGCTCTTTTGGACACAACCGCGCGCGCTGATGCACCGGCAAACCATGCGATCCGCACCCGGCAAATCGAAGACGTTCTGGCGGGCAAGCTTGACGATGTCATGCGCCACGAGCTGAAGCCTGCGTATCTGGTCGACAGCCCTGAAAAACCGGCGATCCTGGATCTGTGCCTTGATATGGCGCGCAGCCTTGGGCCAAAGGTATTTCAAGACCAAAGCATCGCCCTGCGCGACCGCGCTGCCTACACCCACATTCTGGGCCAAATCAAAGTACCCACTCTGGTGCTCTGCGGTGCCGAAGACCGGCTGTGCCCGCCGAAGCTTCACGACGATCTGCACGCAGGCATCAAAGGCTCGACCCTTGTAAAAATCGACCACGCTGGACATCTGCCCACTTTGGAACAACCCAGGGCGACGACTGCGGCTTTGGAAAAATGGCTGAAAGAGTAACTGATGGGCCCGGAGTGTCGCCTTGGTTCATGAATTGAACCGACCCGTCACGCGCATGTTGGGTTACGAAACCGGCAGACCAATTCAAGCCCTGACAGGCGTTGGCTGCACGGCCAAAAGTGCCTCGCGTAGCAGATCCGTGCCCGCACCGGGCCTGTGCGCCCCTTCGGACAATGCGCGTCGCCACATCCGCGCGCCGGGACGACCGGTGAAAAGCCCGAGCATGTGCCGCGTGATGGCGTTCAGGCGGTGACCATCGGCCAGTTGCGCCTCAATGTAAGGATACATCGCCTCGACCACCTGCGTCGGGTGCTGGAACGGGTCTGGCGTACCAAAGATGCGGCTGTCGGCGTGCCCGAGGACATCCCACGGTGTTTGATAGGCCGCGCGTCCGATCATTACGCCGTCCATTCCCTGATCAAGATGTTCTTGCGCCTGATCCAGCGAGGCGATGCCGCCGTTGATCGTGATGTGCATACTTGGGAACGCGGCCCGCATCTGTGCAACCAGAGGGTAGTCGAGCGGTGGGATGTCTCGGTTTTCTTTCGGCGACAGCCCCTGCAACCAGGCTTTGCGCGCATGGATAGCAACGCGGCGCACGCCAGCCTTGTCCATGTGGGTCAGAAAGTCTGGCAGCACCCTTTCGGGGTTCTGATCATCAACGCCGATACGGCATTTGACCGTAACGGGGACCGTCACACGCGACTGCATGGTTGCCACACAGTCGGCCACCAGTTCGGGCTGTTTCATCAAAATGGCGCCGAACGTGCCCGACTGCACCCGGTCTGACGGACAGCCAACGTTGAGGTTGATCTCGTCATAGCCCTCTGCCGCCCCCATCTGTGCGGCTTGCGCCAGCTCTTCCGGATCAGAGCCGCCGAGTTGCAGCGCCACGGGATGTTCGGCGGCATCAAAGCGCAATAAATATGTGGCCCCTCCACGCACAAGTGCCGGGGCCGTGACCATTTCGGTGTAAAGCAAGGTCTGCCGTGACATCAGCCGGTGCAGATACCGGCAATGCCGGTCCGTCCAGTCCATCATAGGGGCGACGCTGAGGCGTGCGTTCAATTTGAGTGAGCGTTCGACCATATCCTGCCTTACCAAGGCGCTTCCGCTTCGTCGATAGGTACTGCTCTCATCGAGAGTCCGCTTTTAGCACAGCGGACTCGTTGCAAATACAACCCTGCGTGCGCCGCATACGCGCGCATTGGCTTGCCTTATGCGCCGGTGACATTGAGTCTAAACTCAAGCGCACCAAAAATATTGGCTCTACTCAGACGCTCAAGCGCCTCCTTCAACCTCTACGTATAATTCGATTGGATCGATCACAGTGTGTTGGGCCTTACTCGCTGCCGCCTCTGACGACCCTAGTATGGTTTTCATCTTGTCGAGGTCTACGCCCTCAAAGACAATTGATACCCGATCTTGGTCGGAATGCTTGAAAATTCGGTGGCCCGAACAGAATCCGGAGAACGTTTTTGTGCGGACGTCTCCTCCGCCTAACCATGTTTCCATGTTTCCGACCGCGTGTGTTACAACAACCTTAGTCATGTAGAATCCCCCTTTTTTGCAGTGCTTTGTGTGCGCTGTGGAAGCGTCTATCCTAACACGTCTGACCGAAATCTCCTACAACGCGTAGAATTCCTGCTTCGTCCGCAAAGCAGTCTTCGATACACAAATCTTCTGACCGTAAGCATAACTTCTTGTATCGCTTTCAAAGATGCCAACACATAAATTATTGTAAATGAATGATTTTTGTAATTGTCCGTCCAATCCATCATTGGGCGACGGAAAGGCGGGCATGATGAGTGAGAGGATCGTCAGCCGTACCTGTCGCTATCAAGACACGCGTGCACCGTCGACAACGAACTGGGTGCAACGCGATGCACAACATGGTGAATGGTGGCACATTGCAAGATGTCCCCATGCGCATCGTTTAGCGCCCTATTAATCCACTGACGATAATCTGACTTCCGTGAGGAATTCAGTATGCGAAAAATCCTAGGGTGGTTTGCACCCAAAAAATGGTCAGACTTTGCATGGAAATCAGCCCTGCTTTGCGCTTGCATCGTTATCTGGGATGTCATTTTCACCAAGTATCTGCAAGGTGAACCAACCTCATTTGACGAAATTGCGATTGAGGCCATCGGGGTCGGCGGTCCGTTCGTTCTTTTGTTCATGCTGGGCAGCTGGCATCAAGTCACCGCTCTGCGGGTACTGACAAAACGGGCCTATTTTGATCCGCTTTCCGGCGTGTTTAACCGCCACACCTTTATTAGCCGCCTGAACAAAGCAATCCCGCAGGCATCCAAAGGGATTCTGATGCTGATCGACGCCGATCACTTCAAGCAAATCAATGACCAATACGGTCATGCCGTAGGGGACAGATGTATTGAGGCCATTGGTCATCGGTTGAACTGGCACGTAAGAGACGGCGACCTGGCCGGAAGGGTCGGTGGTGAAGAGTTTGCAGTATTTCTTCCTAACGTCTCTGAAGAGCACGGCAGGGCTGTCGCTCAAAGGTTAGGATTGCCAGTGAGCTTTACCGACGCAGCAAGACAAACAAACCTGACGGTAACGCTCTCTATCGGTGCGGTCTGGACAAAACCGGACCAATCGATTGAGCAACAGCTTGTCGCTGCGGATGAAGCGCTTTATGTCGCGAAATCATCCGGCAGAGCACAATTGCGCTTTAGCGACGGTGGTGATGGCATTCCATTGTCTGCGTTGGAAACACCTCCCGACCCGCCGTCGGAAATCCGTTGTCGCCGCTCAAATTCGAAAATCAGGATCGTCTCTCAACGCTGAAACCGTTAACCTGCCTAGTCCACTTTCATCGCGGACCATAGCCGACTGGCATAGTCTTGCCCGGCTTCAAAGCGTGACAACAGGTCTTCTGGGCTTGCATCGCGCATCAATATGGTGACCTGCAGGTTGCGTTCTATGTCATAGCGCGCGCGGCAGGTCATCCCTTGTGCCGCAGCCTTGCAGTCCAAAAGGGCTCCTTCGACAGACACCGGAGCAGGGTTCCACCCCGCAATGAAGCCCTCGGGGCGGTTCTCATCATACGAAAACGTAATTTCTTCGGCTGGATCGCTCTTGCACCACTCCTCAAGCGCCATGTCGCTACGTGTGCTGCACCATCTGGCAAGGCGCTCGAAGTTCATGCAAGAGACGGTGCAATCCTCGGATTTGCGTGTCACGTTCACAAGGCGAAATATCGGTACATCGCCGGGGATGCGCCCAAGCCCTGCATCCAGTCCGAAATATGTATGACATTCGTCCACTTCGCCTGTGACGGGCATGAGGCAGGTGTAATAAGCATCGATCTGCGGCGAGGCGGGCATCGCGATGGGATAACGTCCCAAACGCCCCTTCACAGTCGTCTTCTGAAATGCGGCGAGTTTTTCGTTGTGCTGTGTCCATGTTTGATCGCGCTCTGTGGGGCCTGCAGTCAATGTCCAGATCAAGGCGAACGGGACAGCCAACGCAAGACCAATCCATGCGGACTGCACGGCGACCCCCGGCTTTAGATTTCCGATCCAAAGGCCAACAAGACTGCCAAGCCCAAGAAGAAAGACCGGAACAAGTGCAAGGGCTGCGATCAGGATCAGGGCCGCTGCCCCTCCGGGCGCAAAAAGCGCAGGCACATAGATTAACAGCAATCCCACCGCGCCAACGGTCATCGCCGCCACGCTGTTGCGCGACTTAAAGGCATGTCCCGAGCGCGTGCGCCAAAACGCCAGCAAAAGAGCGAGGTAATAGAAACTCAGGTAGACAAAGGAAAGCGAGAAAAGTGTCATTGTCTGACTTTCGTCTACATTATCAAAGCACCGGGGGATTTTTCCGTGAAAACACGGATATAGTCGCCGGGCGAGGACCCCGCCCATGACACGAATAGTCGATGTGGGTCCTTGTCGTCTATCCAAACCGTATCGCCATGCTCTAGCCCACGCAATTCGGTGCCGATATAGATAACGTCGGTGTTGGCCAGAAAATCAGTGGCCGCCATGGTGCCTTCCAAAGCGGCAATTCCAAGGATCGGGGCGTCAAAATAGACAAACCCGAACTGGGTGCCCGCAACACTGTCGAAGAACACATAGTGACTGGCCACGACCGTCCCGGCAGGGATCACACCGTTTTGGCCGCCGATGTCCACGCGCACCGGCTCGATCAGTTCGATATTCTGGTCTTCGTCAAAGGCATAAAGGTTGTCGTCGTTGAAGTTGTCCTCGCCCACGGCAAGGATGTCTTCGGGATCAAGGATGACAAAGGCGCCGCTGCCGTTTTGTTGCAAGATACTGCCATCAATCACCGTAGCCTGCGCCGGGACCGCAAGCGCAAACGCCGTGACACTTAGAAAAACTCTCATCATCTGCGACCCCTTGATGCGGCAGTTTTACCACAAAAGGTACCGGAGACGAGCCTGCTGTTGTCGCTTTCAAGGATCGGTGCAGATCACTCCTTGTGGATGGTCGTAAAGACACCGCCCTGCCAGACAGAGACAGCTTCGTCGTCGGCTGGTTTTTCGACGGTTGCCTCAATCTTGGCGCGGAACTGTTCGGAGCTGTCTTTTGGCGACCAGCCCAGCCAGGCGGTGTTGGAATTGTCCCACCAGGTCGTTGCGTTGGCCGACGCCCCATAGATGATCGGACAACCCAGTTCGGGAACCTCGAAGATGCGGGTGATCAGTGTCTGGAAGTCAGAGTAGCTCAGCCAACTTGCCAAAGAGCGATAATCCCAGGGCTCGGGAAAAGACGAACCGATGCGCACGATCGCGGTCTCTATCCCGAACTTGTCGTGATACATATGCGCCATCGCCTCGCCAAACACCTTTGAGACCCCGTAAAGCCCGTCCGGGCGGGGATAGACAGTGTTGTCGATGCGATGGTCCTGGCGGTAAAATCCGGTGGCGTGGTTAGAAGAGGCGAAGAGAATGCGTGGTTTGCCGTGCAGGCGCGCGGCCTCGTAAAGGTTGAACACGCCCTGGATGTTGGCATTCGCGATCGGATCCCACGGCTGCTCGGTCGAGACGCCACCAAAATGCACGATCCCGTCACAGCCCTGCACCAGATCGGCCACGGCAGCCCGGTTGCCCAGATCGCAGATGACGAGCTCTTCGTTGGCCCCAGCAGTGCCCAGATCGACAATGTCCGAAAGTCGCAGCGTCTTGGCCAAAGGTGCAAGTCGCTTTCGCATCTCTACCCCCAAACCGCCCGCAGCCCCGGTGATCAAAAGCCGGTTCATCATCTGTCTATCATCCTTCAAATCGTGTCTGTGGCAGCCCGGAAACCCCAAGCCCGGTGATGGCAAAAAGGCTGCCCGCCAAAGGCTGCGGGCGCTCACCGCTCAACCCGATCCCCAGCGAGGTCACATAAAGTGTGTCGCGTTCGCGCCCGCCAAACATCGGCTTGGAAGGGCGCTCAACAGGCAGATCGATGGTCCGGTCAACCTTGCCCTCGGGCGTGATCCGGTAAACCTGCCAGCCGTCAACACCGGCCATCCAGTAACAGCCGTCTGCATCTACGGTGCCGCCGTCGGGTCGCCCCGGCATGTCGCGGGTGTCAAGAAACACCTCCGGTGCGCCGGGCCTGCCCGTGTCCAGATCGTAAGGCGCCCGCCAGATGGTACGACGCGCCGGGTTACTGTCTGAAAAATACATCGTGCTTCCATCAGGTGAGAAGGCCGAACCATTGGTGGTGTAAAAGCCGTTCCGCCATGTGGTGACGCTCATGTCAGGATCAAGCCGGTAAAACGTCCCTTGCGGCGCCAGATCGCCGCCATCTTTCATCGTGCCTGCCCAGAACCGTCCGCGCGGATCGGTGGTGCCATCGTTAAAGCGGTTCTCGGGCAGATGTGCCTCGGGGTCAAAAATCGCCTGTCTGTGGCCGCTTGAAGGATCGAAGGTGTAAAACCCCGACTTGGCCGCCACCACCAACCCACCACGAGCCCGAAGTGCCAGACATCCCACAGGCTCGCCAAAGTCCCATGTTTCATTCTCACCGGTTTGCGGATCAAACCGATGGATCAGCCCCGGTGGAATATCCACCCACCACAGTGCCTGGTCTTCGTCGTCCCAGACAGCGCCCTCACCGATTTGCGACCGGGAGGCGACAACACACTCAACTTCCACTTGGCCGTTCCTTCTTCTTGGCGAAAATACTCTGGGGGTCCGGGGGTGAAACCCCCGGCTGATCGGCGCGTGAACCGCGCGTCGACATCATCGGTTATTGCGGGCACGCCACTGGGCAAACTCTTCAAGGCTTTCGTCTTTGGTCGCGGGATAAAGCCCGATGATCGACGCACCTGCCTTTACTTTTTCGACCACGAAATCCTCATAGGCCGTCATCTCAACCGCCTCGTCCGCAATCTCATCTGCCAAATGCGCCGGTATGACGATCACGCTGTCGTTGTCGCCCACGATCATGTCACCGGGAAAGACCGGCGCATCTCCACAGCCGATGGGAACGTTGATGTCGATGGCCTCGTTGATCGTCAGGTTCGTCGGGCTTGAGGGGCGGTGATGATAGGCCCGCATGTCAAGATCCTTGATCGTGTCGGCGTCGCGAAAACCACCATCAGTCACAACACCTTCGCCGCCGCGCACCATCAGCCGGGTGATCAGGATGTCGCCCGCACTTGCGGCCCGTGCATCCTTGCGGCTGTCCATGACCATCACATGACCCTTGGGGCATTGTTCGATAGCAACGCGCTGCGGGTGGTCCGGATTGCGGAACTCGGCCAGCTGATTGCGGTCTTCGCGCGCAGGCATATAGCGCAACGTGAAAGCTGGGCCGACCATGTTGCGGTCTTTGGGCGACAGTGGGCGCACGTCCTGGATCACCTGGTTGCGCAGACCGCGCTTGTAAAGGGCGGTGGCCAAAGTCGCGACCGAGACAGTGCGAAGTTTTTCGATAGTTGTTGTCATTAGTTAATCTCTGGTTCCGGAACCGGTGCGCCAAACTCGGTTTTCAGGAAATCAAAATCACAGCCCTTGTCGGCCTGTTCGATGTGTTGCGTGAACATGTAGCCATAGCCGCGTTCATACCGGGGGGCAGGCGGGGTCCATTTCGCGCGGCGGGCAGCAAGCTCTTCGTCGGTCAGGTTTACTGACAGCACGCGGTTCGGCACATCCAGCGTGATCACGTCCCCGGTCTCAATCAGCGCCAGCGGGCCGCCAATGAAAGCCTCAGGTGCCACGTGCAGAATGCACGCGCCGTAAGACGTGCCCGACATGCGCGCGTCAGACAGGCGCACCATGTCGCGATGACCGTCTTTCAAAAGCGCCTTTGGCATCGGGATCATGCCCCATTCCGGCATGCCGGGGCCACCTTGGGGGCCCGCGTTGCGCAGGACAAGTACGTGGTCGGGAGTCATCGGATAGGTTTCGTCGTTGATGATCTTTTTCAGATCATCATAGCTGTCCGCGACAATCACAGGGCCTTGATGGGTATGAAACTTGGGATCACAGGCCGCGGGCTTGATCACGGCCCCATCGGGCGCAAGATTTCCGCGCAACACGGCAAGTGAGCCTTCGTGGTAGACCGGATTGCTCAAGGGCCGGATCACGTCGTCGTTGAAGTTGACCGCACCCTCGATGCCGTCGCCCAGAGTCTTGCCGGTAACCGTTGTGACCGACAGGTCGAGCTGATCGCCAAGTTCCGTCATCAGGGCTGGCAGGCCACCTGCATAGAAGAAGTCTTCCATCAGGTATTCTTTGCCAGAGGGGCGCAGATTGGCAAGCACGGGCACTTCGCGGCCCACAGCGTCAAGATCATCGAGACCCCAGTCAATGCCTGCACGGCGTGCCATTGCGATCAGGTGGATGATGGCATTTGTTGAACACCCCGTTGCCATGGCAACAGCGGTGGCGTTGCGCGTGGCGGCTTTGGTGATGATCTTGTCAGGCGTCAGATCCTCCCAGACCATCTCGACCGCGCGCCGCCCGCAGGCCGCTGCCATACGTTTGTGGCCCGCATCGGGGGCGGGGATGGATGAGGCACCGGGCAGGGTCAGCCCGAAGCCCTCGGCAATCGACATCATGGTAGAGGCCGTGCCCATCGTCATGCAGGTGCCGTAGGAGCGCGCGATGCCGCTTTCCACACCGTCCCATTCGGTCTTGCCGATGGTGCCTGCACGCCGTTCGTCCCAGTATTTCCAGACATCTGTGCCCGAGCCCAGCTTCTGGCCCGCGTAGTTGCCGCGCAGCATCGCGCCGGCGGGCATGAAGATGAACGGAATGCCCATCGAAATCGCGCCCATGATCAGGGCAGGGGTCGATTTATCGCAGCCCCCAAGCAAGACAGCACCGTCCACGGGATGCGAACGAAGCGTCTCTTCCACCTCCATTGCCCCCATATTGCGATAGAGCATCGATGTGGGTTTTAAAAATTGTTCGGAAAAATCATGCACAGGAAGTTCGGCGGGCATGCCGCCCGCCTGCAGGATGCCGCGTTTGACGTGCTCGGCCCGGTCGCGCAGATGATGGTGGCAGGGCGACAGATCAGACCAGGTGTTGATGATCGCAATCACCGGTTTTCCCGCCCAGTCCTCGTCGCTCAGCCCCATCTGCCGCGCGCGGGACCGGTGCCCCATCGAGCGCAGATCGTCCGGAGCAAACCAGCGCGCAGAGCGCAACTCTTCGTACGGCTTTTTCGGTTTTTCAGACACGCAAGAATCTCCCCTGTCACAAGAGTGCAAGTGCTGCGACGCAGGAACAAGCCCCAAATTGCGTTTGTCGCGCGCAGGGCCGAAAGCTATCAAGCTACGACATCTTGTGGTTGTGCGCGGGCCAGGCACATTTTTCGGGTAAAAAACCGCCTAAATTCCTGTGACGTCACGTAAATATTGGCCAAGAGGTCACGATTTCGCCACTTTTCCCCTTAAGAAACGGACCCGGCCATCTGCCCGGCCCAAAACTGTCTGTGGGGACAAAGACATGACTTTACTGCCTGCCATTCTGGTATTGTTATTGGGTGCTTTTGTTGTGTGGTTTTTCTGGCCCGTTGTGGTCGATCCGATTTCACGCAGCCCATCAAGGCGGTCCGGACGGACTGAAGCTGACAACCTGGCCGAAGATTTGTTTGACGTTTGGTCAAAACACGACGGTCGAACTGGCGTTCTTGTACCTTCGCGCCACAGCTGAACGCGTTAACAAATCGTTACTGTGATTCTATTGCCTCGCTTGCGTCCGGGTGCCCTTGCAGGTGCCGGGTGGCGATACTAAGACTCTGGCAACACCCTATGCGTAATAAGCGCATCAGAGACAAAGGCAGGCGTGAGCATGAATGATCCGATCGAGACGTATATGAACCTTGTTCCCATGGTGGTTGAGCAAACCAGCCGTGGCGAGCGGGCCTATGATATTTTTTCCCGACTTTTGAAAGAACGCATCGTTTTCATCAACGGGCCGGTTCATGACGGGATGAGCCAGTTGGTGGTCGCTCAGCTTTTGCACCTTGAGGCGGAAAACCCGACCAAAGAAATTTCGATGTACATCAACAGCCCCGGCGGCGTTGTGACCGCGGGTCTGTCGATTTACGACACGATGCAGTACATCCAGCCCAAGATCGCAACGCTTGTCGTGGGGCAGGCGGCCTCTATGGGCTCGCTTCTGCTGGCCGCAGGCGACAAGGGGATGCGGCTTTCGCTGCCCAATTCGTCGATCATGGTGCACCAGCCATCGGGCGGGTTTCAGGGACAGGCGACGGATATCATGATCCATGCGCGCCACACCGAGCGCCTGAAGACGCAGCTTAACGAGATCTACGTCAAGCACACCGGCCAGACATTGAAAAAGGTCGAGGATGCGTTGGAGCGGGATAACTTCATGACGCCCCAAGAGGCGAAGGAGTGGGGCCTGATTGACGAGATCGTGGATTCGCGGGCCCAGGTTGGTGATGACAACTGATCACGTTTCAATTGGCTTTAATCTTTAATATAATTTTGCGTTGTACCCCTCATGGCACTGCCCTAGGATTGACAAAAGTGCGCAGTATGCAGGCGGCGAAGGCCCGAAAAGGTTGAGTGATGGCGAATAATTCCGGTGACAGCAAAAACACTCTCTATTGCTCGTTTTGTGGCAAAAGCCAGCATGAGGTGCGCAAACTGATCGCCGGGCCGACGGTTTTTATCTGTGATGAATGCGTCGAGCTTTGCATGGACATCATCCGCGAGGAGACGAAAACTGCCGGGCTGAAGTCGTCGGACGGGGTGCCGACACCGACCGAGATTTGCGAAGTTCTGGATGATTATGTCATCGGCCAGGCGCATGCGAAACGCGTGTTGTCGGTGGCCGTGCACAACCACTACAAGCGTCTGAACCATGCTGGTAAATCTGACATCGAACTGGCGAAATCCAACATCATGCTGATCGGCCCGACGGGCTGTGGCAAGACGTTGCTGGCCCAGACACTGGCGCGTATCCTGGATGTGCCGTTCACCATGGCTGACGCAACCACGCTGACCGAGGCGGGATACGTGGGTGAGGATGTTGAGAACATCATTCTCAAGCTGTTGCAGGCCAGCGAATATAACGTGGAGCGCGCGCAGCGCGGCATCGTCTATATCGACGAGGTCGACAAGATTACGCGCAAATCTGACAATCCATCGATCACCCGCGATGTGTCGGGTGAAGGCGTGCAGCAGGCGCTTTTGAAGATCATGGAAGGCACGGTTGCCTCTGTGCCTCCGCAAGGCGGGCGCAAGCATCCGCAGCAGGAATTCCTGCAGGTTGATACGACGAACATTCTGTTCATTTGTGGCGGTGCGTTTGCAGGCCTGGAAAAGATTATCCAGCAGCGCGGCAAAGGCTCTGCCATCGGCTTTGGCGCGGATGTGAAAGACAACGACAGCCGCGGCGTGGGCGAGGTGTTTCAGGAGTTGGAACCAGAGGACCTGCTCAAGTTTGGCCTGATCCCAGAATTTGTCGGCCGGCTGCCTGTGATTGCGACGCTGACCGATCTGGACGAGGACGCGCTGGTCACCATCCTGACCGAGCCGAAGAACGCGCTTGTGAAACAGTACCAGCGCCTGTTCGATCTGGAAGACACGCAACTGACTTTCACCGACGATGCACTCAAGGCGATTGCCAAGCTGGCAATTCAGCGTAAGACCGGCGCGCGTGGGCTGCGCTCGATCATGGAGAACATCCTGCTTGATACCATGTTTGATCTGCCTGGTCTCGACAGCGTGACCGAGGTTGTGGTCAACGACGAGGCTGTGCGTGCTGACGCCAAACCACTGATGATCCACGCCGATGCGCAGCAGGAAACGGCAGCGAGTTGAGATTTTCGCGGCAGGATTTGCCCGCCGCGATCCGGGG
>JABDJX010000223.1 GCA_013003245.1 Silicimonas sp. | reverse complement strand
GCATGCGCGGTCGGCGCGCGGTCATAAACGCAATCCTCCGGAACGATGACCTTGAAATTCAGCGCGAAAGCGTCCGTCACAGAAGAGCGCACACAGCCAGATGTCGTACATCCCGTCACCACAAGCGTGTCCACACCCAGATCAATGAGATGGCTGGTCAGCGGCGTGCCGAAAAACGCGCTTGGGTGTTTCTTCGGCAGCAGCACGTCACCCTCAACCGGTGCGACTTCCTCGACGAATTCATACCCTTTGGCATCTATCCCCATGATAGATGGTATTTTCTGAGCTAACCGTCCCCCATCTGTGGCGGCATTTTTTGGTGCCACATGCGGATAAAGAACCGGGAAACCCTTGTCGCGAAACACCGCCAAAAGCGGTGCAATCTTGTCTACCGCAGCCCAACCGACGTCGCCGCACGATGTGGGATACTCCTTGATCGCCTCCCAGTAAGGCTTCCGCGTGGTGCCAATGGTGCGGTATTGAACGTCGATGATCAAAAGTGCCGGGCGTTTACCAAACCCGCCTGCTCCGCCAAAGCCCGCCGATGCATAGCGGCGCTCTTCTTCGTCGGTGATGACACCGGTCCATGGCCGCATTTCGCATTCCCCCACTGAAATCTGTCAACAGTTGACGAAATGGCTTTTGCGTTGTCAACCTTGGGCTAAGGGCAACACCTGAAGGCAATTGATGGATATCGAATACCACGACAGATACAGTTTCTCGCCTCTTACCGGGCGCCCTGTTTATGACTGGCCGGGTGGCAAACGTCTGGCGTTTTGCCTGTGTAACAACATCGAATGGTTCTCGTTCATGACCGGGCTTGGCAGCGATCACACACTGGCCGGGGCAGCTCAGACGACGCGAAACTATGCGTGGCGCGACTATGGAAACCGGGTTGGCATGTGGTACCTTTTCGATCTGCTGGATGAGCTTGGGCTGCCTGCTTCGCACAATATGAACGCAGCAGCCTTGGACAATTGCCCTGAGATAGTAGAGCGCATCAAAGCACGCGGCGACGAGGTGATCGGCCACGGGATCACCAATTCCGAGCGCCAGGACATCATGGACGAACCGACCGAGCGCGCGATGATTACCAAAACGAGCGAGGCCATTGAACGCCATTTTGACGCGCCCCCCAAGGGATGGCTGGGACCCTATATCGTGCAATCAGACGTGACCCTCGATCTGCTGAAAGAGGCAGGTTACGCCTATGTGCTTGACTGGCCTGCCGATGATCAGCCGTTCTGGATGCGCACGCGCTCTGGCCCGATCCTGTCGGTGCCCTATTCCATCGAGTTGAACGACAGCCCTGCACAGGTCTTTCGCCATCATACAGGACGCGAATTTGAAGAAATGATCATCGACCATTTCTACGAGATGCTCTTGCAGTCCCGGAAGTACCCACTTGTTTTCAATATCGTCGTGCATCCCTTTGTTATAGGACAACCTTTCCGCCTGCGCGCCCTGCGCCGCGCATTGGATCATGTTTTGCAACACCGCGACGATCTGTGGCTGACAACGCCGGGCGGCGTCGCAGACCACATAGCCAGTTTGCCCAAAGGAACCGTGCCGTGACGCGTGATGATCAAGTCGCCTTGGTGACACGCTACTTCGATGCGGTGGACGGCGAGAACCTGCCCGCCTTGCTGGATACTCTGGCCGCAGGCTGTGTGTTCTCGGTGGAAACCCACGGCGTGCGCCTGACAGGTCACGACGAAATCTCGGCGATGTTCACCAAGCTTTGGGCAGATCACAAGGCGGTGCTGCATCACGAATTCACCCATGTTCCAGATCCTGAGGAGGGGCGCATCGCCTCGCGCTTCACTGTCCAGAACACCGAACACGACGGCAGCCGGACACATAAATCCAACTGCAATTTTTTCGAGATTGCGCAGGGTCGGTTTTCAAACGTGCGGGTTTACATGACCGGACAGAACACCTTGAAAGACGCCACATGAACGAAGAAGACCTGATTGATCTTGCACGGCAGTACTTCACAGCACTTGACGCGCGCGACCCCGACGCGCTGGCCGAGACGTTGTCAGAGAATTGCGTGCTGACGATTGAAACTCATGGCATCCGCTACGATGGGCGAGAAGCGATTTGCGCCCTTTTTGCCGGGCGTTGGACGGGCACGTTGCGTGCGCGGCACCATGATTTCACGCACTCCCCGTCACCAAGCGGTGAACGGATGACCAGCCAGTTCACTGTGACCTATTCGGGACCAGGTGCGGACGCTCCCAAATCGAACGCCAATGTCTTCACCATGAAGAACGGCGAAATCACGAAAATCGCTGTCTACATGGCAGGCGCCAACACCATCAAAACCTAAGACAACAGTCCGATCACGTCTTCGGTCGAGCGCACCTTCCCGAAAAACCGTCCGAAATTGCGCATCGTGCCTTCGTGCAGCTCCTTATGGGTTGTCGCACATGCGTCCTCGACCATGGTCACGGCATACCCCCTGTCGGCTGCTTCACGGGCGGTTGTCTCGACACACATGTTGGTCGACACGCCGGTCATGAACAGATGCTCGCGGTCCATGGTGCGCAACAGGTGGTCCAACCCGGTCGAGGCAAAGGCACCTATAGAGGTTTTTCGCACAATCGGATCGCCCGGCTCGGGCGCCAGTTCTTCGATGATCTGGTGCGCGCGTTGCCCTTCATAATTGCCGACCGATTGGAAGAAAGCGCGCATGTGCACGGGCGCGTCCGAGCAATCCTCCAAAGCGGCACCGATAGTGATGTAGACCACTTTGCCTCCTGCTGCACGCATCGCCTTGATCAGGCGTTGTGTATTTGGAATGACAAGGCTTTCGATCCTCTCAAAGCGCCAGTCAGTGACCGAGTTGCCCTCGGCCTTCATCTTTTGCGCCAAAGCGCCCGTGCGGTGACCCGTGGCGTATTGCATATCAACGATCACAAGCGCCGAGCGTGCAGGGTCTGTGACCCGTTCGGCATTGAATTGTTTTACATAGTCTTCGGATGTCTGGGACATGAGAGGCCTTTCAGATGTCGTGAATTGTGATGGGGAAAAGCACGTCGAGCGCCTCCCAACTGTTAAGCTGCATGATGTGGTAAAGCGAAAACGCATAGGCCGGGCCTGCGTCCAGCTCAGGCGGTGTGATCGGGAATGCGAGATTTCCGCCAGTGCATAAGCGGCCCTCGAACCCCCAGTGCAAGATGTGTTGGCGTGCTGCAGAGGCGACTGCGCGGGCGGTTTCGGCATCATTTGCGATGCATTCGCCAAGGATAAAAATTTCGCGTGGGTCTGCGACGGGTGGTATCGGCCAATCCAAGACACCATCAATCCCGTAACGACGGAATGAAAGATGCCAGGGCGCGTCCGGGTCGGGCGGGACAAGATCGGCAACGACAGTTTTTACGCCGTTCAGGATTTCCTCAGAATTGGCGATAACGCCCGGATCAGCGACGCCTGCCATCATCACGACGCGGTGACCCAGAAAACGGGCGCCTTCGATCTTAACGCTGGGCGTGGTAGCCTCGTGCCAAAGAGCGCCAGACAAGGTGACGCGCCTGTCATCAAGCGCCTCATAACGCGCAGCACTTAGGTCGACGTGGCCCTCAGGCTCATAGACGCAAGCAGGGGCGGCTTGCTCGTAAAGCGCGTGGGCGGCAACAGATGTGGGCGTTGCGGCGCGGTTCGGGTTCATGCTTTCAAGCATAAAGGCGTCTCCTGTCAGCGTTGCCAGCATCGCGTCGCGGCCTCCCGGCTCACAGCAAAGCGACGTGCACTCCAATATCTTGGCCATGTGAACGGCAGGGCCTTTGGGATAGCCCAACAACACCGGGACAACGGCAAACGGGGCAGTATCACAGGCGCGTCCGGCAAGGATAACGTCTGCACCTCCCTCCAGAGCCTTGGCG
>JABDJX010000222.1 GCA_013003245.1 Silicimonas sp. | reverse complement strand
GGGTGATGCCGTTCGATGGTCACCGCTGTTGTGGCGACCACCGGAAAGGTCAAGCCGCTGATAGATTTTCGAAATGTCCGATCAATACCCGACGATGGCAAAGTCATCAGCAGATCGCGCGGACTGGTAATGCCCATCTGTTCGAGGGATTTCGCGGTCTTTGCACCGACCCCCGGCAGTGTCTCAAGCGAGGCGAACAGCGGAAACAGAATTTCCGGGCGCGTGCTCATAAGCCTTCGATCATGCTGAGCCAGGCGTCTTCATCAATCGTCTCGATGCCCAGATTGGCCGCCTTTTTGGCCTTTGATCCCGCACCCGGTCCGGCCACCAGCAGATCCGTCTTGGCCGAGACCGATCCGGACACCTTGGCGCCCAATGCTTCGGCCCGTGCCTTTGCCTCGGCCCGCGTCATCCTTTCCAGCGATCCGGTAAAGACCACGGTTTTGCCCGCGACGGGGCTGTCGGCGGCCTGTTCTTCGGGTGCTAATATGGTCAGGTGCGCCACCAAACGGTCGATGGAGGCACGCTCCTGCGGGTTGGCCAAGGCCGCCAACAGCGATTGCGTCAACGTCAGACCGATGCCGTCGATGTTCAGGAACTCTTCCCACGCCGGGCTGACTTTCAAAGTGACTTTGGTCAATTCCTGAAACGCAGGCTCGGCAATTGCCAGATCGGCGGCCGCGGTCAACGCCTCCCACGTGCCAAAGGCGCGTGACAGGTCCTTTGACGACCCATCGCCCAAATGGCGAATGCCCAAGCCAAACAAGAACCGGCGAAATTCAATCGTACGCTTGTCATCAATCGCATCAAACAGGTTTTCCGCCGATTTCTGCCCCCAGCCTTCGCGGTTTTGCAGTTGCTGGATGCCGCCCGAACCATACCGGTCCCGAAGCGTGAAAATATCCGCAGGTTCGCGCACCCAGCCATCTGAAAAGAACTGCTCGATCTGTTTTGCGCCAAGCCCTTCGATGTCAAAGGCGGCGCGGCTGACGAAATGTTTTAGCTTTTCAACCGCTTGCGCCGGGCAGATCAGCCCTCCGGTGCAGCGCCGCACGGCGTCCCCTTCCTCACGCACCGCAACAGAGCCACACTCGGGGCAAAGCTCGGGAAACACATAAGGCGCGGCATCCTCAGGCCGTTTGGTCAGATCGACATCCGCCACTTTCGGGATCACGTCGCCCGCGCGGTAAACCTGGACCCAATCACCGGGGCGAATGTCCTTGCCATCGCGGATCGGGTTGCCGTTCGAGTCGCGCCCGGCGACATAATCCTCGTTGTGCAAGGTCGCGTTCGAGACGACAACGCCACCCACCGTCACCGGTTGCAGCCGCGCGACCGGAGAGAGCGCGCCGGTGCGCCCGACCTGAATGTCGATGCCTTCCAACCGGGTCCATGCCAATTCTGCCGCAAATTTATGGGCAATCGCCCAGCGCGGCGTGGTCGAGCGGAACCCGAGCCGTGCCTGCAGCGCCAGGTCGTTCACCTTGTAAACAACGCCATCGATGTCATAGCCAAGCCCGGCGCGCTGCTCTTCGATTTTTGCATAGTGGGCGATCATCTCGCCGGGCCCGTTGCAAAGCTGGGTCAGGGGATTGGTCTGAAATCCCAATTCGGCCAGCCGCGCAATCGCTGCAAACTGCGTTCCGCCCAAGGGTGCGCTAACGCTGCCCCAGGCATATGCAAAAAACCGCAAGGGGCGACCTGCAGTGACCGAGGCGTCAAGCTGGCGCAACGAGCCCGCCGCCGCGTTGCGCGGATTGGCAAAGGTTTTGTTGTCATCCGCCGCTTGTCGCAGGTTGAGGTCCGCAAAATCCGCGTGGCTCATGTAAACCTCGCCGCGTACCTCCAGAATGTCGGGTGCACCGCTTAGCGTTTGCGGAATATCTGCAATTGTGCGGGCGTTTTGCGTCACGTTCTCGCCGGTCTGGCCGTCGCCGCGGGTGGCTGCATGCATCAATGCACCCTCCTCATAGCGCAAAGACAAAGACAACCCATCGATCTTCGGTTCTGCGGTGTAGTCAAGGACCTGGCCATCCGAGACGCCCAGGTATTTGCGGATGGATTGGTCAAATTCGGCAACATCGGTGTCATCAAACGCGTTGCCAAGCGACAACATCGGTGTGGAATGCCTGATCTTTTGAAAACCCTCGGCCACGGCCCCGCCCACCTGCTCGGTTGGCGAATCCTCGCGCTTAAGCGCCGGAAACCGTTCCTCGATCGCCTTGTTGCGCCGCTTAAGCGCATCATACTCAGCATCGCTGATCTCGGGAGCATCTTGGGTGTGATACGCGGTATTTGCACGCGCCAATGCCGCGGCAAGCTGCGCCAGTTCTTCAGTCGCTTCTTCGGGCGACAAAGCAGCAACGTCTTTTTGCATCCACGGCTCCCAGGTTTCCACAAGTCATGGATAAGATGCTGCTACCGCTGGGTCCAGAGCCTGCGGGACAAGAATGGAAGCGCCGACAACAAAAGGCACCAGAAAATTCTGATGCCTTTCGTAGTACTCTGGGTGGAGGAGAAATCAGGCGGAGGCGCGCACCGGTTCGGGTTCCATCTCAAGCGGTTGAGGGTCACGCAGCACATAGCCGCGGCCCCAGACCGTTTCGATGTAGTTGTCGCCATCGGTCGCGACCGAAAGCTTCTTGCGAAGTTTACAGATAAAGACGTCGATGATTTTAAGTTCCGGCTCATCCATGCCGCCATAAAGGTGGTTCAGGAACATCTCTTTGGTCAGGGTCGTTCCCTTGCGCAACGAAAGCAGCTCCAGCATCTGGTATTCTTTGCCAGTCAGATGAACGGTTTTGTTGTCCACCTCGACAGTCTTGGCGTCCAGATTAACGCAGACCTTGCCAGTCTCAATCACCGATTGAGCGTGGCCTTTTGATCTGCGGATAATCGCGTGAATACGCGCCACCAGCTCTTCGCGGTGGAAAGGTTTGGTCAGGTAATCATCTGCCCCAAAACCAAATCCCTTGATCTTGCTTTCGGTATCATCCGAACCGGTCAAAATAAGAATCGGTGTTTCAACCCGCGCCAGACGCAGTTGTCTGAGCACCTCGTGTCCGTCCATATCCGGCAAATCCAGGTCGAGAAGGATCAGGTCGTAGTCATACAATTTGGCCAGATCGACCGCTTCTTCCCCCATGTCGGTTGCATAAACGTTTAAGTTTGCATGGGTTAGCATCAACTCGATGCTTCTTGAGGTCGTTGGATCGTCTTCAACCAATAGCACGCGCATGTCTCATCTCCGAAATCTTCCCTACTGACGTCTTAACATGATCGCTATTAGTTAACCGGCAGTTACTGAAATGCGAATTAGCATATACACGCTAAGGTTGTCTATAGCGCTGAATAGTTGTCGCTTTTAGGGCGGATTCGGCATGTTGCTCAACCGCAACGTGCCAAGCGTCAAGCTCTTCTTCGGAAAGTTCGTACTGTTTCATCGCGTCTTCACGGGAAATCAGATCGACAGCAATTGCCCGCACCACAGCTGCCTTGCGGCTTGCGACCCACCGACGTGTGGTTGGCGGCGGCAAGTCGGCGCGCGTCATCACCGTGCCGTCTGGCAATGTGACCGCCCTTGGTCCGTTCACTTTCTTAAGGTACATCACTGTTCCCTTTGGTCGCGTTCAGGCCACATCTAGCGCGAGGCTCTTAATCAGGCGTGAAAGCCGCTCTTGTGAGTATGTTCAATTTTCTTATATTCCTGCAGAAATCTCCAACTCGCAGGTCACCTCAATGGCGCTTGATCACCGCACGCCGCTTAATTCTCTTGGTTTTCCGAAGGCCCCTTCGGAGACTCGCGTTGTCGTGGCGATGTCTGGTGGCGTCGACAGTTCTGTGGTGGCGGCCGAGCTTGCGCGTGAAGGCTATGACGTGGTTGGGGTCACCTTGCAGCTTTATGATCACGGTGCGGCACTTGCCAAGAAAGGCGCGTGCTGTGCGGGCGTGGATATTCACGACGCCCGGCGTGTGGCCGAGGACATGGGCTTTCCGCACTATGTGCTGGATTATGAAAACATCTTTCGCGACGCTGTTATCGATGAATTCGCCGACAGCTATCTGGCGGGGGCGACGCCGGTGCCGTGCATCCGCTGCAACGAGCGGGTGAAGTTCAAGGATTTGCTGGAAACGGCCAGGGATCTGGACGCCGACTGCATGGCGACCGGGCATTATATTCAGCGCAAAATGGGCACTTCCGGCCCCGAGTTGCACCGCGCGGCAGACCCGGTGCGCGACCAGTCATATTTTTTGTTTTCAACAACGCCAGAGCAGCTTGCGTTTCTGCGGTTTCCGCTGGGGCATCTGGTCTCCAAGGACGAAACCCGCGCGTTGGCGGCCGCCCACGGGCTGGCGCTGGCCGACAAGCCGGACAGCCAGGACATCTGCTTTGTGCCCGACGGCAACTATGCCAGCGTGATCGAAAAGCTGCGCCCCGGAGCGGCAGAGCCCGGCGAGATCGTGCACGCCGACGGTCGCGTTCTGGGCACGCACAAGGGCGTCATTCACTACACTATTGGTCAGCGGCGTGGGCTTGGGATCGGCGGGCTGGAAGAGCCGCTTTACGTGGTCAAGCTAGATGTGGACGCCAAACAGGTGATCGTGGGGCCGAAAGAACTTTTGGCGACCCGCACCGTGCCAGTGCGCGAGATCAATTGGTTGGGCGACGTGCCTTTCACCGCGAAAGAGACATGGACGCTGTCGGTGAAAATCAGATCGACGAAACCACCGGTTGAGGCGACGGTCCGGCCAATTTCCGAGACCGAGGCCGAGGTTGAACTGACGGTGGCCGAAGAAGGTGTGTCACCCGGGCAGGCATGCGTGTTTTACGCGCCAGAAGGTTCCCGGGTCTTTGGTGGTGGCTGGATCTGGCGCGGCAATTGAACCGGGAGCGATTTTTTATCTAAAAAATCGGCTAAGAAAATGATGTCATTTTCTTACTCCCAGTACCGCGCGCGCCGCGCGCAATCCGGGTGCCTCGCCGCCAGCGCCCAGTTTTTCCATTGTCTCGGCCATGGCCGCGCGTTGTGCCTCATGGGCAGACGGATCTGTGAGTAACCCCAAGAGCGCCTCTGAGATGGCTTGCGGCGTACAGGCTGGCCCCAAGAACTCGGGCACGACCTTGCGGCCTGTCACCAGATTGACCAGCGTCACGGTATCTATCTGCGCCATCCGGCTCATGATCTGCCACGAGAGCCAGTTCATGTCATAGGCCACAACCATCGGTGTGCCTGCATGCGCCAGTTCCAGCGAGACAGTGCCCGAGGCCGCAAGGGCCACGTCAGCGGCGCGAAAGGCGGCGCGTTTCTCCGCCTCTGGCTCCGGTGCGTCGCGCGGATCGAGCACAATCGGATCACCCGGCCAATTCCGCGTCGCCTCAATCACCGCAGACGCAACCGCGGCAGCGGCAGGAACGATGACGCGCGCCTCTGGCTTGGTGCCCAGAACCGGGCGCAGCGCTTCGCCAAAGATCGGTGTCAGTCGCCCCACTTCGGAGCGACGCGACCCCGGCAGCGCCAGAATCACGGGAGCCGCGCCGATGGCGTGGCGGGTGCGGAAGGCCGCGACCTCAGCGTCGCTGGCCACTGGCTCGGCCACCACAG
>JABDJX010000211.1 GCA_013003245.1 Silicimonas sp. | reverse complement strand
ACGATGAGAACGAGAGCACCATACCAGCGCTCAGAAAACGGAAATTCGCTTGAATGAAGCTCAACATAGTGCCTGTCTCTGCCTATTTGAGCGTCAAGGTAAGAGTAATTCGTCCACGTTGATAAATGTCAGTGCCGAGCAGGTGTTAGGATGCACAATTGCCTCAAACTCAGGAGGCTATGATGAAAGCTTGGATTATTGCGGTGCTTGCCGCCTTTTCTCTTCAGGCATGTGTCGAAGAAGGGACTTACCCGCTTACAGGTGAAGACTGCTCCGAAGACGACCCTGTGCTGGACATGGATGCCGCAGATTGCACCATTCCTGGAAGCGGAATCTGACGCCTAAAGCACATACCGGCTCATGTCAGAGCCTTTCGCCAGTTCGCCGAGATTGTCTTCGACGAATGCAGCGTCAACCGTCACTTTTTCGCCCGCTCTGTCTGGCGCGGTGAATGAAAGCTCCTCGAAGACACGCTCTATGACGGTGTAAAGCCTGCGGGCACCGATGTTTTCGATGGATTGATTCACATCGGCTGCAATCTTGGCTAGGGCAGCAATGCCGTCTTCGGTGAACTCGACGGCGACCTCTTCGGTGCCCATGAGTGCGGAATACTGCAGCGTCAGCGCGTTGTCAGTTTCCGTCAGAATGCGCACGAAGTCTTCTTCCGTCAAAGCGCGCAGGTTCACACGGATTGGCAGGCGACCTTGAAGCTCGGGCAAAAGGTCGGACGGCTTTGCGATGTGGAACGCGCCGCTGGCGATAAATAGGATGTGGTCGGTTTTAACTGGCCCATGCTTGGTGGAAACCGTCGTGCCTTCGATCAAAGGTAGTAGATCGCGCTGAACGCCTTCACGGCTGACGTCAGCGCCGCGCGCTTCCGACCTTGCGGCGACTTTGTCAATTTCGTCCAAAAAGACGATTCCATTCTGCTCGACCGAGTTTAACGCCGACTTAGTCACTGTTTCATTGTCCAGAAGGTTGTCGGCTTCTTCCTGAAGCAGCACCTCATAGCTTTGCGCAACAGTCATCCGCTTCTTGACGGTGCGGCCCGGGAAGCCTTTGCCAAAGAGCGAACCAAGATCAAGCGCCATGCCCTGCCCCGGCTGCATGCCTGGAATGTCCATGCCTTGCAATGGGTTGGACTGGTCGCGCAATTCAAGCTCGATCATTGTGTCGTCAAGCTCACCACTTTTCAGCTTTTTGCGAAACATCTCCAGTGTTTGTTCGCGTGCATTCTCGCCAGCAATTGCAGCGATCACGCGATCCTCTGCGGCTTGCCGCGCCTTGGATTTAACGTCCTCACGCATCAGCTCGCGCGTCATAGTAATCGCGGCTTCAACCAGATCGCGCACAATCTGCTCAACATCGCGGCCGACATATCCAACCTCGGTGAACTTGGTCGCTTCAACCTTCAGAAACGGCGCGCGTGCCAGTTTTGCCAAGCGGCGCGAGATCTCCGTTTTGCCTACGCCGGTGGGGCCAATCATCAGGATGTTCTTGGGATAAACCTCGTCACGCAAGTCGTCCGCCAATTGCTTGCGACGCCAGCGATTGCGCAACGCAACCGCAACAGCGCGCTTTGCGTCTTTCTGGCCGATGATAAACCGATCAAGCTCGGAGACTATTTCGCGGGGGGTCAGGTCTGTCATGTGGTCTTACTTTGGTGAGCGCTTGGCAAGGATGCGTTGCAAGGTGCGCCGGTGCATATTCAAACGTCGCGCGGTTTCAGAGACGTTGCGATCGCAAAGCTCGTACACGCGCTGTATGTGTTCCCATCGGACGCGATCCGCGCTCATCGGGTTCTCGGGTGGCGGCGGCAATTCGTCCTCAGAGGCCAAAAGCGCTGCTGTCACGTCGTTGGCATCGGCGGGTTTCGACAAATAATCGGTTGCACCTATTTTTACTGCGGCGACGGCAGTAGCGATAGCGCCATATCCGGTCAATACGACCACCCGGCTATCTTCGCGTCGCTCGCGAATACGCTCCACAACATCCAGACCATTTCCATCACCAAGCCGCAGGTCGACGACCGCATATGCAGGAGGCCGCGCCGTGGCAATCGCTGTCCCGGCAACAACAGAGCCTGCAGTTTCAACCTCAAAGCCGCGCTTTTCCATCGCGCGTGCCAACCGCTTCAGAAACGGCTCGTCATCATCGACGATCAGAAGCGACTTATCCGGACCAATGTCCTTCAGCGGAGTGTCTGTCATATTACCCTCTATTCTTGCGGCTATACCTAGGCTGGCACCCGCTCAGGGTCAAACAGGCATCTTTATCCCGCAAGGCAGGCAATCTTTTCCGCGATAAACTCTGCGCTGTCGTCGCGTTTGAAATAGGTGGCTAAACCTGCTTCAGGCATCATCAGGTAGGTAAAAGTCGAGTGGTCCATCAGGTAGAACTCACCCTCACCTTCGCCTTTTGCATAGTACACCTTGTAAGCCTGCGCCGCTGTCTTGATCTGCTCATCGGACCCCGTCAGCGCCATCATCTTCGGATGCATATCGGCAGCATAACCCGCCAGCGCATCTGGCGTGTCACGCGCGGGATCAATGGTGATGAACACAGGTCGCGCATCGATCCCCTGCTCTTCCAGCAGATCAATGGCCAAAGCGTTGCGCGCCACATCAAAGGGACAGACATCGGGGCAAAACGCATACCCAAAATAAACGAGCGTTGGCCGATCAATTACTTCTTTGTCGGTGACCAACGTACCATCGCTGTTCAAAAGCTCAAACGGTCCGCCAATGGCTGCACCGGCAACAGCAGTCGTCCCACACTCGGTTTCAGCAACACGGGTCCAATAGGCCGTACCACCAATTACGGCCGCCAAAGCTAAAGCTGCTACACCAGCGTAGAGTTTTGTCATGAGATTCTCCGTCCATGCGCGCGCGTCGCATTGAACATATGTATCGCCACTCGCTACAAGAAGACACCTTGCCTCAGCAAATGGTAACTGAATGGCCGAAATCGCGCCTTATGACCCTTTAGAGCATCGATCAAACTGGGTTCGACTTAGAACGCTGATCGTTCTGCGTTGGATCGCAATTTTCGGCCAGCTCGCGGCAATCACCGTCGCGCAGCGGCTTTTCAATCTGGATTTGAATGTTGGCCTCTGCTTTCTGGCCATCGGCGCCTCGATCATCGCCAATTTGATCGCCGTCTTCGTCTACCCAGAAAATAAGCGCCTTTCAGAGGGCGAAGTTGCGCGCATGCTGATCTTCGATATTTTTCAACTGACGTTTCTTGTTTTCCTGACCGGCGGGCTGAACAACCCCTTTGCCGTGTTGATCATCGCGCCTGTGGCGATCTCGGCGATGGCACTTAAGCCTGCAACAACCGCACTGATCGCTGCGATATCGATCTGCCTGGTTTCGATATTGGCTTTTGTACACCTTCCCTTGATGACACGGGATGGCGCGATCATGCAGATACCCCCGGTTTTTGTCTTTGGATTTCTTGCAGCCATCATCATCGGCGTGGTGTTTCTTTCGGTCTATGCCGGCCGTGTAACATCAGAAGTGCATGCGATGTCCGAGGCGTTGGCGGCGACGCAAATGGCTTTGGCGCGCGAACAGAAATTGACCGATCTGGGCGGGGTGGTTGCGGCCGCCGCACATGAATTGGGCACGCCCCTTGCTACGATCAAGGTGGCGAGTGCGGAACTGATCGAAGAACTGAGCGACGAGGAGTTGCGCCAAGACGCAACGCTGATCCGCGATCAGGCAGATCGCTGCCGCGACATACTAAGGTCGATGGGTCAGGCGGGCAAAGATGATCTGATGCTGCGTCACGCGCCGTTTGCAGCCGTAATACGCGAAGCGGCAGAGCCACACGCGAACCGTGGCATTGATTTGCACTATGATGTTGCGTCAGCAAGCTCCACTAAGAACCTAAAGCAGCCGATCATTGAAAGACGGCCCGAGATTATTCATGGCGTGCGCAACCTTATACAGAATGCTGTTGATTTTGCGCGTGCAAACATCTGGATCGACCTGGCATGGGACGAAAGGCTTTTGACGCTCCGGATTATCGACGATGGTCCGGGATTCTCGCCAACTGTTATCAACCGAATTGGCGACCCCTTCGTCCGCAGGCGCAAGCGCGATGGTCGCCAAGGTTATGAAGGCATGGGACTTGGGCTTTTTATCGCAAAGACGCTGCTGGAGCGCTCGGGCGCTGAGATGACGTTTGCAAATGGAAGTGAGGCGGGTGGTACAACTGGCGAGCGCACCGGTGCTGTCGTTGAAGCAAGATGGCGTCGCGAGATTTTTGCCGATGCCGATGATGCAGATAGGTCTGCATTGGGTGACAATCGACCCATAGAAGCTTAAGGCGCAGCGTGCGTTAACTACTTGTTAACCCTGATGATCCTAAGAGAGACGCCAGACTTCGGGGGAAGTACGTCTTGGTTTCACAGCTATTGTCCGCGTTTCTATACGGCGCAGGGGCCTTCTTGGCCGCATATGCAGCAATGACTACTCTGCGAACACGCCGCTCGGCAAAGACGGCGTCGACAGAGGATATGTTGATCTATTTGGTCCGTTCAGATGTGTTGGTTGATGCGAATATTGCCGGCAAACGCGTTCTTGAAACGATCAGTGCGCCTGCCGAACCTCTAGGTAAACTAAAGGCCTATTTGGCCACCCATTTCGACAGCTTTGTGCAGATTTTTGACGAACCTCTGCAGCCAGGTGTACGGGTATTCTCCTCGTTAGATCAGAAATCCAAGCTAATCGTTGAGACATCTGATAACAGTATGCGCCTTCAACTCACGTCGTCAGACTTCACGTCAGAAGGCGAGGACATTCACTCTTTACGCGCGCTAAAGTCAGAGCTTTCTACTTTGCGGGCGAATGCCCGCGCAGCACCCTTCTTGCTTTGGCGTCAAACATCGGATGGACGCCTCACATGGGTCAATCAGTCTTACTTGGATGCTGTTAAGGCCATTTTGGGTGCAGACACCCAAACTGATTGGCCGCTTCCCAATTTATTCCCTTCCTTAAAAATGGCATCGGGCAAAACAAGCCGGATTCTGCTCAAAAACCAAGATGGTACAGATGCATGGTACGATTGCCACGTCACCCCTGTTGGGCGGGACTATCTTTGCACCGCATTCAAAGCAGATGAGGCAGTGCGCTCGGAAAACAGAAGAAGAGAATTCACACAGACGCTTACAAAGACATTCGCGGAGTTGGCAATCGGGCTCGCCATTTTTGACCGATCGCGCAACTTGGTTTTGTTCAACCCTGCGCTTTTGGACCTAACCAGCCTGCCGACCGACTTTCTAGCATCTCGGCCAAGTATGGTGAATTTTCTCGATCGACTTCGCGAAAACAGAGTGATGCCAGAACCACGGGACTATCGCACTTGGCGCAACAGCATCGCCGAGCTGGAAGCAGCGGCGCAAGACGGCACATATAGCGAAACCTGGTCACTGCCGGATGGGCACACTTACCACGTTACAGGGCGTCCGCATCCCGACGGCGCGGTTGCGTTACTATTTGAAGACATCAGCGCTGAAATGTCTCTGACACGTCGATTCCGTGCCGAACTGGAGCAATCCCAATCTGTGATCGATGCACTGGAAGACGGCGTCGCCATGTTCTCGGCTGCCGGACAGCTGATCCTGACAAACAAAGCCTACTGCGATCTGTGGGGCACAAATGATCAATCGTTTCTAACGGGCGCCGACGTAAGTGATGTTACGCGAGCGTGGCACGAAGTTGCTTCACCAACGCCGGTTTGGGGCGACTTCCGCGACTTTACCCGACGCACCCATGATCGTGAAGAATGGCAGGCAAGCGTTTCTCTAAAAGATGGCCGAAGCGTTTTGTGCAGATTTCTCCCGCAAAAAGGTGGAGGGACGCTTGCTGTATTCCGCCTGATGTCGTCCAGCGGTGTTGTGAAAGAGGATTTGCAAAAAGCGGTGTGATTGCTTGCAGGTGATCGCGGCTAGCGCCAAAGTGGCTGCATGTCCGCGAACTTTTCCGCATCGATATTTCTTCCTGATGAAACGGCGACAGACACATTAGGTCTTGAGCTTTCCAAGGTATTGGAAGCTGGGGACGCCTTGCTTCTTTCGGGCCCGGTCGGGGCGGGAAAAAGCCATCTGGCACGCGCTATCATCAAAGCACGGCTGGATCGTGAAGAAGACGTTCCTTCGCCGACCTATACACTTGTCCAAACATACTTGGACGAAACCGGAACCGAGATTTGGCATGCTGATTTGTATCGTTTGGGCGATACTTCGGAGATTGCAGAGCTTGGCTTGGAAGACGCTTTTTCAAACGCAATTTGCCTTGTTGAATGGGCTGACCGGCTTGGAGACAGAAGGCCGAAAGATGCGCTTAGTATCATGTTCAAACATGAAGACAGCGGACGCAGTTTGACCCTTGCCTCTACCAATTTTAGCTGGGCCAAAGTCTCCAGAGCACTTGAGCGAACCGAGTTTCTGATCGATGCCAACTGGCAGGCTGCCTTGATGAGCGATGTGGCAGGAGATCTTTCATCAAGATCCTACCGACGGCTCCGCATGGCAGACCAGACAGCGATCCTGATGGATGCAGGCGATGATCCGGTGCAGACGGTGAATTTCGTAAAGATGACCCATTGGTTGAGGGGCGCTGGGTATTCTGCTCCTGAGATAATCTCGGAAAACACCAAGACTGGATTGCTTTTACTGGAAGACTTTGGCGATGTTCCGTTGTCAGATTACGAAGAAATCGACAATCAACTGAGTGTTTGTATCGACCTTCTTGCTGATATACGCCAGCAACCCTGCCCTAAGTTATACTCTCCTTCAGTCGCAGAATTGGTTGAGATGACAGCCCTTTCCAATCAGTATCCGGGCGCTGGAATTGAGAGCCTTGAGGTCTTCCGCAGGAGTTTGCACAAAGCCCTTGAGGAAGTGATGGCAGGCGTCCCTGCCACTGTATCCCTCCGAGACTTTCACGCCGACAATATCATGTGGCTAGGTGAGCGAAGCGGGATTCAAAGGTTGGGAATGTTGGACTATCAGGATGCGTTCCTGACGCACCCCGTTTATGACTTGGTATCGCTTTTGACAGACGCTCGCCGGGATGTACCCCGCGCATTGCGTGACGAAATGATTGCGTATTATGCAGATCTTACCGGAGATAATCCCAGTGATCTGATCAAGGCTTTCGCTGTCTTTTCAGTACAGCGCAACCTTAGGATTCTTGGAATTTTTGCAAGGGCCGCCATAGTGAACAGAAAAAACCACCACGTCAAAAACCTGCCACGCGTTTATGATTACCTGAGCGAAGCGGTTGAGCACCCGATTTTCTCTGACAGCGGTGCGTTGCTGTTAAGCGCCCTGCCAAAGCCTGACGAAGCCTTATTGGCGCACCTCGCCGCATGACATTTCCTGCCATGATTTTCGCCGCTGGGTTTGGAACACGAATGGGGAAGCTCACTCAATCTGTCCCAAAACCACTCGTGCCACTGGCCGGTCGGCCGATGGTTGATTACACCATTGACCTTCTTCGCGATGCAGGTGTTGAGCGCATCGTCGCAAACACCCATTACCTTGGCGATGTTATTGAACCACACCTTCGTGCCAGAAACATCAAAGTTGTCTCGGAGGCTCCTGACATTCTGGACACCGGCGGCGGCTTAAAAGCAGCCCTTCCCGCATTGGGATCCGATGTTGTTTTGACAGTAAACCCTGACGCCGCATGGACAGGGCCAAATCCTATCAAAAGGCTGCAAGCTGCTTGGCGTTCAGACATGCAGGCGCTATTGATGCTGGTCCCACTTGAAGATGCGAAAACGCCGAGAGACGCTGGTGATTTTAGTCTCGAACACGGGGAAATTCGGCGAAATGGCTCTTATCTTTACTCAGGTGCGCAGATTATTCGTACCAACAGGCTGAACGAGATCATGGAGCGTAGTTTCTCTTTAAATGCCTACTGGGATTTGCTGCTGGAGACGGGCCCTCTTCACGGTGTTGTCCATAAGGGCGGTTGGTGTGACATTGGAAATCCTGCGGGACTTCGAACTGCGGAAAGAATGCTTCAAGATGTTTGAACCAATCGCCGGCCCGCGTATCTTTGGAGTTCCGCCCGGAGCTGATTTCCCAAAGGCCTTGGTTAATGAAATCCTCGCGGTCTATAAAAACAGGCCACCAGAAGATCTGGCGCGTGCGCGCATACTGGTAAACACACGCAGAATGCAACGCCGCCTGCGATCATTGTTTTGCAAAGCCGGACCGCTTTTACTGCCTAAGATTGCGTTGGTCACGGACTTTGATCAAATGCTTTCCGGCGCGGACTTACCTGCAGCGGTCACACCTCTTAGGCGCAAGCTGGAGATGACGCGGCTGGTTGCAGAGCGTATCGAATTTGATCAGCATGCCCCCAGATCGGCCGCAGTTGATTTGGCTGAAAGTCTAGCGTTCTTGCTTGATGAGCTTCACGGAGAAGCTGTTCCCCCGGAGAAGTTGTCGGAACTCAAAGTTGAAGACGAAAGCGGCTATTGGGAGCGCAGTCTAGCGTTTCTGAGAATCGTCAAGACATACGTGGATCAAGTCTCGGACGAACGGGTCGACGCGGAAGCACGGCGCAGAGCAGCCGTAAACATGCTGATCGACAGGTGGCAGCAAAGCCCGCCAAAAGATCCGGTAATCGTTGCGGGATCAACCGGTTCGCGAGGGACGACAGCGCTGCTTATGAAGGCTGTGGCGAAGACGGAGAACGGAGCTGTGGTTCTGCCCGGTTTCGACTTTGATTTGCGACAAGACGTTTGGAACGAATTGATGCAAGCGCGTCACCTCGAAGATCATCCGCAGTATCGTTTCGCGGCTTTCCTAGCCAAAATTGGGGCCGCACGTGCGGACGTTCGCCAATTGGGAACCGCGCCAGATCCAGATCGAAACACACTGATTTCATTGTCTTTAAGGCCTGCAAAGGTCACGGATCAATGGCTTTCAGAAGGTCCAGGGCTGGGCGACCTCACAAGACCAACAAGCGGATTGGCATTGATGGAAGCGGCGCAACCGAAAGAAGAAGCGGTTGCCATCGCTGTTGCGTTGAAAGAAGCGATCCATGACGGAAAAAAAGTCGCTCTCATCACCCCTGATGGAACCCTTGGCCGTCGTGTTTCAGCGGCACTCGCACGATGGAACATTCGGGCTGATGAAAGTTCCGGTGTGCCTTTGTCCCTGACGCCGCCCGGACGGTTTCTGCGCCACGTTGCAAATTTGATTAATGGCCCGATCCGACTGGACGTGCTTCTCTCATTGTTGAAACACCCTTATTGCAATAGCGGTTCTGACAACCGCGGTTCACATATTTTGCATACGAATGCCTTCGAAATCTTTTGCCGCGAGAGATATGTTGCCGAGGTCGACCGTGACGCTTTGGAGCAATTTGCTGAGCGAGCAGACAAGGATCGGGTAAATTGGGCCACTTGGCTTGCCGATCTTCTGGACGAGGGACATCAAGCCCCTGCCCCAAAACTGAACGCGTGCCTGTCGCACCATATTGCCCTTGCAGAGGCTTTTGCAGCAGGTGAAAATGGTAGTCCCGATTTGCTTTGGCAAAGAGAAGATGGCGAAGACGTCATTGCCCAAATTGAAAGTTTCCGAGGCGAAGCGGATTTCTCAGCACCAGTTTCATTCCCTGAATATGCACGTCTTATCGAGCGCGCGCTTATGGCGGAGAATAGCAGACCACAACAAGGCGTGCGGCCAGACGTCATGATTTGGGGCACGCTTGAGGCACGAGTTCAAGGTGCTGATTTAGTCATCCTCGGAGGATTAAATGAGGGTACTTGGCCAGAACAACCGGCACCGGACCCATGGCTAAGCCGGACTATGCGCCGCGATCTTGGTTTGTTGCTGCCTGAACGCCAGATCGGATTGTCAGCACATGACTATCAGCAAGCCGTTGCTGCAAAAGAAGTGATCCTATCCCGGGCCAAGCGCAACGATGAGCAGGAAACCGTGCCTTCCAGATGGCTCAACCGATTAGTTAACTTATTGAAAGGTTTGAAGGAAAATCAGGGACCAGAAGCTTTGCAAGCTATGCAGGACAAGGGCAATCGTTTCATCCTAATGGCCGCGACTCTTGATCCTTCAGAGCTCGCGATGCCGGCCAAACGCCCTGCTCCTTCACCACCAGTCAATGCGCGGCCCAAAACGCTGTCGGTGACTGCCGTGCGGACTTTGGTGCGCGACCCCTACGCGATTTATGCCAAGGAAGTTCTCAGGCTAAAGCCGCTCTCCCCCCTGTTTCCAAAAGCAGATCCCAGGCTGAAAGGTATCGTTTTTCACGCGGTTATGGAAAAACTATTCCGACCCGGCGCCCGGTCTTTAACTGGTGAGCAGATCAAAACGGTCACTGCCGCTCTGCTGGAAAGACACGTGCCTTGGCCGCATGTCCGGGCCCATTGGATGGGTCACTTGAGTGAAATTTGCGACCAGCTTATCGCATTTCAGGCTGATTGGGCTGCGCGCGGTGAGATTCTGAAAGTCGAAGCCGAAGGTATGTACGGCGTGCCTGGAACCAGATTCAATATCAAAGGCACAGCAGATCGCATTGATAGAGCGCGCGATGGGTCGCTGGTGATTTTTGACTATAAGACGGGCAAAATTCCTACCAAGAAAGAGATCAAGATATTTGATCGACAGCTGTCGATCGAAGCCGTCATGGCTGAGGCAGGTGTTTTCAAGGGCGTGCCACCAACTCCAGTCTCGGGCCTGCATCATGTGGGCATTGGGCGCACGCCGTCGCAACAATCAATAGATCTGGAGAAAGACACTGATTTAGTCACTATTCCAAAGGAATTGGCAACTCTACTATTGCGATATGACAGTGAGGAGCAGGGTTATATTTCACGCCGGATCATGGAGAAGTCGAAGTTTGGTGGGGACTATGATCATCTTGCCCGCTTTGGTGAATGGGATGAAACGCAGTCTTCGGTGGCGGAGCGGGTTCGATAATGGACGCAGCCACTTCAAGCCAGAACACCGCAGCCGATCCTGATAACTCGACATGGCTGTCCGCCAATGCCGGCTCGGGAAAAACGCGTGTTCTGACAGACCGTGTGGCGCGACTGCTTTTGCGCGGTGTAGAGCCGCAGAATATTCTGTGTCTGACATACACCAAGGCCGCCGCCAGCGAGATGCAGAACCGGCTTTTCAGCACGCTTGGGTCTTGGGCGATGGAAAGCGATGAAGACCTTCGCGCAAAGCTTCGTGTACTTGGCGAGGTGCACGACGACGATCTCGCCGGTGCGCGCCGGCTTTTTGCGGGGGCCATTGAGGCTCCTGGTGGTTTGAAAATTCAGACCATTCACTCGTTCTGTTCGGCGGTTCTGCGTCAGTTTCCGCTTGAGGCTGGGGTCACACCGCAGTTTCGGGAACTGGATGAGGATGGGCAAAATGCTGTAATTGAGCAGGTGTTGGATACGATTGCAGAAAAGAGTGAAGTTGCTGAAATAGCGAGGATTTACTCCTATCAGGATCTTATTTCGCTTGGCGCAAGAGTTGCGGGAAAAAGGTTAGATTTTACGCCGTCGCTTTCACAGGATCAGATTTACAGACGGTTCGGCGTGCCATCCGGGCAGACAATGGATGACATCCTGAAAATCGCTTTCAATGAGGGTGACTGGGACTTTCTAAAAGGCATAGTTTTCTCTCTCAAGCACTCCACCACCGCTGGCGATACGACTGTCGCACAGATAATCGCAAGCGCACCCGAGGAGCCTGATAAATCCACCTTGATTTCTTTAGAACCCAGACTTCTCTTCAAGGATGCAAAGGATCTGGAACCCTATGCGCCAAAGATCGGAGGATTTCCAAGCGCAGGGCTGAGAAGAAGTGAGTCGTTTGCGCCCAAAGTACCCCGGATCGATGGGATCATGCGGCAAATTTCCTATGCGAGAAAGTCACGCATTGCGCTTGAAGCCGCCCAGAAAACCTTGTCGCTTCACAAGTTTGCGACTGTTTTTCTACCTGCTTATGAAAAGGCGAAAACCGATCGCGGCCTGCTGGATTTCGACGACCTGATCCACAAAACCAAAATCCTTCTTAGTGACAAATCCCTGGCTTGGGTATTGTATCGGCTGGATAGCTCGATTGACCACATCCTGATCGACGAGGCGCAAGATACCAGTCCGCTGCAATGGGATGTGATCACATCGATATCGGATGAAATAACTGCAGGGCAGGGGTCTCGGGAAAACCGACCGCGGACGCTTTTTGTAGTCGGGGACAAAAAGCAGTCGATTTACAGTTTTCAAGGCGCGGATGCGGAAGGCTTTGATCGGATGTCTGCAAAACTTGATGCCAGACTGAAAGACGGGCCTGGCCTTAAACAGCACGAACTATTGCACTCTTTTCGGTCATCGCCCGCCATCTTGAAAACTGTCGATCATGTCTTCGACAACCCATTGATGCGTGGTCTTGGCGATAAGACCGCGCATGTTGCCTTCCATGGCCAGAAACCGGGCCGGGTTGATCTTTGGGAGTTAGTGCCGCGCGCTGATGATGGAGACGATCTGAAGTGGTACGACCCAAGCGACCGGACAACAAACAGTGCCGAGGCCGTTGTGCTGGCAAATCGACTAGCCGCCGAGACACGGCGCATGATCGAAACAGAGACTATTATTGATAAAAATGGCCAATCGCGACGCATTGAACCGAGGGATATTTTGATCCTTGTCCGCGGTCGCAGCGAGATTTTTCATCAGATCATAGCGGCATGCAAAGCGGCGAACTTGCCAATGGCAGGCGCGGATCGCTTGAAACTTGGCGGCGTTCTGGCAGTGAAGGATCTGCTGGCGCTGTTAAGTTTTCTGGCGCTTCCAGAGGACTCCCTGTCCCTGGCCGCAGCATTGAAATCGCCGCTTTTCGGCTGGAGCGAGCAGGATCTTTACGGGCTTGCACAAGGGCGCAAGCAGCCAGTGCTTTGGGCAGAGCTGCGTGACAAGGCCGAAGCCTTTCCGGAAACGATGAAGATCATCTCTGATTTGCGAAAAGTCGTCGATCATCTTCGCCCCTACGAGTTGCTCGAGCGCATCCTGTCGCGCCACCACGGGCGCAGTAAGCTGATCGGCCGCCTTGGGGCCGAAGCAGAAGATGGCATTGACGAGCTTTTGAACCAGGCTTTGGTATACGAGGGCGACGCAGTTCCCAGCCTGACAGGTTTCCTTGTAGCAGCGCACAGCGAGGATATTGAGGTAAAGCGTCAGGCTGACAGCACCGGCAACCTGATCCGGGTCATGACGGTGCATGGTGCCAAAGGTCTTGAGAGCCCGATCGTTTTCTTGCCGGACACGACACCGGGCAAAAACCATTCCAATTTTGAAATCCTAATGGACCCACATGGGATGCCTGTTTGGCCGGTCAAAAAAGAGGATAGCCCAAAGCTTTCGGCAGACGCGAAAGAGACCAAGAACGAAGCTGAAAAACAGGAACGCAACCGCTTGCTTTATGTTGCGATGACGCGTGCTGAATCCTGGCTGATCGTTTGTGGCAAACAGCCCCCAAGAAACGCTGAAAAAGCACATAAGACATGGCACGAAATTATCGAGGATGGCCTGAAGCGGGCAGGGGCCGCGTTGGTGGAAACCCCTGCCGGGCAAGTCTTGAGATTGTCTGAGGGCCAATGGCCTGCGTCACAGGCGCCTCGTCAGATAATGAACACTGCGGAAAAGAGTGAAGCCGAGCACCCAGTTTTGGCTCGTTCCGTGCCAGCACCCAAACTGGAAGAGAAGGTAGTGGCGCCCTCAGATCTTGGTGGTGCCAAGGTTGTAGGTGGTGGTGCCTTGGACGTAGCGTCTGCCATGAAAAGGGGTCGCCAGGTTCATTTGCTTTTGGAGCATTTACCAAGAAACCCTGCGCCAACCAAAGCCGAGACGTTGCTTTTAAAAGGCCCGGATCGTGCTGACCCTTCAGAGATACCATCGCTTTTTGTTGAGGCTCAGAAAAGTATCGATGCGCATCCGGCACTATTTTCGGAAGAGGCGTTGGCAGAAGTTGATATTTGTGCGCTTTTGCCCACGCTTTCAGCTGAGATGTTTGGCGCCATTGATCGCCTGTTGATTGAGCCTGAACGTATCTTGGTGGTCGATTTCAAAACAAATGCCGTGGTCCCTAAATGTCCGGAGGATGCGCCAGAAGGGCTTTTACGGCAAATGGGCGCTTATCTTGAGGCTTTAGAGCAAATCTGGACTGATCGTCCCATTGAGGTGGCCATCCTTTGGACTGCGACTGCCGAGTTGATGGTCTTGCCACACGGTATCGTGAGGGCGGCGTTGCAAAGAGCTACTACATCTTGACGATTGGCCAAGGGCTTCTTAGGTTCGCATCTTCGTATTCTTCAAGGAGATCACGTCATGGCCACCGTTGCTGTAACTGACGACACCTTCGACGCCGAGGTCCGACAGTCGGACGTGCCGGTTGTGGTAGATTTTTGGGCCGAATGGTGTGGCCCCTGCAAGATGATCGGCCCGGCTTTGGAAGAGCTGAGCGACGAATATGGCGGCAACGTCAAAATCGTTAAGGTCAATGTTGACGAAAACCCAAACGCCCCTGCACAGATGGGCGTTCGCGGCATACCGGCGCTTTTCCTGTTCAAAGGCGGCGAAGTTGTCTCGAACAAGACAGGCGCCGCACCGAAGGCCGCTCTGAAAGACTGGATCGACGGGTCCGTCTGAACTTGTCGAATTTGAAAAGGGGTCGCATGCTTGCGGCCCCTTTTCGTTGCGCGCATATACCTATCAAAAGGAGAGCGTGATGAGCGAAAAATTTCCTGGGTGGCACGGCACGACGATCATCGGTGTGCGCAAAGGCGGCAAAGTGGTAGTGGCCGGAGATGGGCAGGTGAGCCTGGGCCAAACGGTCATCAAGGGCACTGCGCGGAAAGTGCGACGCTTATCTCCTGGTGGTGCGGACGTTGTCGCGGGCTTTGCAGGATCAACCGCGGATGCTTTCACATTGCTTGAGAGGCTTGAGGCTAAACTGGAAGCAACGCCCGGACAGCTGCAGCGCGCTTGCGTCGAGCTAGCCAAGGACTGGCGCACCGACAAGTACCTGCAAAAGCTGGAAGCCATGCTGATCGTCACCGATGGTACGTCGCTTTATGTGGTAACCGGCGCAGGGGATGTGCTTGAACCCGAGCACGATGTGGCGGCCATTGGATCGGGCGGTAACTTTGCCCTGGCAGCTGCGCGTGGTTTAATGGAGAGCGATTTGTCTGCAGAGGACGTGGCGCGCAAAGCAATGGCGATTGCAGCTGACATCTGCGTTTACACCAACGGGAACCTAACGGTCGAGACGATCTAAAGCTGCGCCAAAAGATCTTTATGTCGGGCAACAAAGGCATGCCTGACATCCAACGGCGGGCGTAAAACTATTGAAAGCCCTTTGACTAAAGACAAATCGGGCTTGCCAAAGTACTTTGACGCCTCAGCCTCTGAAAAGCCTGCAATCTGCGTCGCCTCTAGCCAGGCAGATATTTTGTCTGCCCGTTTAATCTTTCTTTTCACCGTCTGTGGAATGCTGGCGGGCAATCCAAACCGCAAATGTACTGCTGCCGCCAATCTGTCATCCAGCGCGGAATACCCGGGGCCAACAGCAGCTTTGACCGGAGAAATCATGTCGCCAATGACGTACTCGGGCGCATCGTGCAAAAGCGCGGCCAGTTTCCATTTCGTAGGCGCCTTGGGATCAATCCTGCCAAACAGGTCTTCGACCAAAAGCGAGTGTTCGGCGACGGAATAAGCGAAATCACCGCGCGTTTGCCCGTTCCACCGCGCCACAAAGGCCAGCCCGTGTGCGATATCTTCAACTTCGATGTCGATGGGAGTTGGATCGAGGAGGTCCAGCCTTCGACCAGAAAGCATGCGCTGCCATGCGCGTGGAGGGAGTTTGGGTGCCATTTGCGCGATTTGCTCGTCCAGTCGAGGTTAGGTCAAGATGAAAAATGGCGAGCTCGCCTTTGTGCCCTGCAAAGCGGCATGAAAATACCCTAATTACGACCTTCATTCGGGCACAGTTGAATAGAATTCTATTCGAAACGCGGGAACCTATTCGCGGATAAACCTGAACTGTTAGGACCATCTTTTACCGTCACCAGTACTCTTGGGAAAAAACATAGGGAGGTTGAAATTGGGCCTGTGCGGCATGACCGCAGGAAGGAGTACCTATGCCCTGTCTTCGTTCCCTTGTTATTGCCGCCCTGGCATTGACACCAACTGCCCTGTTTGCGCAGCAGTCCAATTGCGCAGATCGCCATCACGTCGTTAAGAAACTTGCAAACGGCTACGGTGAAGTCTTCGCAGGCGGTGGTCTTCAAAACTCGAGCCGCATCTTTGAAGTCTGGTTTTCCGAAGATAAGGGAACATGGACCATCCTGATGACCCGCGCTGATGGTAAGACATGCATCATGGCCAGTGGTACAAATTGGCGCGAAGGTGACACGTCGATTAAGGTTCCAGAAGGCATAGCGGGCTAAGATTGTTGCCCTGCTGAACCCTCGATGTTAGGGGGACCCAAACCATAGAATATGGAGTGGGTCATGCCCCAAGACTACGTTGTCAAAGACATCTCTCTTGCTGCTTTTGGGCGCAAGGAATTAGACATCGCTGAGACCGAGATGCCCGGTCTTATGTCGCTTCGTGAAGAGTACGGCGCAAAGCAGCCGCTGAAAGGCGCGCGCATCGTCGGCTCGCTTCATATGACAATCCAAACAGCAGTTTTGATTGAAACACTGAAAGCGCTGGGTGCCGATGTACGCTGGGCGTCTTGCAATATTTTTTCAACGCAAGACCACGCTGCCGCCGCCATCGCTGAAGGTGGTACGCCTGTTTTTGCCGTCAAGGGCCAGTCCCTCGAAGAGCATTGGGATTACCTGGACCGCTCTTTCATGTTCCCCGAGGGCGCAAATCTGATCCTTGACGATGGTGGCGACGCGACACTTTACGTTTTGCTTGGAGCGCGCGCCGAAGCTGGCGAAGAGATTATCCCTGTGCCCACCTCGGAAGAGGAGGAGGTGATCAAGGCACAAATCAAGAAGCGAATGACAGAGAGCCCCGGTTGGTTCACCAAAACACGTGATGCAATCCTTGGTGTCAGCGAAGAAACGACCACCGGTGTTCACCGTCTTTACGAGTTGCACAAAAATGGGCAACTGCCGTTCCCGGCAATCAACGTCAACGACAGCGTCACTAAATCGAAATTTGATAACAAGTACGGCTGCAAGGAATCTTTGGTCGACGGAATCCGTCGCGCAACCGACACGATGATGGCAGGCAAGGTTGCCGTTGTCTGTGGTTATGGTGATGTTGGCAAAGGGTCGGCGGCTTCGTTGCGTGGCGCAGGTGCCCGCGTGAAAGTGACAGAGGTTGATCCTATTTGTGCCCTGCAGGCCGCGATGGATGGCTTTGAGGTCACAATTCTGGAAGATGAAATTGACAGCGCCGATGTCTTCATCACCACCACCGGCAACAAAGACGTCATCCGGATCGAGCATATGCGCGAGATGAAGGATATGGCGATCGTTGGAAACATTGGTCACTTTGATAATGAGATTCAGGTTGCCGCTCTGAAAAACCATAAGTGGACAAACATCAAAGAGCAGGTCGACATGATCGAGATGCCATCTGGCAACCGTATCATTCTGCTCTCTGAGGGTCGTCTTTTGAACCTTGGTAATGCGACCGGGCACCCGTCGTTCGTGATGTCGGCCTCGTTTACCAACCAGGTTCTGGCGCAGTTAGAGCTTTGGCAAAACAACGACGCGTATGAAAATCAGGTGTATATTCTGCCCAAGCATCTTGATGAAAAGGTCGCACGACTGCACCTTGCGCGCATCGGTGCCAAGCTGACAGAGCTTAAATCAGATCAGGCAGACTATATTGGTGTGAAGCCGGAGGGTCCGTATAAGCCGGAACACTACCGTTACTAACGGATCAAAATAGCACGAAAATCATTCACATTTGTGCCCGTTGGTCCGGGCACAAACAGATCGCCCACAGCATTAAAGGCCGTCCAGGCATCGTGGTTTGCAAGCTGATTAGCAGGATCAAGACCGGCCTTGCGCATGCGCTGCCAACTTTCCCCATTTGCGAACGCGCCTGCGTTGTCTTCTGACCCGTCAATGCCATCGGTGTCAGCGGCGAGCGCAGTGATCGAATGCCCTTCAATGCCTCCCGCAAAAGATAAAAGAAATTCTGAATTGCGGCCACCCTTTCCACCGGACTTTGACCCAATGGTTACCGTGGTTTCACCACCAGAAAGGATAACCACAGGCCTTTGGAACGGTCGGTTTCTCAGGCAGACTTCGCGTGTGATTGCCGCGTGCATCATGCCAATATCGCGCGCTTCGCCTTCTATCGTGTCAGACAAAATAACCGCAGAGATATCATGTTCGTGAGCTAGGGAAGCTGCGGCCTTTAGCGAAATTGATGCCGAAGCGACAATGCGAACTGTTCCGATAGCTTCGAATGGCGCATCCTCGGGAGCGTTTTGAAGAAATGATGCAATTGGATCAGATAATTCGACTCCATAAAGCTCGACCATGTCCAACGCTGTTTTGCGGTTTGTCGCATCTGCCACGGTCGGGCCAGAAGCCACTTGCGCCGGATCGTCGCCTGGTACGTCCGAAACAATCAAACTGACAACGCGAGCAGGCAAGGCAGCCTGTGCCAAACGCCCACCCTTGACGCGGCTTACCTGCTTGCGGATTGCGTTCATCGCTGAAATCGGTGCGCCTGACGTTAAAAGTGCCTGATTTAGGGCCTGTTCGTCTTCAAGCGTTAGACCTTCGGGCGGCGCGGGCAAAAGAGCCGATCCGCCGCCGCAGATCAAGGCAACCACAAGATCATCGGTCGTCAAATCCGCCACCGCACTAAAG
>JABDJX010000286.1 GCA_013003245.1 Silicimonas sp. | reverse complement strand
GAGGCTTTTGTAGAGGCAAACAACCTGATCGATCTTAATGTTTCAGGCGCGCTGAATGCGAATTTGTCTTTCTACAACGGGCTGGCCGCGGGCGGTGGTTTTGATCTGCCACAAGACGAGATTTTGGCCGATGTCTGGGAAAGCGCAGACGCCATTCGGGAAGACACAAACGAATGGATTTTTGGCTATCTGACGCTGGCCTATGACCCGATCTCCGACGCGGCGCTGGCTGACTATATCGCACTTTCCGAAACGCCCTCTGGCAAAGCGATGAACCGTGCCCTGTTCGCCGCCTTCGACGATCTCTTTCGCGGCATCTCGTATGATCTGGGAAAGGCCGCATCGCGCTTCACCCAAGGTGACGACATCTGACAGACCGTCACGCAAACGCCCCAATCTCGCCGCGGATTGCCCGCAGTTTTGCTGCACTGGTTACGTTGTATGCTGACGAGTTTCGAGCATATCATTAACGTTCAGGAGCAAACATGTCGGACGCAATGCAAGTCGCACAACAACGCCGCGCAGGGTATCAAAAAGCCATTGCACAAAAAGAAACCGAGATTGCTGAGCTAAAAGAGTTCATAGAAGACCTGGATAACTTCCTTGAATTTGGCCAATCGCTTTTGGGTAAGGATCCAGCAGAAGCCGCGCGTCCGGTTTCGCGTCCGGTAAACCCAGTGCAGCAACCTCAGCAACAAAATGCTCAAAAGGCCGAGGACGACGACGACTGGGGCGAAGAAGAGCCACAAAAAACAAGCATCGCGCGCGTTCTTTCCACCCGGACCGGTTAACAAACCACAAAAGTTTGGGACAGCCAGAAGGCCACGCCATTTGCGTGGCCTTTTTGGCGTTTCAAGGATAAAATGATGCAAGGCACCACCTTGCCGAACTCTGCTTTTTTTACGCTTAACGCCGCTTGACTTGAATGCCGCTCTGGGCAATAAGCCGGGCTCTGGCGGGCAAAGGCTCGCCTTTCATATTTCAACGTCGCCCAATCCGGGGCGCGCAGTTCGAGGCGGCCATAGCTTTCCAGTTGGGAATGAAGGCCAAAACACCGGGTAGCCGGGGCCACAGAACGCGGTAGAGAAAAGGAAAAGGCCCATGTTTGCGGTCATGAAAACCGGCGGTAAGCAATACCGTGTTCAGGCGGGCGATGTGCTTCGCGTCGAAAAAATTGCAGCCGAAGCTGGCGAAAAAGTTCAATTCAATGAAGTGTTGATGGTGGGCACCACTGTGGGCACGCCTGTTGTGGATGGCGCTGCCGTTCAAGCCGATGTGATCGACCAGATCAAGGGTGATAAGGTAATCAACTTTGTGCGCCGCCGTCGTAAGCACTCGTCAAAGCGTACCAAAGGGCATCGCCAGCAGCTGACATTGCTGCGCGTGACTGACATCCTTGAAAAAGGCGGCGACAAGTCCGGCGTGAAAGCCGCCGTTGGCGGGGCTGGCATGGTTGTGGCGGCTGCAGCGACGGCAAAGCCTGCAGCGAAGAAAGCCGCGCCTAAAAAGGCAGCCCCAAAGAAAGAAGCCAAGGCTGAAGAGGAAAAGCCTGCAGCCAAGAAAGAAGCTGGACCTAAGGCCGCGCCAAAGAAAGCCGCTGCAGGCGCAGACGATCTTAAGCGCATCAGCGGCGTTGGCCCGGCTCTTGAGAAAAAGCTGCATGATCTGGGCATCACCTCGTTTGCGCAAATCGCAGCCTGGACACCCGAAGACATCACCGACTTTGACGACAAGCTGTCGTTCAAAGGCCGGATTGAACGTGACGAGTGGCTTAAGCAGGCCGCGGCGTTCGAAGCTGAAAAGGAGTAACACGAGATGGCACACAAAAAAGCAGGTGGTTCCAGCCGTAACGGCCGCGACTCAGCCGGTCGTCGCCTTGGCGTGAAAAAGTTCGGTGGCGAAAACGTCATCCCGGGCAACATCATCATTCGCCAGCGCGGCACAAAGTGCTGGCCGGGCGAGGGTGTTGGTATGGGAAAAGATCACACGATCTTCGCAACCGTTGAAGGCAACGTGACTTTCCACAAAGGCCTTAAGGGCCGCACATTTATTTCCGTGCTTCCAGAGGCGAAAGCCGCCGAGTAACCGGACCTTTGATGAGATAGCAAAGGGGTCGGTTGAAAAACCGGCCCCTTCGCAATTTAAAACCGGGTTGTGTCATATCATCGCCAAACCCTTTAGGATATTGCGCGCAGGCCCGCACGGACGCTGGAGGAGAGCACCCGTGAAGATTGATACAATTATTAATCAGCCGGTCATTGAAACCGACCGTCTGCTTTTGCGCCCCATCCGGCGCTCGGACGCGGGGCTGTTGGGCCTTTATGGTGCCGATGAGCGTGTGGCGCGCATGACGCGCTCAATTCCTTACCCGTTGCCGCCCGGTGCGACAGAGGCGTTTATCACCCGGTCTTTGGCCGATGACCGCGACGAAGACGTGTGGATCATGGATGGCTCTGACAATGGCCTGGCCGAAGTGCTTGGTGTGATCGGGCTTGAGCGTATGGACCGCGCGCAATCTGAAATCGGCTATTGGGTCGCGCCTGCGTTTTGGAAAAAGGGGCTGGCGTCCGAGGCTGTAGAGGCCATCGTTGCCGCGAACCCGTTGCAAAACAAAACCATGTTCGCGTCGGTATTTCAGGACAACCCCGTGTCTGCTCGGGTGCTGACCAACACCGGCTTCGAGTACCTGGGCGATGCCGAGGCGTTTTCCGTTGCGCGCGGTGCACCGGTGCCGACCTGGACCTATCTGAAGCGCTACTAGTCCGATGACCCAAGCCGCGCTTCCAATCCTAAGGACGCCGCGGCTTGAGCTTCGGCCCCTGCAAGACGATGACGCCGAGGCCATTGCCGCGGGCGTCGGCAACTTTGACGTCAGCAAATGGCTGGCGGTCGTGCCGTATCCTTATGCCGTGGAC
>JABDJX010000184.1 GCA_013003245.1 Silicimonas sp. | reverse complement strand
CCCCCCCCCCCCCCCCCCCCCCCCCCCCCCCCTTACCGCGACTTGCAAAGCAAGGCGCAACCATGATCAAGCTGCGACGGGGCGCACCTCGACAACCTCGGGGATATAGTGCCGCAACAGGTTCTCGATCCCCATTTTGAGCGTTACGGTCGAAGATGGGCATCCCGCACAGGCCCCTTGCATATGCAGATAGACGATACCGCGCTCAAAGCCGTGAAACACAATGTCACCGCCGTCCTGAGCCACCGCTGGGCGGACGCGCGTGTCCAGCAGCTCTTTGATCTGGTTGACGATTTCGCCATCCTCACCCTCGTGTGCCGCATGAGCAGAGGCAGGATCATCGCTGCCTTCCATCGCAGGCTGACCGGATTGGTAATGCTCCATTATCGCCCCAAGGATCGGCGCTTTAATCACATCCCAGTCGACGGCGTCCTCTTTGGTGACGGTCACAAAGTCCGAACCAAGAAACACGCCTGTTACGCCGTCCACGGCAAAAACGCGCATAGCGAGCGGTGATTTCGCGGCGGTGTCACCACTTGGAAAATCGGCGGTGCCTACCTCCAGAACGGACTGGCCCGGCAGGAATTTCAGCGTTGCCGGATTGGGTGTGGCTTCGGTCTGGATAAACATTTTTGCTCTCCGAAAGGGTCAGGCTACAACATATGCTTTGCCTTGCCCCTGTCAATGGTTTGGAACCGTTCTAAACTAGCTTATCGCCTCAAGTCGTTCCTTGGATATTTCGTCCGGCACTATGGTCAGCGGCACCGCCAAGTCCGAGTAATTTCGCGTCAACGCCGCAACCAGCGGGCCGGGCCCGCCCTTGTCTGTCGAAGCTCCCAACACCAGCACGCCGACTTCACTGTCTTCCTCGATTTGCTTTAGCACTTCGGTCACCGGGTCGCCTTCACGGATCACCAGTTCGGGATCAATGTTTTCTTTGTCGCGCATCCATTTGGCAAACACTTCGAAATGCGCGTGGATCCGCTCGCGGGCCTCTTCGCGCATGATGTTGCCCACTCCGATCCAGTGGTTGAACTCCTCGGGCGGGATCACAGCCAGTATCTCGACGCCGCAGTCGCTGCGCGCGGCACGTATGGCGGCATAGCGCATGGCATTCAGGCATTCGCGGCTGTCGTCCAGAACAACCAGAAACTTTCGCATCGGCGATATTCTCCCTTTGGCGCAATCATGACAAGCGCCTCTGCGGAAGTCTATGGCGCTATTTTCTCGCCTGCGCCACTGGCTTCGGCATGGCGCAAGGCCAAAGCGGACGCGGCATAATCGCCAAGAGCGATGCCGCGAAAGGCAAAGGCGGCGGGAGCGTCCAAGCTGCGCGCTGGGAGCGCTCCCATGACCAGATCAGCCAGATCGCCGGAAATCGCCTGCGCTGGCACCATGGGTTTGTCCATCGCGCGTTCCTGTTCCAGATCATCAACGACGACCATGCCAAAGATATCAATCGCGGTGTCGTCCCATGGAATGAAAAGATCTGTGATTGCCGCAAAGGCGTTTGGTTTCAGCCAGCGCGCATCCAAAAAAGGTTTGACCGTGTAATCAAGCGTGATCGAGGTTACGACGATATCCGCCTGTCGTAACGCGTCTTTTGGCTCTGCAGCGATTGCCTCGTACCCCAAGTCTCGCGCGGATGCGCAAAACCGTTGCACGTTCTTTGCGCCACGCCCAACGGCCAAAACGCGGCTAAGTGGGAACATATCGCGAAACGCCTGCAAGTGGCTGTCGGCCTGGACGCCACATCCGACAAAGGCAATGGTTTCCGATGCCGGGTCCGCCAGTTTACGGGCGGCCACGGCAGACAGGGCAGCGGTACGGTGCGCCGTTATCCAGTTGGCGCCCAGTAAGGCGCGCAACAATCCGGTTTCAGCATCCAGCACCATTATGGCCCCGTTGATCGCAGGCAATCCGCGCGCAGGGTTCTCGGGCGAGACGCTGACTTGCTTGACAACGGTCAGCCCATCATCGCCAACTGCCATTGTCGACATCATGTACCGCCCGTCGCCGGGCATGATCGCAGATTTCGGTGCGGTGTGCAGCCGTCCTTCCGATTTGGCGACCAGCGCGCGTTCGATTTCATCGGCAATCTCGGCTGGTGCGATCCTCATCCCATCAAGCACATCATCAGGCAGGTAAAAGAAGTCTTGGCCCGTGTGCATCACCCTGTCTCGCTCTGCGCCCAGTCCCAATACATCTCGCGCACGCGTTTCGTTACTGGGCCGACCTGATAATGCGTGCCGTCAAACTCGGCCACAGGTGTGACCTTGTTCATATTGCCCGACATGAACAGTTCGTCCATATCGCGCATGTCGTCGAAGCTGAGCACGCATTCATGCACTTTCGTGCCGTCCGCGGCCAGGTTTGAGATGTGCCGTGCCCGCGTGATGCCCGCCAGAAACGTGCCGTTCGGCACCGGTGTGAAGGCCTCGCCATCTTTGATGCCAAAGATATTCGCTGTCGCTGTCTCGGCCACATTGCCCATGGCATCGGCGACCAGCGCGTTTGCAAAGCCGTTGCGCCGCGCCTCGGCCAGCATACGCGCGTTATTGGGGTAAAGGCAGCCGGCCTTGGCGTTGACCACGGCGGTTTCCAGCACGGGGCGGCGAAACTGCGTGCGCCCAAGTGTTGTCGAGGCTTCGGGCGCCGCAAGGGGAATTTGCTCAAGGCAGACTGCAAAACCTGTTTTGTCGGCGTTTGGCACAATGGCGGTGATGTCGCCGTCAATGCCCCAGTACATCGGTCGTATGTAAACGGCGGCATCCCAGGCGAACTGTTTGAGGCCTTCCCAGACGATTTGCACCATGTCTTCAGTGGTGACCGTGGGTGTCACCATCAACGCCTGCGCACTTGCATTGACCCGCGCGCAATGTGCCGCAAGATCAGGGGCCTTGCCGTCAAAATAGCGCGCACCATCAAACACACCCGAGCCAAGCCATGCGCCATGGTCGGCCGCAGACATGATCGGCACATCGTGATCGTGCCACGTGCCATTGTAATATGTGCGGATGTTGGTGCCGGTTGCCATTGTCTCTCCCCTTCAGAACTGCAGACTAGGCGGGCGAACGGGTCGCGTCCAGCGGCACGAAAAAACGCCTCTGGCGCTTGGCCAGAGGCGATAAGGTTTTGCGATTCAAACGCCAGCGGCAGGCCGTTTGGGGAAAGCGAACTGCGGCACATTTGGGACTTAGGAGCAGCCACTTCGTTTACCTTACATGTCTGATGCAACGATTTCGTGACGCTCACGCCGTTCTGCGATCAATGCGTTGACGTTCAACGGATCGTTCATCATCGCAAGATTGCCGTGCTGATCTCGTGGCCAGTCTTCGCACGCCCGGTCGCGGTAGAGCTCTATCCCGTTGCCATCGGGGTCTTCCAGATAGACCGCCTCGCTGACCCCGTGATCGGCGGCGCCAATCAGAGGAACGCCAGCAGTCTTCACCGCATGAACTGCAGCACCAAGCGAGGCGCGATCAGGGTATAGAAACGCCACGTGGTACAACCCTGTTGTGCCTTTGGGGGGCCGCGCGCCCCCTTTGCTTTCCCACGTGTTAAGTGCAATCTGGTGGTGATAGCCGCCAACCGACAGAAACGCTGCCTTAGACCCGTAGCGTTGCATGACATCAAATCCCAGGACATCGCGATAAAACGCGATTGAGCGCTCTAGATCGGACACACGCAAATGAACGTGCCCGACGGATGTTTTGGGATGTGCCTTGTGTGTCATGATCGTTTCTCCTTTGCCTTGCAAGGAGATAGCCCTAAGCGAATATGTTGTGAATTCGCACATAATCGACAGCAGCTGTGCAAATTTGCAAATCAGTAATGCGGCGGGCGCTCATCGCCCAAGACCACACCGCCTGCGTTTTCCGCTTCGCGCTCGGCCTCACGCTCCAGCAGGTACGTTGCACGCGCTTTGAGGACCGCCAACTCACGGGCCTGTTCGGCCACAATATCACTCAGCTCGTCAGTCAGCCGCTCCAGATGGGCGATGCGTTCTTCTAAATCGGTGCTCATGCGCGCCTTTTAGACCGGCGTGAGCTTTACGGGAAGAGCGATTGGGCCGCGCACGGAGATGCCGGTTTTGTACGTTACTTCGTCGGTTGCCAGCGTGATAGATCGGGTGCGCGCAAGAAGCGTGCTGAAAAGCACTTCCATATCCAGGCGCGACAGGTTGTTGCCAAGGCAAAGATGCGCGCCCATGCCGAACGCCAGGTGTCGGTTTGGGGTGCGCGTGACGTCAAAGCGATCCGGATCAGCGAACGCGCTTGGGTCGCGATTTGCAGCGGCGTAGAGCAGGCCGACCTTGGTGCCCTTGGGCATGCGATAGCCCGCGACGTTGCACGGCTGCGCGGCATAGCGGTGGAAAAAGGGCAGCGGCGTGTCGTAGCGAAACATCTCTTGCACCGCCAAGGGCATCAAGGCGGGTTCATCGCAAAGCTTGGCCATCTGATCGGGGTGAGTCACAAGCGCATGGCACCCGCTGCCCATTACATCGATGGTTGATCCGTGCCCCGCCATCAGGATCAGCATGGCCGTGGCGATGAGTTCGGTCTCATCAATTTCGCCTACATCTTGGGCGGCAATCAGGAGCGACAGGAGATCATTTTTAGGCGCGCGTCTGCGGTTCTTGATCAGATCTTCGAGGTAAAGGTGAAACTCATGTGTGGCGCGTTCAGCAAGCTTCTTGTCGTCTTTCGTGCGCTCCAGTCCGAAAAACTGCACCACGTCTTC
>JABDJX010000160.1 GCA_013003245.1 Silicimonas sp. | reverse complement strand
CAGCCGGTGCGTCACGGTCAAAGAACTGTGCAACGCCGCCGGGGCTGTTTGACGAAAGCATCGCGAAGCCCTCTTTGAGGAACTTGTCGTCATCGACGCCTGAGCCTGCGTTCACAGGAAGCTGACCCAGATTCTCACCGTTGTTGATTAGCGTCTGGTTGTCTGCCGATACAACAAAGCGCAAGAATGCTTTCGCTGCTTCTGGGTTCTCAGCGCCCGCAGGGATGTGGAAGGTATCCGTTGGCGCATCTTCGGCCATTTCAACATCGGTGATGGCAGGGAACTGGTAGAAGTCCAGTTTGTCGTCATCAAGTCCGCCTTCACGCATGGGCGCAACCGCGAAGTTACCCATCAGATAGGCTGTCGCGTCACCGTTCAGCATGAATGGCAGAGCTTCCTGCCAGCTGTAGGACGTGTGGTTGTCGATGAACGCACCCATGTCGATCAGCTTGCGCCAGTTCGCGAAGGTTTCGCGTACTTGCGGGCTATCCCACTTTTCGGTTCCGCCAAGCAATGCTGCGTGGAAGTCGTAACCGTTTGTGCGCATATTCAGATAATCAAACCAACCGCCAGCGGTCCACAGGAATTTGGTGCCGATAGTGTAACACTTGCGACCTGAATCGAGGATTTTCTGGCAGTTCGCCATTTCCTCTTCGAACGTTGCTGGCTCGGCCAAACCCAGTTCTTCAAAGATGTCTTTGCGATAGTAAACGCCCCACTGATAGTAGGTGTAAGGCACGCCCCACTGCTTGCCATCAAGCGTCATCGCCCCTTTGGTCGAGGCGAGGGCTGCCATGTCGTCTTCGGCCCAAAGGTCAGAGATGTCCATGAAAAGACCCGCATCAACGTAGGGCTTCATGCGGTTGGCAGCATACCAGTTTGCCACATCGGGTGGGTTTGCCGAAAGCACGTTGCGGATCTGGGTTTTCCAAGCCTCGCGATCAGTGATCGTCAGCTCGATTTCCAGATCGGGGTGCATCTCGCCAAAACGCGCTACCATGCCTTCCATCACTGCGCGTGGCGCAGGGTTAGACATGTCTGATGCAATTTTGAGAGTGCCGGTGAGTTTGGCGTGGCTATCTGCCAACGCACCCGTTGCCATGACAGCAACAAGGCTCAGCGACGCAGCGGTCGCCTTGAGAATGGAACGCATGGTATCCTCCCTAGTGTTCCTCATGTAAATCAGTTCCATTATTTGAAACTTGATTTCGAATATTGAAAACTTAACCGCGACTCGGTTATGCTTGTCAATAAGGTTCTCACGAAGAGGACGGGGCGCATAGCCCAAAGGGGAGGAATTATGGCGCAGCCAGAGCGCAAAGACGGGACCGTGGGCAAGGCACTTACAGTGCTTGATCAGGTTGCCGGTTTCGATCGCCCGGTGCGTTTTTCCGAACTCTTTGCCTCCAGCGACTACCCAAAGGCCACCCTTTATCGATTGCTGCAGACCCTGACCCATCAGGAATTGGTAGCATTTGATCCCGAGCGCCAGACCTATTCTCTCGGTATGAGGCTGGTTCGTCTGGCGCATAGTGCATGGCAACAGGCATCGCTTGCGCCTATGGCACGTTGCCACATGGATGCACTTGCCGCCGAAGTGGGAGAGACGGTGCATCTTGCGCAACTTGACCATGGTCAGGTGCTCTATGTTGATAAACGCAATGCGGTGAACCCTGTCGACATGTTTTCTCAAGCGGGCAAAGTCGGACCGGCCTATTGCACAGGAGTTGGCAAAGCGATGCTGGCTTTCTCCGCGCCCGCTCAGCAGATGCAGGTTATCGCTCAGCAGAGTTTTCACGCCTTCACGTCCAACACATTGAAGGATGCCGAGGCCCTGCGTCATGACTTGGAAGAAATCCGTGCACGCGGATACGCCTTTGACAATGAAGAACACGAGGCGGGCATTATCTGTGTGGCCTTGCCGATTTTGTCCAGCACGGGTCAGGTGATCGGCGGCGTTTCGATAACGTCGACCACGGCGCGTCATTCATTAGTTTCGCTTGCAGCGCTTTTGCCGCGCATTCAACGCACTGTCGATGCCATCGCTGAAGAGGCGCAAAATTGGCGGTTTCCCGAACAAATCCCGGCCACTGCCTGAGGCCCTTAAAGGAGCAATACTATGTCTGGATTGACGATACGCAACGTGATCAAGCGCTATGGCGATGTGCAAGTAATGCATGGCGTCGATCTGGATATTCAGGACGGCGAGTTCTGTGTGTTCGTTGGACCTTCGGGATGCGGCAAATCCACATTGCTGAGAATGATCGCCGGGCTTGAGGAAGTGACCGAAGGTTCGGTTTCCATTGGCGCGCGGGACGTGACCCGAATGGACCCCTCGCAACGCGGAGTTGCTATGGTGTTTCAAACCTACGCGCTTTACCCGCACATGACGGTCAAGGAGAACATGGGCTTTGGTCTGAAAATGAACGGTCACCCCAAATCGGAGATTGATCAGAAAGTGGGTGAGGCAACGCGTATTCTGAAGCTTGAAGAGTATCTTGAACGCAAACCATCCGCACTTTCAGGGGGGCAGCGCCAGCGTGTTTCGATTGGGCGCGCGATTGTACGCGGACCAGAAGTGTTCTTGTTTGATGAACCTTTGTCGAACCTCGATGCCGAGTTGCGGGTAGAGATGCGCATTGAGATTGCGCGGCTTCACAAGGAAATCGGTGCGACAATGATATACGTCACGCACGATCAGGTCGAAGCGATGACGCTGGCAGACAAGATCGTGGTGCTGCGGGCTGGCCGGATTGAACAGGTGGGCGCACCCCTGGAGCTTTACCGAAACCCGGACAACAAGTTTGTTGCGGGCTTCATTGGCTCGCCCTCGATGAATTTTTTGCAGGGTGTTGTGCAAGACGGGGTGGTGCACATTCCAGCGTTGGATATCGCTGTGACGCCGCCTGTGACACTGCCTGATGAAGGCACCAAGGTGACCGTTGGCGCACGGCCTGAGCATATAGGCGTTGATGCGTCTGCTGGTGCTCACCGGGTCGATATGGCAGAAGCTCTTGGTGGCGTTTCTTATCTTTATATCGATGCGGACACAGGTGAGCGGATCACGGTTGAAAGCCATGGGGATGAGGTTGTCACCGAGGGTGAAACCGTCGGTCTGAGCCTTGATAGTGCGCGTGTAATGCTGTTTGACGCTGAAACCGAAGCCCGCATCAGATGATGTTATTTCGCCGCAGCTTTGCTGCGTCGACCAACCGGGGGATTTCATCCCCCGGACCCCCTGAGAGTATTTTCACAAAGAAGAAGTCTCAGCTTTTTGGGTCAACGCCGTTTTGTTCGGCGATAAAGTCCGCCAACATTGGGACGTGTCTGTCGCCCTGACCTGACGCTTCCATTGCAGCAAAGGCGTTTTTGATCACCGACTGGATCGGGTTTACTGCGCCAATGTCATTGGCGAGATTTGAGAGGTATTTCATATCTTTGTGCGCATTTGAAATTGCAAATTCATGCGCGTTCACGCCGGTGAGGGTGTGGGACATGAAGGTTTCATAAAACCCATTTGAGAGCCGGCCCGGGCGAATGACGCTATCGAATTGCTGCGACGAAAGGCCTGCTTTGCGGGCGATGGCCAGGCTTTCTGCATAGAGTGTCGCATAACCCATTGCGATGAAATTGTTGATCAGTTTCATTTTGTGACCCAGACCGACGGGCCCCATATGGGTAATGATTCCGGCCCAGGTCTCAAGAACCGGTTTGATCTTTTCAAAAACGTCCGTGTCAGCGCCGACCATAGTGTCGAGAGTGCCTTCGCGCGCCTCTTTCGGCGTGCGGCCCAAGGGGGCGTCTGCGAAGTGACCGCCTGCAGCCTTGGTTTCTTCGGCCATCGCCAAGGTCGAGACTGGATCGGATGTGGAGCAATCAATAATAATCGTGCCGGGCTTTAGCCCTGCCAGCAGCCCGTCGTCTCCACGCATATTTGCCTCGACCTGCGGGCTGCCGGTCACGCACAGATGGATCATGTCGCAGTGTTCTGCCATCTCGCGGGGTGTTTGGACTTCCTTGGCCCCATCAGAGACAAGCGCATCGATCGCCTCGCGCTTGCGATGCGCCAGCGCCACCAACGGGTAGCCCGCCTTTTGTATGTTGGCCGCCATGCCGTGGCCCATAAGGCCAAGGCCAATAAAGCCGATGGTTGGTTTGGTCATGTGAGTTCTCCTGAAAGATAGCTGCGAAGGCGCGCGAGGGCCTCGCGAATGTTGTCCTGGCTGTTGGCATAGCTCAGCCGGATATAGCCTTCGCCAAGAGTGCCGAAGTCAGGGCCGCCGATTGTTGCAACGCCCGGGCCCTCCAACAGGGCAGACGCCAGTTGCTTGGCCTTGCGGCCCGTACCTGTGATGTTGGGGAATGCATAGAATGCGCCTTTGGGCGTGATGCAACTGACGCCGGGAATGTCGTTGAGCAAATCCACGACCAGTTTGCGGCGGGCATCAAACTCGGCGACCATTTGCGTCACCGCGTCCTGCGGTCCGGTCAGGGCCTCAAGAGCCGCGAATTGTGCAGGCGCGTTTACGCAAGACCACGCGTTGACGGCCAGCTTGCGCGCGTTGTCATAGAGTTTGTCAGGCCAGACCGAATATCCCAATCGCCAGCCTGTCATGGCATAGGTTTTGGACCAGCCATTCAGCATGATGAGACGGTTGCGAATTTCAGGGTAGGCCAGCAGCGTGGCGTGCTCTTCGCCGTCGTAAAGCATCTGATCGTAAATCTCGTCCGACATGATCGCGACGTCAGGATGCCGCTCAAGCCCGGCGACCAGCGCATCCACCTCTGATTTGGGTGTGACACCGCCACAGGGATTGGCGGGGGAGTTCACGATGATCAGCCGGGTTTTGTCGGTGATTAGCGATAGGGTTTCCTCGGCGGAGAAGGCAAAGCCGTTTTTCTCGCGGATCGGGATGGGGATCGGCGTGGCTCCGGTAAATTCGATCATCGAGCGATAGATCGGAAAGCCCGGATCGGGGTAAAGAATTTCCGCTCCCGGCTCACCAAACATAAGGATCGCGGCGAACATCGTGACTTTGCCACCCGGCACAATTAGGACGTTGTCGGGACTAACTTCGGTCTGGAACCGGCGATGCAAATCGGTCGAGACGGCCTCGCGCAGGGCAGGGATGCCCGTGGCGGGAGTGTAGCCGTGATGACCGTCGCGCATCGCTTTGATGGCGGCCTCGACAATGTTGTCAGGCGTGGGAAAGTCTGGCTGGCCGATACCGAGGTTGATCACATCCTTACCTTGGGCGGCAAGCGCGCCAGCACGTGCTAGAACCGCGAAGGCGTTTTCTTCGCCAATCCGGTCAAATCCGGCGATAGTTTTCAGCATGTCTTGCCCCTCAGATTTTAGTCTTACATTCCTCTGCCAAAAGCAAAGGCGGCGCAAGGCGATCCTCTCAGGGACTTGCGATCTTGCCAAACGCGCGAGATTTCAGCCCCTTTTGAATCTCATAAATCGATATCGGCACATCCGGTTGTGGCTGCGGGATGCGGATGGGAATCTCTTTGAGGCGCGGTGTCAGGGTCGGTTCGCCGCACAGCATGCGCGTGTTATAGTCTTCAATCCCGGACCACTGGGTCATCGAGCCCATGATCGGGAAAGCATCGGCTGCCATCATCTCGAAAAACAGGATGCGCCGTGAGCGGTCAGACGTGTTGAGAGCCGAGCCATGGACAATGCGCCCGTGATGAATCGAGATCGATCCTGCGGGTCCCTTCAGTTCAATCGCGTCGTCCGGGTTCAGGCCAACTTCGACGGGGTTGAAGGCGCCGGCAAAAACGCCATCCGCGTGATGATCATAAACCGGCCCTTTGTGGCTGCCGGGATAAACCATCAGGGGGCCGTTTTCGCTTTCCATGTCATCGATGATCACGCCAATGGCGAGGATATCGTCGTTGGTGTGCGGGTAAAACGCATAGTCCTGATGCCACTCGACCGCTGCACCGTAACCGGCTGATTTCATGTTTAGTTTCGTAGTGTGAAGCCGAAGGTTCGGGCCAATCAAATCGCGCGCTGGGCCAAGGATATGATCGGAATACATCAATTCGCGCACCGGATCGCTGATCTTGTGAGGCAGTTTGATGCGGCGCAGCCGGGGGTTGTCCGGCGTGTGGCTGTCCTCCAAATCCAATCGTTCGTTAGAGGCGGTCATACCGCGCGCCTCGTCTTCAAATCGTGCGATCTCGGAGCGCAAAGTGCCCAGGATGGCGTCTGCCAGATGACGTTCAAGTACCAGACAGCCGGTCTCGTTGTATTCTGCAATCTGCGCGTCGGTCAGTACTTCGGTCATGTCACGCTCCCTTTACGGCAGGGTCAGCCGTTCGACCTCCAAAGTCAATTCAAGCGTGCGCCGCCCGGCGTTGCCATCATTCAACGGCTTTTCGTCTCCCGCAATGACACCGGCGAAATGCTCCAGCTGGCGCACCAACGGCACGCCATCGTCGCTCGGCACTGTCTCGGCTATTGGCGCGTCGCCCCAATCCTTGCCACCGCGCCACAACGTCAACGACGGGAAAGCAAGCGCGCCTGCGGTGCCGGTTATGAGCATGCTGTTCTCGCCTGTGTGCGCAATGTTGGGATTTTCGCCAGTGCCATGCTCAAACCCAAAGGGCGAGGGCGTAGTGTCGGCGAAGGCAACGGTTGCGATCAAGCCGCTCGCAAAGGATAGAACCAACCCGCCACTTTCAACGCGCGCAGCCTTACGCACCGGATTGCCGCCAAGCCCAGTAACCGCGGTTACCTCGCCAAAGATGAATTGCAGCAGATCAAGCTCGTGACTTACGTTCATCCGCACAGGCGCGCCGTCTGCGCCACTGCGCCACGGCACGTCGAAATAGCCTGCGGGCTTTTTCACCGACCAGATGATCGTCGCCAGAACCGGCTGGCCAAGACGGGGAAGGGCCGCGCGCATCGCTTGAACCTTGGGGTGGAAGCGCCTGTGATGGCCGGTCAGAATGTGAACATCGCACGCGGCTGCTTTGGCGATCATGCGATCAGCGGCAAGCAGATCAGAGGCGATTGGCTTTTCAATCAATGCGCTCCAGCCGCGAGCGGCAGCTTCATTGAAAGTCGCTTCGTGGTCTTGGGTCGGCGTGGCAATGACGATGCCATCGGCTTCGATGTCGATGTTTTGCAGGGACGGGTGTGCCGGTGCGGCCGTCAGCTTTGCCACGTCCGGGTTTGGGTCGATGACAGCGGCCAGGGTAAGCTCAGGATGCTCTTCAATATGCTTTAAATGCCGTGCGCCAATGGCACCGGCACCCGCAAGAACAAGGCGTTTCATGCAGCGCGCCAGAATTTTCGAAAATTCTGGGCAAACTTCTTTGAAGAAGGTCGCCTCACATCACCGCTCCTATTTGCCAGGGCACAAACTCATAGTCGCCCAGACCTTGCGCTTCTGACTTTGATGCCTCACCGCTGGCCACACGCAGGAAGAGATCATAAATCTCGCGCCCTTTTTCTTCGACAGAAACTCCGTCGGAAATGATCGTGCCTGCATTGACGTCCATGTCGCCGCTCATCCGGGCATACATGTCCGAGTTGGTGGCGACTTTGATGGTGGGGGCTGGTTTGGAGCCAAAGGCTGAACCGCGTCCGGTAGTAAAGCACACCAGGTTGCAGCCACCCGCGATTTGCCCGGTAACAGAGGCGGGGTCATAGCCAGGACTGTCCATGAAGGTGAAGCCCTTGGCGCGAACCTGCTCTGCGTATTTGTACACGCCGGTCAAGGGTGTCGTACCCCCTTTGGCAGCCGCACCAAGGGACTTTTCAAGGATTGTCGTCAGGCCACCTTTTTTGTTGCCGGGTGAGGGGTTATTGTCCATCGAGCCTTTGTTGCGCGCGGTGTAATCCTCCCACCACTCAATCAGGCCGATCAGGCGTTTGCCCACTTCCGGAGAGGAAGCGCGCGCTGTCAGAAGGTGCTCGGCGCCGTAAATCTCGGGCGTTTCCGCCAAAACGCCAGTGCCGCCCTGCGCCACCAGAAGATCGCAGGCATATCCAAGGGCCGGGTTCGCGGTCACCCCTGACCACGCGTCTGAGCCTCCGCACTGCAAGGCGACGGTCAATTCAGACGCAGGGCATTTCGTGCGGCGCGCGGCGTTCGCCAAAGGTAACATCGCACGGATTTTTTCGATGCCCACATCAATTGTGCGCTGCAGCCCCGCCACGTTCTGGATATTCATCGTCTGAAACGTCGGGCTTTGCTCAAGCCCGTAAGCTTCTAGCAACCAGTCAATCTGGTTCATCTCGCAGCCAAGCCCAACCATCAGCACCGCTGCATGATTGGGATGGCGCGCATACCCCCACATCACACGCTGCAGCGCCTCAAACCCGTCGCCATCGCCCGCCATGCCGCAGCCGGTTCCGTGGACAAAAGCCACGACGCCATCCACATTGGGATAGGTCGCCAATTCTTCAGGTCCAAACGCATCAGCAATGCGGCGCGCGGCGGTGGCTGAGCAATTCACCGAAGTGACCACGGCCACGTAATTTCGCGTACCCACACTGCCGTTTTCCCTTCGGTAGCCCATGAAAGTGTCGCGAAAGTCTTCAGCGACCATCTTTGCCGGGCGCAGGTTGGTGCCGAATTCATGGCTGACGTTGGTATTCCGGAATTCTGTGTTCTCCGTGTGAACGTGATCGCCCGGAGCGATGTCAACCGCAGCATAGCCGATCAGTTGCGCGTACTTGCGTATCTCGCCGCCCTTTGCGATAGCCTGCGTTGCAATCTTGTGGCCAGAGGGAACAAGTCCGGTGGTTTTCGTATCCTCAATGTCAGTGCCGGCCTCCAATGCACATGTGGCAATCACCACATTGTCGGAAGGGTCGAGGCGGACAGTCAGCTGATCGGTCATACAGGTTCCCTATCTGGTCGCGGCTGGCAGGGCCGCATTTTGGTGCGCTGTTTTGATCTTGGAATATTTTCGATTGCGAGCGAGAGCAAGGGTGGTCCCTTTCAAGCAGGACTGGCAAGACGCGACTCAACATATGTCAACGCGTGCGGGAAATCGGGGCCATCGTAACGGCGGCTTGTTAGGCAGCAACGGTATCGCAAAAGTTCTAATGCGTCGATGAGCGGCGTTTCGTCAAAAGTCTCGCCTGTCCCGCCCTTGTTAAAGTGAAACTCGGTCTGCGTTGCGTAATCCAATCGGTGTTCTGTGCGCCATTGTGAGTTGCTACCCCAGTCAGAACCAAGATCACGCGTTGATCTGCCATTACGCACATAAGCCCAGTAGAGCGTGGATTTCAGCGCTACGTCTGGATTCATGACATCCGACCCGGCGTTTACGGTGGCACCGCCACGCGAGATCAGCAGGGGGCCAAGCATCAACGTTGCCCACTGAGTGCGGACAAGACGGGGCATGGCGCTTTGGCTGACCGCAACCTCAATTGCCACAACCTCATGCCAAAATGGGTGGTACGAAGAGGGCTCAACCGCTGTCAGGCTCAAGGCTTCGGCAAAGCGCGTGTACTCCTCCGGTTCAATCGTGTGCGGCGTTGCCAAAGGGGCCATTCCCAAGCGGATGACATCAAGCAGGCGGGTTAGGGCGTATAGTCGCCAAAGGTCTTCTCGCGGCAATTTTGAGGGCAAACTTGCAAGCACAGGGGTCAAGTCGCAAAGCCATGCGATTTCAGCCTGAGCGGTGTCCAACCAAGGCGCCAGCAAGTCGTCAAAGAGTGACGGGCCATCGTAGGCCCAGACAGCTTCGCAAAGCGTGCGATAGGTGGATTGGTTTTGGTGCATCGCCTCAGGCGCAAACGGGCGCGTCTGCGCTCCACCGGTGGATGTTGATATGCTCTTGCGCCGCCAACCGGATGCGTGCCTCTTCCCACATCGTGCGCCATTTGCGCCAGTCTCGCAGTTCGGTCTCTGGTGCAGATCGGGAGCGGGCGACGAATTCCGGGAAATGCGCGCGGCCCGTTGGCTGTCCGGTACGGTTGAAGCGCAAGTCAAACGACCAGCGAAAGCCGTCCGAGAGGTTGGGCAAGGACGCGTGCGGCGTCATCGGGTGAAACAACACGGCCCCTCCGGCTTCGACAGGCAAGGGTTGCGCGCGGCTCTTGTCGATATATCCCTTGGCGATAGAGGTCTGGCGCTGTGGGCAGTGCGGTAACAGCGCGTCCTCATTCGGCACGACCTGCAGGCAGCCGTTTTCGACAGTAGCGTCGCTGATCGCCAGCCAGACGGTGACCATATCGGTTTGATCGGCCTCCTCAAGCGCCACTGCACGGTCCTGATGCCAGTCTGTGCCGCCCACATGGGCGCGAATTTCGTCCCTGTCCAGTGTGCGCTCGGGCGGCTTGATCCGCACGTGCTGAATGGGATTTGACGTGATCTCGGGCCCGATCAGGTCTTCGACCATATCCAAGAGCCGAGGGGCTGTGACCATGTCAAAAACCGCCGGGCCGAAATGCATCGGAGTGTCAGATTTAATTTTGTCGCCGGGCAGCGAGATATCCATTGGTTGAAACCAGTCGCGGCCCTCGCGATAGGCGGCAAGAAGTTTTTCCTCAAAGCTGGCATTCGCTAATCCGGACATGCCCCAGTGCCCGATTAGCCCATCCAGAAGTGCGGCGTACTCATCGCGGATTGCTTTGAGGATCGAAGCTTCCAAGACATCATCGACAACCAGATACCCCTTGGTTTCGAAGTGACTGATTTGGACTTCACTCAACATAAGCCCGAGAATAACAGAGTAAGGCGCGCCTGCAAATCTATGCGTTTAGATCGTCGTCGATATAAACGCGAATGATCTCGTGAAAATCGGTCTCAGCCCTGAAGCCCAGATCAATCGCACGTTCAGGCGTAAAATCGCGGGGCCAGCCCGAAACAATGGTGCGGATGGCCTCATTGGGTTCAGGCTTGATCAAGGCCACTACATCGTTTCCGGCAATGTCGCGAAGGGCTTCGATTTGCTCTTCGACAGTGCAGGAAACACCCGGCAAGTTCATCGCGCGCCGGTTGCCCAAAAGCGAAGTATCCAGCGTGGCCGCATGGCGCAGAAAACCGGCGGCAGACCGAGGCGACGCATGCCAATGCCGCACGTCGGTTGACACTGGCAAGATCGCCTCTTGCCCGTTCAAAGGCTCGCGGATGATGCCTGAAAAGAACGAGGAGGCGGCAAGATTGGGTTTTCCGGGGCGCACACAAATGGTGGGCAGCCGGATCGACAGACCATCACAAAATCCCTTGCGGATGTAGTCTGAGAGCAGCAACTCACTGATCGCCTTTTGTGCACCATAAGAGGTTTGCGGTGCGCAGAGAAACTCGTCGCCAATCTTGTCAGGAAAGGGTGGGCCGAAAACCGCGATGGAGGACGTGAAGATAACGCGCGGACAATAGGCCCCTTCAGAGTCGGTGTGCTCTTGGCGGACCGCCCCCAGAAACATCTGGAACGCGGCCATATTTACCTGCCAACCCAGATCAAAGTCGGTTTCTGCCTGTCCGGAGACAATGGCGGCGAGGTGAAAGATCGTCTCGGGACGTTTGGAGACGAGTGATTTGATCAACGCCGGGTCAGTCGCATTGCCAGTGGCGCGTACTGCGGCAGGCGCACCGTTGTCCGGAAAGCCCAGATCAAACAGCGTGACCTTGTCGTCTTTAACCAATGGCGATGCGTTGAGTGTTGCGGCCAGTTTCTGGCCGACCATGCCACCACCGCCGATAATAAGGATGTCGCCCATCAAGTCTTTCCCCGCACGCTTTGGTTTTGGCCACTCTAGAATTCTCGTACCGGTTCCACTAGAGCCTTTACGTGAAACGTTTGCCAAAAGGACTGCGCTGATGACCGACACACCCCGACTTTTGTTTATTGGCCCCGGCATGCCAGCAGTACGCACGCGTCTTGCCAAGTCCTTTGACGTGGTAGATCTGCCCGCTGACGGGACCGAGGCCTTTCTTGCCGAGCATGGTGCAGGTATCAAAACCGTTGCCACCTTCCGCGGCATCGCTCCAGATGTAATGGCCGCCTTGCCAGACCTGAAAGTGATCTCCAGTTTTGGCGTTGGATACGACTCGATCGACGCCAATGAGGCTGCGCGGCGCGGCATTCTGGTCGGCCACACACCTGATGTCCTGAATGACGAGGTTGCGGATACGACGATAATGCTGTGGCTGGCTGCGTCGAAAAAGCTGGTGCAGGCTGACGCGTGGGCGCGGTCAGGCGCGTGGGAGCGCGAGGGTAATTATCCGCTGACGAAATCTGTGCGTAATCGCACCGTAGGTATTTTGGGTCTTGGACGTATTGGCCAGACAATTGCGTCTATGGCAGAGATGTTTGATGCAAAGGTGATCTATCATACCCGAACCGAGAAGGACGTGGCCTACACATACTACGGCGATCTGGTTGAAATGGCGCGCGATGCCGACGTTTTGGTCGTGATCACGCCCGGTGGAGCCGCGACGCAACACTTGGTCAACGCAGAGGTTCTGTCCGCGTTGGGGTCTGAGGGGATCTTGATCAACGTCGCACGCGGCTCGGTTGTTGATGAGGTGGCACTTATTGCAGCCCTTGAAGAGGGTCGTTTGGGTGGCGCAGGTCTGGACGTGTTCGAGAGTGAGCCGCATATTCCGGACGCTTTGAAAGCGATGGATAACGTCGTTTTGGCCCCGCACATCGGGTCGGCCACGGTTGAGACACGTGATGCCATGGGAGCGTTGGTGTGTGAAAACCTTGAGCAATGGTTCTCGGGCGGCACGATCAAGGCATGCGTTCCTGAATGCCAACATCTTAACGGGTGAGCTTTGATGCCCGAATTTGGAACGAGTGGTCTGCGTGGTCTTGCTGTTGAGCTGACCGACGATCTGGTTGGACGCTATGCTGCGGCTTTTGTGGCGCTTCATGGCACGGGCGGGCCGATCTTTATCGGTCAGGACAAGCGGGATAGTTCCCCGCGCATGGCGGCAGCCGTTGCGCGGGGCGCTGCTGAGGAGGGTGTGGCGGTCGTCGATTGTGGGGTTTTGCCGACACCAGCCTTGGCGCTGGCCGCGCAAAACGCCGGTACGATTGCGATCATGATCACGGGCAGTCATATCCCGGCGGATCGAAATGGCCTAAAGTTTTACACTCTTTCTGGTGAATTCACCAAGGCAGACGAAGGGCCTTTGGCACAAGCCGTGGCCGAACGTGCAGCACCAAGTGGGCCCTTGCCTGAAGTGCAGGCGGAACCGGAGGCGCGCGAGGCCTATATTGCGCGCTATACGTCTGGTTTTCCGCCGAATGCGCTGCGCGGTGCGCGCGTTGGTGTCTGGATGCACTCGTCGGCTGCCACCGAGGTTTTGCCGGCGATCCTGAGCGCGCTGGGTGCTGATGTCGTGCCGCTGGGTGTTTCGGGCGCGTTCGTTTCCGTGGACACCGAGGCAGTGGATGCCGACACACGCGCAACGCTGGCAAATTGGGTGAAATCTGAAGACCTGGACGCGCTTGTCTCAACTGACGGCGACGCAGACCGCCCACTTTTGGTTGATGATCAGGGGCGCGTCGTCCCCGGGGACATTTTGGGGCCGATCACAGCGGCCTGGTGCGGTGCCAAGGGCGTTGTTACCACCGTGTCGGCGAACACGCTTGTTGATCTGATAGGCACCTTCGAGGTCAGCCGCACGAAAATTGGCTCGCCTTATGTCATTGCCGAGATGGAGAACCGTGGTGCAGGCTTTGTAGGATATGAGCCAAACGGTGGTTTTCTGCTCGGTTGGGATTTGGATGACAGCGAAAAACGCTTGGGCAAACTAATGACGCGGGACGCGATGCTGCCGCTTTTGGCGGTGATCACAGCATCACGCGGGGCAGGCTCGATTTCGGCGATGCTGGAGAACTACCCTGAGCGGCGCACCGCGACGGATCGGTTGAAGGACATCCCGCGCGAGAAGTCTCTGACCTTGGTGGATGCCCTTTTGAACGGGGATTTATCTGTGTTGCCCGATGGTCTTGGTGCGCTGGTCGCGACCAACACAACCGACGGCGCGCGGCTTAGCTTTGAGACGGGGCGCGTTGTGCATATTCGCCCTTCAGGCAATGCGCCGGAGCTTCGATGCTATGTTGAGGCGGAGAGTGATGTGGCTGCAGCAGAGGTATTGAGTGTTGCGATGGATAAATTGCGTCATGCACTGATGTGATTTCGACTTGGCTGCGCAAGCCTACCAACTGGGGGCTCTGCCCCCAGACCCCCGGGATACTTTCACCAAGAAGAAGGGGAATTGCCAAAAATGCGCGCCATCAGCATGGGCGTGAGATACATCGGGATTTGGTAGCACCCTATGAATATAAGCAGAGGATCGGTGAGTGAAACGGGGAGAGCGACCAGGTAAAGCGCGATATTGCGGTTGCCTGCGACAATGGCCTCGCCCGGTGACTTGAGGGCTTTGTATGCGAGGAATTGCAGGCCGAAGTTGACCACGCAGGCCAGTGCCAGCCATTTCATCACGGTGATGGGCTCTGCTGTCAGGGTAGGAGCGACCGCGAACATCAGGCCGATGACGACCACGCCAAGTGTGAGTGCGCTTGCGCCGTCAATGGCTTTGATGTGTTGTACGTTTGGCTGCCAGAACAGGCGCACGGCAAAACCGACACCGGCGGCAATGAGGATCACCACAATCAGACGTATCGCGGCTTGAATGACGATGCCTGGATCTCCCAACCCCGGTGTCAGCAGGAAAACGGGGATCACGGTTATCGGAAAGGCCGCGGTTCCCAAGATCAAAAGGCGCATGGGCGGGGCGGGGTCAAATCCCATCAGGGCCGTGAAGTTCGGGCTTCCGGTGACGGAAGGTCCTGCCATCAGAAGGACGAGGGCCAAGGCTGCGACGGTACTTGCTACGCCAAGCGCGAGAAAGATCGCGAGAAAGACAAGCGGTAAAGCCACTTGATAGACGACAAGAATGCTTAGCGTACGGCGAATGTCGGTCAGGTTGCCAAACGCTGCTTTGGGGCCGATACGCAATGCCGACAAAAAGAGCAAGCCCGCGATCAGCATGGGTAGCCATGGCTTAATCGTTGCGGCGAGACCGGGGAGTGTGAGACCTGCCAGTAGACCTAGGATCAAACACCACCGCGCGTGGTTCGCTGCAAAGAGAAGGAGTGGCACCTATCCGCCCGGGCTTTGTCGCACGTTTTCTGGCAGCCATGTCGCGAGGTCTGGAAACCAGATCAGGATGAAGACCATCAGCACCATGATCAGAAACATCGGGATGGCGGCCTTGGCGATATAGCCCATCTCGTGGTCAGTCATGCCTTGCAGCACGAAGAGGTTAAAGCCGATGGGCGGTGTGATCTGGGCCATCTCGACGACCACGACGATGAAGATGCCGAACCAGATCATATCGATGCCCGCTTCGCGCACCATCGGTTCGACGACCGCCATGGTCAGGACCACCGATGAGATGCCGTCAAGGAAGCAGCCAAGGACGATGTAGAACACCAGCAGCACCATCAAAAGCTCGAACCGGCTTAGCTCCCATGTGGCGATCAGGTCTGCCAATCCGCGCGGCAGGCCGGTGAATCCCATGGCGAGCGACAGAAAAGCAGCCCCCGCGAGGATCAGGGCGATCATGGCGGAGGTGCGGGTGGCGCCCATCAGGCTTTCGGTAAAGGTGGACCAGTTGAGCGAGCCTTGGAGGGCTGCCAGCACAAGCGCGCCGATGACACCGATGGCTGCGGCCTCGGTTGCAGTGGCGTAGCCGAGGAACATCGAGCCGATGACGGTTGTGATCAGTAGCATCACCGGGAT
>JABDJX010000155.1 GCA_013003245.1 Silicimonas sp. | reverse complement strand
TCGGTTCTGGCGATAATTGGGTCTGTGATCATCGACTTGGCGCTGGCCATTCCGGCGGCCTATTCGCTGTCGCGGTACGAGTATCGGGGCCGCGACGACATCGGGTTTTACATCCTATCAACCCGGATGATGGCGCCTGCGATTGTGGCGATCCCGATCTTTTTTCTGTTCCGTAACATGGGGTTGCTGGACACAATCTGGGCGCTGATGCTGATCTATGCCGCGATCAACCTATCCGTGGTGACGTGGATCATCCGCTCTTACATGCTCGACATCCCCAAAGAACTGGAAGACGCCGCGCGCACCGACGGGGCAGGGGATTTGCGCATTCTGTGGGAAATTATCATTCCCACGATCTTGCCCGGTATCATCACCGCCGCCGTCATCGCGATGATCTTTGCGATCAACGAGTTCCTTTTTACGCTGCTGATCGCGTCGACACCCGACGCCTACACGATGTCAGTCGCGCTGGCGAATTTTACCGGCGGCTCGGATGGCGTGATCTACAACGCCATTGCACTGGTCGCATTCCTTGCCTTTGTGCCCGTGTTTCTGGTTGTTGTTCTCATTCAAAAACACCTGTCCCGTGGTCTGACCATGGGTGCCGTAAAGGGATAAGTCATGGCGCGCATTGAACTGAGGGGCATCGAAAAACGCTGGGGCGCGGTGGTGGGCGTGCGCGACGTTGATCTGGATATCGCCGACGAAGAACTGGTGGTTTTTCTGGGGCCATCGGGGTGCGGTAAGACCACGACGATGCGGATGATCGCGGGGCTTGAAGACCCAACCGAAGGCGATGTCGTGATGGACGGCGAGGTGATGAACGAGGTCGATGCCCGCGACCGCGATGTGGCGATGGTGTTTCAGGGCTACGCGCTTTACCCGAACATGTCGATTTACGAGAACATCCGTTTTCCGCTGCGGATGCGCGAGGTGCCCAAGGGCGAGCAGGAACGGTTGGTGCGCGAGGCCGCCGATATGGTTGAACTGGGGGAGTATCTGGATCGCAAGCCTGGTGCGTTGTCAGGTGGTCAGCGTCAGCGCGCCGCGTTGGCGCGGGCGATTGTACGCAAGCCCAAGGTTTTCCTGATGGACGAGCCTTTGTCGAACCTTGACGCCAAGCTGCGTCAGGCGATGCGCGTGCAGATCAAGCACCTGCAGCGGCAGCTAAAGATTACGACCGTGTACGTCACGCACGACCAGATCGAAGCCATGACCTTGGCAGACCGGATCGTGATCATGCAAAACGGCGCGATCCAGCAGATCGGCACGCCCGATGATATTTACAGCGACCCGGCCAACACCTTTGTGGCGGGCTTTATCGGCTCGCCCCCGATGAACCTGATCGAGGGCCGCGTCGAAGGGGGCACATTCAGAGCGCCCGGGTGCGAGGTTCCCAATGTCAGCATTGCAGATGGCAACGCGACCCTTGGTGTGCGCCCCGAAGACTGCGTTGTCGGCGCGGGTAGCAATCTGACAGCGCGCGTCTATGGGATCGAGCCGACAGGCGACATGACGTTTCTGACGCTGCAGGTGGATGGTGCCCACTTTGAAGTGAAGGCCGACCGCGACTATCGTGCCGATTTGGATACTGAAGAAACGGTGGCGTTTGATCTGAACCGGCTCTACTTTTTCGACAGCGAAACAGGTGCAAGGATCAGGTAAACCATGCCGGCATTCGACTATACTTCCATCGGCTTTTACACGTTTGATTGCCTTGTGCGCCCGGTTACCCAAATTCCCCCGAATGGTGACACGTACTTTGTTGATGAACTGACCATGGCTGTTTCCGGCGCTGCTGGCTCGGCTGCAATCGTGGCCGCCAAGCACGGGCTAACGGTGCAGGCTGTGGGTGGTGTGGGCCATGATGACATGGGCGACTGGGTGCTGATGAAGCTCAGCTCTTTTGGCGTTGATACAGCCAACATGGAGCTATGTCCTGACTTCACAACCTCGTCTTCCGTAGTCACCACCCGTCCGGATGGCGCGCGCCCTGCGTTGCACAAATTAGGAGCCACGGCGGGTTTCACTGTGTCTGACGCAGCGTTGGACAGTGTCATCGACACCGCGATTCTGCATGTAGGCGGCGTCGGGCTGATGGGCCGCATGGATGATGCTGGCCGCACCGCCGAAGTTATGGCGGCGGCCAAATGCAAGGGCGCGCAAACCACGCTCGACGTCTTTGCAGCCACCCGTGAAGACATGGGCCGTGTCGCCCCTTTGCTGCCGCACACCGACTTTTTCATGCCTTCTGAAGAGGAGGCGATGGCGATGACCGGCCTGACTGATCTGGAGGACATCTCCAAAAACCTGCTCGACCAAGGCGCGGGGGCAGTTATCCTGACTTGCGGCGCTGACGGCGCCATGTATCGCGGTTCAGAGGGCATGAAATTCGACATCCCCGCATATCAAATCGACGTGGTTTGTACCTGCGGGTGCGGCGATTGCTTTAACGCAGGCTTTGCCACCGGGCTGCATCTGGGCCGCTCCATGGAAGACTGCGTGCGGCTTGGCCAAGCGTCAAGCGCGCAGAACGCCATGGGGCTGGGCAGCCAGGCTGTGGTCGAAAGTCTCGACAAAACACTGCAATTCATGGAAGATACGCCTTTGAAAACCGCTTGAGCCATAGGCAGATATGCGTCCACCGATCAAACCCGGCCCTCCGCCCAGCCTTCAGCAACCGCTGCGCGACATTATGCGCGGCGTGGGTATGTTTGCCGAAATAACAGAAGACACGTTGGAACCCGCGGCAAGCCTGCTTCCGGGACCGGTACGTCACACATTCCATGGCGTGCTGACCTCGTTGGAGGCGGTCGGTAGCCGTGCTGTGACGCCGCCACTGGACGTGCAGACCATCGCGCTGGCTTCCCGCTTTGTCAGCGTGGGACAGGACAGTGGTGCGCAGGCGCTGGTCCATGCGCTTGGATTTGCTTGGCAAAAGGCATCTGTCTTACGCGCGGAGAGACATTTTCTGTTCAGCGAGGTTATCGCCGCCCGCGCCCTGAATGCACTGGAAATGGCCGATGATTTGGCACCTGAAGTGCGCGGCGCGATGATTTTCAACGTACTCGTAAAGGCACACCCGATGGGGCGGATGCCTGGGGTCGAGCCAAACCTGCCCGCAGAGGACGAAACTCAAGTAGAGCTCTTTCTTTTTGCGGCACTTGTCTGGCTTTTCACAGAACGCGCCCGTACGCTGGATGAAGAAGAGAAACTGCTTGATCTGGCGTTGGCCCTGACTATGGCCAAGAAAGAAGCAGTGGCGCAAAGCTTTGACGATCTTAATCTCCTAGGCCATGCTCTTATAGATCTAGCGGACCACGTGTGAGGGCCGGGATGTCGCAAGTCACTGAACTATCTACAGAAAAACCGGTTAGAAAACGCGCACAAAGACTGCGGTGGTTTATCGAGGTGTTCGAGAAACAGATGGCCGAAACTGCCGGCGAGACTGGCAACAGTTTTGATCTGGATCAGGCGCGACTGGCAGAAGTGTTCTCAGAATGGCTCGATGCCTTTAACGCGCAAAAACCGCACACTTCTGAGGATCAGCGCGCCTACGTCGGATTTGCTGCTGGTCTGATGCTGCGCGCGCTTTTGCACCACAAACCAGTGAAAGGGCATGTGCCGGCCGACGCTGATAAGTCCAACCCGGCCTACTTCTGGCCCGAAGGATACCTTTACGTCGTTTTTTGTCTCAACGTGCGCGGCATGGTCATCGAGATCGACTTTGAAGGCGAGCAAGCATTGAGTGCCGAACTGGATGATCTGCGCACATGGTGGAGCTTTAAGGAAAACGTCGGCGAAGATCCGTCCTTTGCGATTGCCTTTCTTGATCTATTCGCTGGCGATAAACCCGAGTGGTCTACACCGGACATTTTCCACAGCGACGATGTTGATCAATTCTCGGGCCGCTTCTATAGCGCCAAACTGGCCGAACCCGATGAGTGAGCGGGGCCCAAAAAGCGGTGAGGTCACGTATCTCAACGCTCGTCCGATCCACACAGCAGCAATTATCGTCGCCGCAGGCCGTGGGCGTCGGTTGGGAACAGAGGTGCCCAAGCAGTACCTGCCGCTCAATGGTGCCTGCGCTTTGAGGCGCAGCATCGAGCAGTTTTTGGCGGTGCCCGGCATCGATATGATCCGCACTGTCATCCATTCCGGTGATCAGGACCTGTACGATGCGGCCGTCAAAACCCTCTCCGATCCGCGTGCGCTTCCCCCTGCGTTCGGAGGTCCAACCCGCGCAGCGACCACGCTCAACGGGCTTTTGTCGTTGCAAGACGATGCACCCGACCGCGTTCTCATTCACGACGCCGCGCGCCCTTTTGTATCAACCGAGGTGATCTTGCGTGTCATGCAGGCGCTTGATCATGCCGACGGCGCCTTCGCAGGCTTGCCGATTGTCGACGCCGTGTGGAGGACGACGAACAACGCGGCTCAGACTTCCGTTCCGCGTGACGGGCTTTGGCGTGCGCAAACACCACAAGGATTTGATTTCAAAGAAATATTAGCAGCGCACCAGACCGTTGAGACAGACGCGGCTGATGATGTAGCTATTGCTCGGGCCGCTGGCATGAGTGTTGCGGCGGTGCGCGGGTCCGAGGACAACTACAAGATTACCGTCGCAGACGACCTGGAGCGTGCGCTTGCCATGTTGGCCGACGAACCAATTGTTCACGGGACGCATAGTGAGATGTCAGCAGAATAAATCTGTGTTTCTTCTTGGGCGAAATACTCCTGGGGAGTGTGAGGGGGCAGCGCCCCCTCGCGTGTGGCGGCGCGCGCAGCGCGGCGCACTCAATATTCAGCCAAAGTAACCCAAGCCGAGTTGCGCTTCGAAGACCGCACGCAGGCATCCACAAAAGCCACGCCTTTAAAGCCGTCCCGAACACTGGGATACACTACTTCGTCAGACACAGCCGATCCGTCTCGATGCGCAAGGATCGCTTCTGCCGCTTCAGAATAAATGTTGGCAAAGCCTTCCAGATACCCTTCGGGATGGCCCGGAGGAATGCGCGACATGCGCGCGGCTGCTTCACCCATGCCCGCACCGCCTCTGGTGATCAGGCGCTTTTGTTCGGCAAACGGCGTAAACCACAGAAAATTCGGGTCTTCCTGCGCCCATTCCAGCCCGCCTTTGTCGCCATAGACGCGGATGCGCAGGCTGTTCTCGTTGCCCGGGGCCACTTGGCTGCACCACAGCATACCGCGCGCGCCACCTTCAAAGCGGAGCATCACGTGGCCGTTGTCATCTACCTGCCGTCCCGGGACAAAGGCCTGCAGATCAGCGGCAAGGCTTTCAAGCTCCAAACCGGTGACAAAGCTCGCCAGATTGAACGCATGCGTGCCGATATCGCCCGTTGACCCACCTGCACCAGAACGCGTTGGATCAGTGCGCCAGTCGGCTTGTTTGAAATCCTGCTCAATCGTTAACCAATCCTGTGGGTACTCGACCTGTACCACGCGTATGGTGCCTATCTCGCCTTGCGCCACCATTTCGCGGGCCTGCCGGATCATCGGATATCCGGTGTAGTTGTGCGTCAGGATGAAAAGGGCGTTCGAAGTTTCTGCCGCCTTCACCAATTTGCGCGCGTCGGCCAAGGTTGAGGTCAGTGGCTTGTCGCAAATGACGTGGATGCCGCGCTTTAGAAACTCGCGGGCCGCTGCATAGTGCACGTGGTTGGGTGTCACAATGGATACAGCTTCAATGCCTGTTTTCAAACGGGCTTCGCGGATCGCCATGGATTTATAGTCATCGTAAATCCGGGGCAAACCAAGGGCTTCACCGCTGGCTTGCGATTTCTCTGGTGTTGAGGAAAGCGCGCCTGCGACCAGCTCAAACTTGTCATCGATGCGCGAGGCTATGCGGTGCACGCCCCCAATAAACGCATCATTTCCGCCGCCGACCATACCAAGCCGGATACGGCGCCCATGGGTTTCATTGCGTCCTGTCACCATCAGTCGATCCCCAGCATCTTGCGGTTGGCGGCCTCGTCGGTGCCACCGTCGGCAAAGTCGTCGAAGGCGCGTTCGGTCACACGGATGATGTGATCAGAGACGAACTGCGCGCCTTCGCGCGCACCGTCTTCGGGATGTTTGAGGCAGCATTCCCATTCAACCACTGCCCAGCCGTCGAAATCATTTGCGGCCATCTTGGAAAAGATCGCGCTGAAATCGACCTGCCCATCGCCCAAGGAGCGGAAGCGACCGGCGCGGTCGACCCAGTTTTGAAATCCGCCGTAAACGCCCTGACGTCCGGTTGGATTGAATTCGGCGTCCTTGACGTGGAACATCTTGATGCGGTCTTTGTAGATGTCGATGTTGTCGAGGTAATCCAGACACTGCAGAACGTAATGCGACGGATCGTAGAGCATATTGCAGCGTGCATGACTGTCCAGGCGTTCAAGGAACATCTCAAACGTGACCCCGTCATGGAGATCTTCGCCGGGATGAATCTCAAAGCAGATATCAACGCCGCAGTCCTCGGCGTGGTCCATCAAGGGCCGCCAGCGTTTGGCCAATTCGTCAAACGCTGTTTCCACCAGTCCGGCGGGGCGCTGTGGCCACGGGTACATGTAAGGCCAGGCAAGCGCGCCCGAGAATGACGCCATCTCAGTTATGCCAAGGTTCTTTGAGGCGGACAGCGCTTTTTTCACCTGATCAACGGCCCATTCTTGCCTTGCGGCAGGATTTCCGCGCACGCTTTCGGCCGCAAAACCATCAAAAGCGGTGTCATAGGCTGGATGCACCGCAACCAACTGACCCTGAAGGTGGGTTGAGAGTTCTGTCACCTCGATGCCATTGGCCTGCGCCTGACCTTTGAAGTTGTCGCAATAACCTTTGCTGTCAGCCGCCTTGTCGAGATCAAACAAGCGCCCGTCCCAGCTTGGCACCTGCACGCCCTTATAGCCGCAATCGGCGGCCCATTTGGTGATCGCGTCCCAGGAATTGAACGGGGCCTCGTCGCCTGCAAACTGCGCAAGGAAAAGCGCAGGACCTTTGATGGTTTTCATGAAATATTCCTCCCCTAGTCGTTTCAAGCGGTTGGCCTTCGCCATTTTAATGTATGCATACTCGTGTGAGCGCTGCCAAAAGGAAAGTGTTATGATTGCTGTCTGCGTGACTTTTGATATCAAACCCGAGCATCTAAAGGCGTTTCTTCCGCTGATGCACGCGCAGGCTACCAACTCACTTGCGCAAGAACCGGGCTGCCGTCATTTTGATGTTTGCACAGACGGCGATAACAAAGATCGCGTCTTTCTCTATGAGCTTTACAGTGATCGCGCGGCCTTTGATGCGCACTTGGCGTCGGATCATTTCAAGACTTTTGACGTGAGTGTTGTCGGCATGATTGCGGCGAAAAAAGTGTCGATTTTTGATACGGTCACGTCAGGCGCCTAGTGGCGTTTTGATACAAAACCGTCAATCAGTCGAATTCTGGCAGATGCAAGACGGATGTCAGAAACTTCTGACTTGGCACTGTCTCGCTGTTTTTGGTTGCCTCAAACATCATTGCAATCAGGTTTTGGCTTAGCTGGGAGAGCGGTGTCTCATTGATGAGTGTCACGTAACCATCAATCAATGCCATTTTTGAGTCTTGCGTAAGCTCGTTAACAACAAGGGCTACGTCTCCGGGCGCGCGCACTTCGCGTAAGGCTGCAATTGCGCCTTCCATACCACCGCCTGCCACATAAAGGCCTACGATATCTGGGTGCCGCTCGAGCAGGTCAAGCGTTGCTTCCCGGGTAAGTTGACGGGTCTCCAGGTTAACCAAAGTATCTAGCACCTGGAACGCTGGCTGCTCGCGGAAAAAGGCGCGGAAGCCTGCTTCGCGCAACTCATGCCCGTGCCACCTGTGCCCGCCGACGAAGATTGCGATTTTTCCAGACTTTGGGGCAGCAATGGAGAGCATGCTGGCCGCGCCGCGCCCGACTTTCAAGTTGTTCAAGCCAATGTAGCCCAAGCGTTCGCCCTGAGCGTAATCCGTCAACAAAGCAAATGTCTCTACTCCCTTTTCCTTTAACTCAACAACTGCGGCGGTGACCTTCGGGTGATTAATGGCCACTGCGCCCAAAACCTGCACACGTTGGCCCATCAGCATAAGCTGTTCAGCGACATCGGCAGGGGCCTGGCTGTGACAATACTCAATGGCGATGTCGCAGTTGGCATCCTTGAAATCCGCCGCTGCCTGGGTCAGTTCGCGAGTCAGATTTTGATAGAATTCCTGCTTTTCTTTTTGAAGTAAGAAACCAAACTTTGCGCGGGGCAGATTGGGGAGCAAACGTTGCTCGATGAGGCCCACAGCATGATAGCCGATTTGATGCGCTGCCTGCGCAACCGCGCGCCCCGTTTCTTCGCGCACATTGCCAGAACCTGCGATGACACGGTTGACCGTGGCAACGCTTAGGCCAGCTGCGCGTGCGACATCTTTGATCGTAGGGCGTTTGGCCATGCGATACTCATGAGATCATTATCTCAACGGTGATACACATGTTGGCATCAAGTATGTCAATGAGAAACTGCAGGTTTATAGAACCTAAAGCGTCACTGGCCCAGTGGATCGTCCGACAATCAGATCGGCCTCCAGCAACCTGGTAATAGGCCCGGCCCTGTCGCCATTGCTGAGTTCCAGCAAGGCTTCTGCAGATATTCTCCCTGCCTCGCGAACAGAGGACCTTGTCGCGGTAAAGATAGGCACGTCTTGCCCGTTGGCCAGATAAGACAAGTCGTCGTCATGGGTAATGACAGAAATATCGTGGCCCAGTTTCAGGCCGGACTCCTCGATCGCGCGCCGGACGCCCAAGGCCGCAATCATGGATGCCGAAAGGATCGCAGTGGGTGGCTCAGCCAGTTGCAGCATGTCTCGCGTTGCATGGTGGCCGTAAACCTCGGTCATCTCGGCGCTTGTCATAAGATTTGGATCAGGCGTGATATCGTATTCTGCAAGCGCTTCGACATAGCCCTGCCTGCGACGGCGGGCAAAATCCATATGCTCTTGCCCATTCAAAAGAGCAATGCGGCGATGGCCAAGATCAAGCAGGAACTTTGTTGCACGGTGAAACGCACCGCGATTGTTCGTGTCCACCCAACTGTAGGGCGCGTCGATTCCGGTCGCGCGCCCGTGCACTACATAAGGAATGCCAATTTGATTGAGTAACGCAATACGCGAATCCATCGCTCGCGGTGCGTGCACGATGATGCCGTCGACGGTGCCTTTCGCAACAAGCGCGCGATATGCACTTTCCTCTTCGCCGTCTTGAACCAGCGAGATCATCATATCGTACCCCGCCTTGGAGTAGGTTTGCGAAGCGCCAGCCATGAAATCCCCAAAAATTGGGTTCACCATCTCGTGCCGGTTTGAGACCGGAATCACATGGCCAATCATCATTGAGCGTCCAGTTGCCAGACTTTGCGCACGACTATTGGGTGCGTAATTGAATTGAGCAGCGGCCTCGACAACGCGTGCCCGGGTCTTTGCGTTAACTTCTGGATAACCGTTCAGCGCGCGGCTAACGGTGGTCTGAGAGAGGCCAAGTTTTTTCGATAATTGGCGAAGGTTCATGCACTCAAAGCGGTTTGGTTGACTTTAAGAGATGATCGCCAGTCGTTTCTTAATCCGTCAAGTGCTAATTGTTTGTTTTTGGACTTTTTGGTAAATAATCACCTTTTTCATTGACTCGTGAGGTGTAATTATCGTTACTTCAGTATATCCAAAGCGCTTTGGAAATGGCGCAGAGATGAATTTGTTGCGCGAAAGTGCGCACTACCCGGGAGGAATACTATGAAAAAGCAACTTCTTGCAGGTGCTGCGGCTCTTGCAATGACAAATGGTTGGGCGGCTGCTGAGCAGATCACCGTCTTTGGACCATGGCTAGGCCCAGACCAGGAGAATGTTGAAGCAGTTTTGGCAGCCTTTGCTGAGCAGTCGGGCCACGATGTTCGTTACACAGGGTCTGACAGCTTTGAGCAGCAGATCGTTGTGGACGCCGAAGCTGGCTCTGCGCCGAACATTGGCGTTTTCCCACAGCCGGGTTTGGCAGCTGATATGGCGTCGCGCGGATTTCTGACACCATTGAGGGACGGCACAGGCGATTGGATCGTTGACAACTATGCCGCCGGTCAGTCTTGGGTTGATCTTGGCACCTACGCAGACCAGGGCGGCGCGGATCAGCTTTATGGCTTTTTCTATAAAGTAGATGTGAAGTCACTGGTTTGGTACTCGCCCGAGAACTTTGAGGATGCCGGTTATGAAATCCCGCAGTCCATGGAAGAGTTGAAGGCGTTAACTGATCAGATCGTTGCCGATGGTGAAACACCTTGGTGCATTGGCCTGGGATCAGGTGGTGCCACCGGTTGGCCCGCAACGGACTGGGTCGAGGATTTCATGCTGCGCACGCAGCCAACTGATGTCTATGACGGTTGGGTGTCTAACGAAATACCGTTCACCGACGAACGCATTACCGGTGCAATGGAAGAATTCGGGTATTTCGCGCGCAACGACGCCTACGTCGCTGGCGGCGCTGGTGCAGTTGCGTCAACCGACTTCCGCGACAGCCCAAAGGGCATGTTTGATAGTCCTCCGCAGTGCTACATGCACCGCCAGGCGTCGTTCATCCCTGCCTTCTTCCCAGAAGGTACGGTTGTTGGAGAAGATGCAGACTTCTTCTATTTCCCAGCTTATGCTGAAAAGGACCTTGGGTCGCCAGTACTGGGCGCGGGTACACTTTGGGCCATCACGAACGAAAATCAGGCGGCACACGATCTGATCGCGTTCTTGCAAACGCCTGAGGCACACGAGATTTGGATGGAACGCCAAGGCTTCCTGACACCACACAAAGGCGTCGACACATCCAAGTTCTCGGATCCGACCCTGAAGAAGATGAACGACATCCTTCTGGGCGCGACGACCTTCCGATTTGACGCGTCAGACCTGATGCCGGGCGCTGTTGGTCAGGGCTCTTTCTGGACGGGTATGGTTGACTACACCGGCGGTAAATCTGCTGCTGATGTGGCCTCCGAGATCCAAGACAGCTGGGACGCCGCAAAATAAGCGACGCCTGATATCACCGGCAGCCTGCCCTTTGTTTGGGCTGCCGGTACGTTGATCCGTAATTCTTATTTTGTAGATTTCGCGATCCGGGGAGGACGCCATGAATCCTGCACTTCAGGGACTGATCACCATTATCGTGGGTGTTGGTGGCTGTATCGGCTACTTCTACTTCTCGAACCAAATCCTCGACCGGTACATCTTTCCGGCCAAGGGAGAGGACGCGGGCAAAAATATCAACCGCGCCAACATGGTACGCCCGTGGCTTTTTCTATTCCCGGCACTTTTTGCGCTTGGTCTCTATCTTGCTTATCCGGTTGTCGAGACGTTGCGTCTGTCTCTGACTGATCGCGACCAAGGCGGGGCTTTTGTGGGCTTAGCCAATTACAACCAGATGTTTTCAGAGCCGAAATTCTGGGAAGCTATGCGCAACAACATGCTGTGGCTGATCGTCGTGCCCGCAGCCGCAACCGCCTTTGGTTTGCTGGCAGCGCAGTTGACCGATCGGATCAAGTGGGGCGCTTTTGCTAAATCGCTGATCTTTATGCCGATGGCAATTTCCTTTGTCGGTGCTGCGGTTATCTTTAAGTTGATCTACGACGCACGGCCAGCAGATCAGGCGCAGATTGGTGTCCTCAATGCAGCTTGGATGCAATTTGAGGGTGGAGCGGGCAGCTTTATCTTCCTCAAGCTGCTGCCAGTGCTAATCCTTTTGGCCTTTGCCGGCATCGTTGGCTACGTCATCTGGATTTTGGTAACCAATCTAAAAGGGCACGTGCTGCTTTCGGCGCTAAAGCTATTCGGAGTGATCTTTGGCGCTTGGCTCATCTTCTTGTCGCTTCGCTCAATCGTCAACTTGTTCGGGGCTGACTTGCCTTATGGCGAACCGCAGCAATGGCTGACGATCCCGTTTTGGAACAGTTTCTTGCTGATGGTCGTGTTAATCTGGATCCAGACGGGCTTTGCTATGGTGATCCTGTCAGCGGCCTTGCGCGGTATCCCTGAAGAGACGGTCGAGGCGGCCATTGTTGATGGGGCCAACCCGTTCGAGATTTTCTTCAAAATCAAAATCCCACAGATCATGGGCACGATTGTGGTGGTCTGGACGACGATCACGTTGGTGGTTCTCAAGGTCTTTGACATCGTCTTTGCGATGACCAACGGGCAATGGGAAACCCAAGTGCTGGCCAACTACATGTTCGACAAGCTGTTTCGCGCCAACGACTGGGGCGTCGGTTCTGCCAGCGCAATCATCATCATGCTGCTGGTTTCGCCCATTCTGGTCTGGAACGTCTACACCGCGCGCAAGGAGATGAAGTGATGGATAATATCGCTGGTACCAAATCGTCGTTGACATGGGCGGTGCAAATCTCGGTCGTGCTTCTTGTGGCGCTGTGGCTGTTTCCGACCGTTGGCTTGTTCGTGTCTTCGTTCAGGACAGCGGATCAAATCTCTGGCTCTGGCTGGTGGGCGTCGATGTTTCCTGCCGAGCAGAATGAAGTGTATCGAGCCGCTGACCCCGATGATAACCGCGTAACCGATGGCGACATGTTCGTTGTCAGCGGCAATATCTTCGCGGATGGCGGTTCTGCAGGTGATACCGCGTTGACCGTCTGGGGCACCTCTTCGCGCGAAATTTCGTCCTATGCCGCAGGGGATACCGCTGATCTGGGCGATGGCGAGACGATAACGGTGCAGGCCAATGGCGACTATGAATGGCGCGGCAATGATGAGCAGATGGCAGGGCGTGGCCAACGTGTTTTTGCAACCGTGACTGCCCCCCCGGATTTCACCACAGAAAATTATGACCAAGTGCTGTTCTCGGGCAATTCCACGGACAGTATGGCCAAAGCGTTCTTCAACACGCTGACGGTGACAATTCCGGCAACGATCATTCCCATCGTTGTAGCGGCCTTTGCGGCCTATGCGCTGGCCTGGATGGATTTCCCGGGCCGCGCTCTATTGATTGCTGCGGTTGTCGGGTTGTTGGTTGTGCCTTTGCAGTTGGCATTGATTCCGCTCTTGCGGCTTCACCTGGAGATAGGCATCGGCAAGGGATACCTGGGCACTTGGCTGGCGCATACCGGCTTTGGCTTGCCTTTGGCAGTTTACCTTTTACGCAATTACATGGTTGGCCTGCCGCGCGATATTATAGAGAACGCCAAGGTGGACGGGGCGACAGATTTTCAAATCTTTACCAAGATCATCCTGCCCTTGTCGTTCCCTGCTCTGGCATCGTTCGCGATCTTCCAGTTCCTGTGGACGTGGAACGATCTGCTGGTGGCCAAGGTGTTCCTGATCGATGCTACGGGCGAAACCACCGTGATGACCAACCAGATCGTCGAGCTTTTGGGCACACGTGGCGGCAATTGGGAGATCCTCGCAACGGCGGCTTTCGTGTCGATCGCGGTGCCATTGGTCGTCTTCTTTGCAATGCAACGCTATCTGGTGCGCGGTTTGCTTGCTGGTTCGGTTAAATAGGAATTGAATTCATGAGTACCCAAACCCAACTTGCACAGTCGCCGGAGGCCACCACCGAATGGTGGCGCGGATCGGTGATTTATCAGATCTATCCGCGCAGTTTTCAGGACACCAACAACGACGGAGTAGGTGATCTGAAGGGTATTGCAGATCGCATGCCCTATCTGGCGTCGCTCGGGATTGATGCGGTTTGGATTTCGCCGTTCTTCACTTCGCCGATGAAAGACTTTGGCTACGATGTCAGCGATTACCGCGACATTGATCCTATGTTTGGCACGCTGGATGATTTTGATGCCTTGGTCAGCGCAGCCCATCGCAGCGGGATTCGGGTGATCATTGATCTGGTTCTTTCGCACACATCGGACGAACACGATTGGTTCAAAGAAAGCCGTCGCGATCACTCCAACGAAAAGGCGGATTGGTACGTTTGGGCTGATCCCAAGCCCGACGGAACGCCGCCGACGAACTGGTTGTCAATCTTTGGCGGCTCAGCCTGGCAATGGGAAGGGCGGCGGCGGCAGTATTATTTGCACAACTTCCTTGTGTCTCAGCCAGACCTCAATTTCCACAACCCGGATGTGCAGGACGCGCTTTTAGACGTGACGAAGTTCTGGCTGGATCGGGGGGTGGACGGGTTCCGTTTGGATACAGTCAACTTCTATTTCCACGATGCAGAATTGCGCGACAATCCTGCGCTGGCACCCGCAGACAGAAACGACACGATTGCACCGGGCGTGAACCCATATAATCACCAAGAGCATCTCTTTGATAAAAACCAACCCGAAAACCTTGGGTTCTTGCGCAGATTTCGCGCGCTGCTTGATAAGTATGGCGCTGCAGCCGTGGGTGAAGTGGGTGACGCACAACGCGGGCTTGAGATCATGGGCCAATACACCGCTGGCGATGATCTGCTGCACATGTGCTATGCTTTTGAATTTCTTGCAAAAGACAAGCCAACCGCAGAGCACATTGCAAGTGTGATGGCGCGGCTCGATCAGGTGGCCTCAGAGGGCTGGCCATGCTGGGCGTTCTCAAATCATGACGTTGCACGCCATGCCTCGCGCTGGGAAATGAGCGACGCCCAAACACGGACCATGGCCACGCTGATCATGTGCATGCGTGGGTCTGTGTGTCTCTATCAAGGCGAGGAACTTGGGCTGACCGAAGTCGAAGTCGCATTCGATGATCTTCAAGACCCCTATGGCATCGAGTTTTGGCCCGAATTCAAGGGCCGTGATGGCTGCCGTACCCCGATGGTGTGGGAAAGCGGCGAACCAAATGGCGCGTTCAGCGACGCGAAACCCTGGTTGCCGGTGGACGCAGCACACCTTGAGAAGGCCGTTTCTGTGCAGGATGCCGATCAAGGGTCGCTGTTAAACCATTACCGGAGGGCAGTGGCATTTCGTCAGGCAAATCCGGTTTTTGCGCACGGCAGCCAATCACCGTCGCGTGTTGACGGAGAGGTTTTGCATTTTGAACGAACCGAGGAGGCGACGCGTGTGTTTTGTGCGTTCAACCTTTCGGAAGACGCCGCCGAGGTCACGCTTCCCAACGGGACGTGGAGCCAGCTTGGCGAAACAATCGGAACAGCATCAATCGACGGTGACAGCGTGACGCTGGCGCCGTGGCAAGCCGTAATTGCGGTAAAGGACTAAGGCGAGGGTGAGATGGCAGATCTTAAACTGACGGACGTCGAAAAGACCTATGGTGGCACAGTTAATGTGCTTAATAACATCAATCTGGACATCAAGCAGGGCGAGTTGATCGTGTTTGTCGGGCCGTCTGGTTGTGGCAAGTCCACACTTTTGCGGATGATTGCCGGTCTGGAAAAGATCACTGGCGGCGAACTTCAGATTGATGGGCAGGTCGTAAACGATGTGCCGCCTGCACAGCGTGGCATCGCCATGGTGTTCCAATCCTATGCGCTTTATCCGCACATGACGGTGCGTGATAATATGTCGTTCGCGCTGAAGATTGCCAAGAAATCTCAGGCCGAGATTGACGAGGCGGTAAACAAAGCGGCCAAGACGCTGCAATTGGACGAATACCTTGATCGCCTGCCCAAGGCGCTTTCAGGTGGTCAGCGACAGCGTGTGGCTATTGGCCGGTCGATTGTGCGTGATCCAAAAGTCTATCTGTTTGATGAACCGCTCTCAAACCTTGACGCCGCCTTGCGCGTCGCCACCCGGATCGAGATTGCGCGCCTAAAAGAGGCGATGCCTGAAAGCACGATGATTTACGTTACCCACGATCAGGTCGAGGCGATGACGCTGGCCAGCAGGATCGTTGTTTTGGCAAACAAGGGTATTGCGCAAGTAGGCACGCCACTGGATCTTTATGAGCGTCCTGAGAACGAATTCGTTGCGCAGTTTATCGGATCGCCTTCAATGAATCTTTTGCCGGGCAAAGTCACAAGCACAGGAGAGGTCACCCGGATCGCTCTTGATGGGGGCGGAGAAATCACGTCGTCTATAGCCACAACTGATGCTGACATGGGCATTTCTGTGAACATCGGTATTCGGCCCGAAGATTTTGTTCCAACGGATAGCAATGCCTTTGCTTACGAAGGCAAGGTGGATATCACCGAAGCACTTGGCGAAGTTACTCTTTTGTATTTTGAAGGAGAGTGGGGAGCGGGTGAAGGTGTTATTGCTAAATTGTCAGGTATTCACAAAGGTTTACGCGGAGAGACCGTCAAGCTAACAGCTGAACCTGCCAAAGTGCAGATCTTCCACGAGGGCCGGTCGCTGCTTTATCGTTAAGATGTGGAGTGAGGCATGCACGGTTATAGACGTTTGGCTGGACTTAAGCGGTAAGTCCAGTTTCCAGCAAGAACCGCGCCAATCGTAAAAACCTATTGACGGAAGCGCAGAAAAACACTCTCTTTTTCTGCGCAGGCGGCTATGCTCTGCTTGCTGGGGAATATTTGCTTACAGACTTTGCCACTCTGGAGAAAGGCAATCAAATATAAGCGATGAAATGACTTTCCGGGCTCGTTCATCGCAGGCGAAGCGGCGATTTTTGTCGCCGTTTTACGTGAACAAAAAAACCGGTTCTTACTAGGAGGATATCCATGATTAAACGTACTTTAACCGCGATCACTGCCGGTGCAGTGATGTCGCTGTCGGCTCTGCCAGCTCAAGCGGACGGCCACGGTATCACCGTTGCTTACTTCCTTGAGTGGCCCATGCCATTCCAGTTTGCCAAAGTTGAAGGAATGTATGACGAGGCGCTTGGTGTGCCTGTGTCGTGGCGCGCATTTGGATCGGGCACAGAGATGTCGGCTGCCATGGCGTCGGGCGACATTCAGCTTTCCGTCAGCCAAGGTGTGCCCCCCTTCGTTGTTGCCGCTTCTGGCGGTCAGGACATCCAGATCGTTGACGTTGCCGTCAGCTATTCTGAGAATGACAACTGCGTTGTTGCCTCGGCTCTCGAGATCGACAAGAACTCTGCAGCTGAGTTGGCAGGTAAGAAGGTTGCCGTGCCACTTGGTACCGCTGCCCACTATGGCTTCCTGAACCAGATGAATCACTTTGGTATTGATGTTGCGTCCATGGAAGTTGTGAACATGAACCCACCAGAGGGCGCAGCTGCGCTTGCGCAAGGCGCCGTTGACATGGCCTGCGGTTGGGGCGGTTCGCTTCGCCGGATGAAGGAAAGCGGAAACATTCTGCTGACCGGCGCCGAGAAGGAAGAGTTGGGCATTCTGGTGTTCGACGTAACCACCGCTCCGGCAGCCTACATTGCCGAGAACGGCGATATGGTAGCCAAGTTCCTTGAAGTGACTGCAAAGGCAAACGCGATGTGGGCAGACCCTGCAAACCGCGACACGATGCTGCCAGTAATCGCGCAGGATGCTGGTATGGATGTGGATTCAACCGCTGCAACCATCGACACCTTCGTTTTCCCAACCGTGGAAGACCAACTGTCCGGCAAGTGGCTTGGTGGTGGCGCTCAGGACTTCATGAAGGGCGTTGCTGACGTCTTCGTGGAAGCTGGCTCTATCGACGGCGCTCTCGACAGCTATGCTGACGCTGTAAACACCGCACCTCTCGACTCAGCTGCGGCGATGATGAAGTAAGACCTTAGGTCTTGGACGGCGCGCCTGTCGCGCCGTCCATCATGTACCTGTCGTAACGCGTTCTTTGGTACTAATAATCACAAAATTTCGGGGAGGTCGCTTATGTCGACCCTGTCTATTGAAAACATCTCCATGCGGTTTGATCTGCCGAACGGGGGGCATGTTCAGGCGTTGCAAGACGTTTCACTTGAGTTGAACACTGGCGAATTAATGAGTGTTCTGGGCCCATCCGGGTGTGGCAAGACCACCCTGTTGAACATCGTTGCAGGGTTTCTTGCACCGACCGAGGGCAAGATCATTCTTAACGGCCATCAGGTGACCGGCCCCGACGCGGAACGCGGCATGGTGTTTCAGCAGGGTGCCCTTTTTGAGTGGATGAGCGTACGCGACAACGTTAGTTTCGGCCCTCGCATGAAAGGTCAGCGTCAAGCCGAATGGGGCATGAACGTGGATCATCTGTTGGATGTAACGGGGCTTGGCGACTTCAAGGAAAAAAGCGTCTACGAGCTTTCTGGCGGCATGCAGCAGCGCGTGGCCTTGGCTCGCTGTCTGGCAAATGATCCCGACGTGATCTTGATGGACGAGCCTTTGGGCGCGCTTGACGCGCTTACCCGCGAAAAGATGCAAGGCTTGGTGCTTAAGCTGTGGAAAGAGACGGGCAAGACGATCATCCTGATCACCCACTCGGTGGAAGAGGCGCTTTTGCTGGGCGAGCGTCTGTTGGTGATGGCGCCCCGTCCGGGACGTATCCACAAAGAATATAATCTGCCATTTGCCGACATGGGCGTGGGCCAGGACCTGCGAGAGGTAAAGGCAACCCCAGACTTTGGGCAGAAGCGCGACGAAATCCTGTCGATGATCTGGGACATGGAAGAAGAGATTATGGGCCGCACGGAGGAAACAGCATGATTGTTCTGCTGATCTATATTGCGATCTTTGTGGCGGCATTCTTTTTGGTGCGGTTCATTGTTGGGCGCATGGGAGAGATCAGGGATTACACATCCCTGAAAACTGTCACTTTTGGCGACGAAAGCGCCGTAAAACCAGACCGCTGGGCCAGCGTTATCTCTGTTCTGACAATCTTCCTGATCTGGGGTGCCTTTACAGGTTCGAAATTTGCGCCAATTCACGCACCGGGCCCCTTCATTGGCGACACAGAATTCACCTATACCGCCTCGAATGGCACCCAAACCGATGATGCGACGGTGACGGTTCGTGTCTTCAAAGTTGGCGAAGAGACCGACGAGCCGGTGGTTGAGCCTGGTGACGGATTTGCGAAGAACGACGTGGCTAGCATTGGTGCATGGCGCTCGGGCCTTGTGCGTGTTGATAGCAATGACGAGCTTGGTCGTGACGAGAACGTGACGATCACCGCGATCAACGGTCAACCGATCGAACCCGGTGGCAGCGTCGAGGTGGCCGACGGCACGGTCACTTTGTCCGGCAAAGGCACGCCAAACTTTACGCCGAACAAGGGTTGGCAGATGGAGCCAATCTGGTTGCCGTCGCCAGAACGCGTTGTCGCGCGAACAATTGAAATCGCTGACGTCGGCTATCAGAACTTCACATTGATGCAGCACCTGTTCTGGTCGCTGTTCCGCGTCATAGTTGGCTTTGCCCTGGGCGCTTTGGTCGGTATTCCGCTTGGCTACGCCATGGGCCTTTCCAACTGGTTCCGTGGTTGGTTTGACCCGATCGTGGAATTCATGCGTCCTGTGCCTCCGCTGGCCTTGATCCCGCTTGTGATCATCTGGGCGGGTATTGGAGAGACGGGCAAGATCATTCTGCTCTTTCTTGCGGCGCTCTGGATCATGGCGATTGCGGCGCGAGCGGGCGTGTCGGGCGTGGCCATCTCGAAGGTGCACGCAGCCTATTCGCTGGGGGCCAGCAAGTCGCAGCTGCTGCGCCATGTGATCGTCCCCAACTCCTTGCCGGAGATCTTTACCGGTGCGCGGGTTGCCATGGGCGTCTGCTGGGGCACGGTTGTGGCCGCCGAACTTGTCGCGGCTGAAAAAGGGGCCGGTATGATGATCATGGTCGCATCGCGCTTTCAGCTCACCGACATTGTGATCATGGGGATCATCCTGATCGGCGTGATCGGCTATGGCATCGATATTCTGATGCGCAAGGCCGAGAACTGGCTTGTGCCGTGGAAAGGTCGCGTTTGACCGCATGATATAAATTTCAAAAAGGGGCCGGTGCGCAATCACCGGCCCTTTTTTCTTGCGCGGGCGCGGCCTAGAAGGGAGCAAAGGAGCAGGGCTATGAGCAAACGCAGAATTGGTGTCTTCACCGGCAGCCGTGCGGAATACGGGCTTTTGGTGCCGGTACTGCGCGCGATAGAAGCCGCCCCTGAGCTTGAGCTTGTGCTGATTGCAGGCGGCACGCATGTCGCCAATGAGGCCGACGGTTTCACCATCGCAGCGCAGGTTCCAGTTGAAAGAGAGGATGCACGGGCTGGATCAACGTCACGCGCAATCGGCACCGGTATTCTGGCCATCACCGACGCGCTTGAAGACCTTGCGCTAGATATTTTTGTTGTTTATGGCGACCGGTTCGAAGCCTTTGCCGCGATGATCGCAGCCACGCAGATGAGCATTCCGACCGCGCATATCGAAGGTGGCGATATCACTCAAGGCGGCACATTGGATGATGTGGTGCGACATGCGATGACCAAACTTGCGCATATTCACCTGACCACCAATGCCGAAGCGGCGATGCGGGTGCGGCTTTTGGGCGAAGAGCCATGGCGCATTCACAACGTAGGGTTTCCGACAATTGACCTGATACGCGCAGGCGATTACGCGGATGCCGAAACAGTGACTGACGACCTTGGCCTTGATCCTGAGCAACCGGTCATCGTGTTTACCCAACATCCGATCACAACGTCTCCGGCCGCAGCCAAAGATCAGATTGCCGCGTCGCTTAGCGCGCTGGATCAGGCGCGTTCCAAGCTGGGAGCACAGATCGTTCTGACCTATCCGAACGGTGATCTGGGATCAGAAGAGATCATCACGGCTCTCAAAACCTGGGCCTCGAGCCGCCCGGATGTGGTGCTGCGTCAAAGCCTCGGACGGCGGCTTTATCATGGTGCTCTGAATTTTTGTGGTCATGTGACAAATGGCATTTGCGTTGGCAATTCGTCGTCGGGGGTAAAAGAGACAATGGCCTTCGATTGCCCAGCCGTTGATATCGGTCCGCGCCAGACCGGTCGGCTGCGGGGCATGAATGTCGCTCACGTCCCGCACGAGGCTGGGGCGATTTTTGCGGCTCTCCACGACGGACTGACCGATGCTTCGTATCGCGCTAAGATCATTGCGGCCGAGAACCCTTATGGCAAAGGCGATACAGGCTCTATAGTGGCGCGCCTGCTGAGTGAGTTGGACTTGATCGCTCCTGGCTTGCTCGCCAAACAAACGATCCTGCCACCGGACTAGCACACACTTCAGCTTCTTTTTGGGTAAAATACTCCGGAGAGGTCTGGAGGGGCAGCGCCCCTCCAGTTGATCGACGCGCGAGGCGCGGCGAAATAGCTATCCCGTCACCACCACACCGCCGTCGATAACCAGAGCCTGACCGGTCATCATCTTTGAGGTGTCCGAGGCAAGAAACAACACGCCATCTACCATGTCTTGTGGCTCCAGAGTGTCTTTCAGACATTGTCGCGCCACATGCGCCGATAACGTCTCATCGGTGACCCAAAGGTCCTTTTGGCGCTCGGTCAAAACCCATCCTGGCGCAATTGCGTTGACCCGGATCTTGTCGCCACCAAATTCGCGCGCCAAGCTGCGTGTCATGCCGTTGATGCCCGAGTTGGCCGCCGTATAAAGCGAATAGCCTGCGTTCCCCATCATATAGCTGATCGAGCTGAAGTTGATGATCGAGCCGCCACCGGCCTTTTTCATCTGCGGAATGACCCCCTGGCTGGCAAAGAAATACTGCTTGAAATTGATTGCCATCATCCAGTCGTAAAAGGCGTCATCGACTTCTTCTGTGGTATGGCGTTTGTCGTTGGCGGCGTTGTTGACCAGCGTTGTAATTGGTCCGTGTGCCTCTTCTGCCTGAGCGAGTGCAGCGCGCAGGACATTGGTATCAGTGATGTCGCCCTGAATAAAAAGCGGCGTGTTGCCAGTGCGAACACCAGCGTCGTCGACAAACGCAGAGGCATCTGAGCGCCCAATAAACGCAACTTTCGCGCCTTGCTCCAGAAACCCTTCGGTCAGCGACGCGCCAATGCCCGAGCCGCCACCGGTGATGAAAACCGATGAGCCATCCAGGTCGTGAAATGTTGCGGTCTTTGCCATTGATAATATTCCTTTTAGAGTTTTCGACCTTCGATCACCCACATCGTTTCTGGAAACGACCATGGCAGGGTCAGGCCCTGTGCCATCAGATAGGCTCCCGAAAGCGTCAAAGTGCCGTCTTTCAAGGCGGGCGTTCCGCGCGAAAGCGTAGGGGCGTTGGTGCGGTTAATCAACGTCACCTCGTAGTGCGCCTTTGGATCAAGACGCGTTAGGCGGAGCGGGCGCGGGGCGATTTGCGCCGAGGTGCCAGCCTTGCCTGCGAAGACGACGAACTGAGATTTGTCAGCAGCAAGTTGCTGTTCTGCGATGACTGCAGGGTCGGCGCTGTCGAGCCGCAGGATGTCCGCAGTCTCTAACCATGTGCGGTTGTGTTTCCACCAGCTTGTGACCTCGGTCAGCACTGTCGCTTCGTGTTCGGTCAACTCGCGCGGGTCCATCTCGAAGCCCATGTGCCGCTGGGCGGCGACCCATGCACGGAACGAGATATCCAGAATGCGGCCCGAGGTGTGGCACTTGCGTGGGCCGACATGGCTGCCGGTCACAGTCAGCGGCAGAAACAGCGTGGCGTTGTGCTGCATCTTCAGGCGTTCAAGGGCGTCGTTGCTGTCAGACAGCCAAACGCGGTCCGTGCGCTTCAGAATACCGAAATCGATGCGCCCACCGCCCGACGCGCAGGTTTCGATCTCCACATGAGGAAAATCGGCGCGCAATCGGTCGATCAAAGCGTAAGAACCTCGGGTCTGATTGGCGTCGGGGGCAGGCAAGACACGGTTGTGGTCCCACTTGATGTATTCAATCTCATACTTGCTCAGGATCGCAGCCATACGGTCGTAGATGAAATCGCGCACTTCTGGCAACGCCATGTTCAGTGCCTTTTGTTGGCGTCCAAGCGTTTGATCCTCGGCACCCAAGGCCCAGTCGGGGTGTTCGCGATGCAGGTCGCTGTCGGGGTTGATCATCTCGGGCTCGAACCAGATGCCAAATGTCATGCCAAGCTTGTGCACGTGCTCGACCAGCGGGCCAAGTCCGTCGGGGTATTTGCGCGGATCGACCTCCCAGTCTGAAAGCGATCTTGTGTCGTCGTCGCGCAGGCCGAACCAACCGTCGTCCAGCACAAAACGTTCGGCCCCTAGGCTTGCTGCACGCTCGGCAATATCCTGCAGGACAGGCAGCTTGTGATCGAAATAGACCGCTTCCCAACAGTTGTAATGCACCGGGCGGGGGCGATCATTGGCAGGTGTCAGAATGCGGTCGCGCAGGTGGCGTTGGAAAGCAACGGCGCACCCGTTCAATCCGTCTCTTGAGTAGGTGATGTAGAGAGGGCTTGTCTCGAACAGCGTGGCGGGTTTCGTTTCCATCCGGGCGGCGTGTCCAAACTGTATTTGCCGACGTCCATCAGGCAGTTCTTCAGCAATCATCTTGTGCCCGCCAGACCAACCATAGTGAAAGGCATAGGCCTCGCCTTGGGTATTCGTGGCGCCGCGGCAGGGGACGATGAGACCGGGAAAATGCTCGTGCCCGGTGCGCCCGGTGCGGTTCTCGCGATAGCGCATACCGGGCGACCACGCGGTGCGGTTGAGTTGAAACTCGCCACACCAGCGACCGCTGACGTCGATCATCTCGTCGCTTAGCTGCGGTCCGGGCAGCACCGGCGCGGCGAGCCAGTGCAGATGCACGGGGCGTTCGGCCTCAAGCTTGGTCGTGGCTGTGATGACATGCGTGTGCCGGTCGGTTTCAAAGTTGACTGTCAGGTGCAGACGGTTCTCTTCGTCAACAAAGCGCAGGGTAAGCGCGTTTTCGTCGATCTGATCGCTCTCAAAACAGAACTTGGGCAAAAGCGGTGTTCCGCCGTGGTCCCGAACGATCAGGCCGGGTTGACCGGGAAAGGTGCGCACCGCTTCGGGGCAGACGGAAAGGTCCGGATTTTCGTCAAGCATCCCGCCTGTGACGTCCAGCATGTGCGCCGCCGCCAAGGCTTGCGCGTCGTCTTCCTCGGGAAGGGCGGCCCCCCAATACACCACTTCGGGCAAGCGGGTGCGGCGCGATGCCAGCACCAGTGTTTGAAGGCCATCATCCAGCCTCCAAGTTTGATAGGTGTCCGTCATAGGGGTGGCTCTTTTACTTTACAGCTCCAAGGGTCAGGCCCGCGATAAAGTGTTTCTGCATCAGGAAGAACATTGCAACGGGTGGAAGCGCCGCGACGATAGAGCCTGCACTCATCAAATGATAAGCGGCGCGGTATTGAGCGTTAAAGCTTGTAATACCGGCGGTGACGGGTTGCGTTTCAACGCCTTGTGTCAACACAATGGCCCAGAAGAAATCGTTCCAGATGAAGGTGAAGATTAGCACGGCCATGGCCGCCAGTGCGGGGCGCATCAGGGGGAGGACGACGAACCAGAAGATGCGCCACTCGGCCACGCCTTCAACGCGGGCCGCTTCGATCAGCTCGAAGGGCAGGGCGCGGATAAAGTTACGCATGAAAAGCGTGCAGAACCCGGTCTGGAACGCGATGTGAAACAGCACGAGGCCCTGAATGGTGTTGTAAAGGCCCATATCGAGCGTCAGATCGCGCACTGGAACCATCAGGATTTGGAAGGGTACAAAATTGCCCGCGATGAATATGAAGA
>JABDJX010000121.1 GCA_013003245.1 Silicimonas sp. | reverse complement strand
TGCCAATGGTCCAAAGCCGGTTGTAAGCCCGTAAATATGGCGGTCTTCCTTAATCGCTTTGCACAGTCGGTCGTGGGAATCTTTGCAGCGACTGCGCGCGACGGGACTTAGCGTCAAAGTGACTTTGTTTAGAATAACACTTTCGGCGTCATGAAGACTAAGGTGCCGATCCACAACGATCCGCGCAATCTGGTTTTGCAATGTATGCTGCATGGCCGCCCCGACGCTGTTTCAGACGAACCATATATCGCGCGTGGTTAACGAACTCTAAGCAAAAAGAATGTCTATGTCATGCAAGGGTTCTTTAACTCCAACGCACTAAGCCGTCGATGTCTAGTCGAGGTTTAAGAATGACAGAACTGCTTACAAAAACTGCGTTCGAAACGCCTGCTGAGTTGTTGGCTCACTTAATAGGGCCGGTCGCCGAACGCCTGATGTCAGAACAGTCATTGCTTCTCTTTGATCTAGAGACGGGCACTTTGATCGCCTCCAATAGTACGGCGCAAATGCAGTTGGGACTTGATTCAGACAACCCAATTCAACCGACTTTTATTGAGACTGTAGGGGCGCACGAAGCAGACGTTCACTGGGCGAAATTGACGAGTGGCGAAGACTGCACCTGGACAGGAACGATCGAAGGCGCGCTGGGTTTGTCGGAATCCGGTGCAATACAGGCGATTACCTGCGGACCCGACGATGATGCCAGCCATGTTCTACTTCAAATTCGACCTGAAGCAGAAGGTGCGAGTTCATCCAAGTCCGACGGACAAGACGCATCGACAACATATTCAGCAATGAATTCTGCAATTGGTACAATTCTATTTGATAATGACGGCAATATCCTGGAGTTGAATGATCGCGCGATGGCCGCAATTGAAGACTACGGCGAGGAACTCGTTGGGCGCAACCACGACAAGCTCTGGCCAAAGGAAGTTTCTGAATCTGAGGAGTACTTCGATTTTTGGGAGAAGCTTCGACAAGGCCGCATGGTCGAGGGCAGGCACAAACACATCACGGCAGTCGAAAGTGAGGTGTGGCTTCAGAGCGTTTTTGTTCCAATCAAAGACTCCGCCGGACACGTAGTTCAGATTCTACAATGCCTGATGGACGTCACTGAAAGCACTTACACTGCCGAAAAAGCCGTAGAACGCAGCGCCGCTGCTTGGGACAACATGGCCGTCTGTGAATTCGATGGCGACGGGCATGTTTCTGCAATGAATGATCACATGGCAGAGATACTGGGTCACGAGGCAAATGACACGATCGGCATGCATGATCATGACTTCTGCGACAAATCGTTTGCGCGTGGCGTGGCTTATCAAGATGTTTGGACGGGGCTGCGCGATGGCAAATCGCAAAAGCTGCGGATCCGTCAGCGAACCAAAGATCGGAAGACAGTCTGGATGTCGTCAGTATTGGTTCCACTTTGCGACAGTGCTGGCAATCTAAGAAAGGTGATCAAATACGCTGATGACGTCACAGACGAGCACGAGGATTACATCGATTGCAGCGTCATATTGAATGCGTCGGATGAAATGATCGGCCGCGCAGAGTTTGATGGAAGCGGAGAAGTTCTGAAAGTAAATAGAAAATTTCGAAAATTCTTCCATCTTGATCAGGAGGATATTGCAGGCAAGACACTACAGGATTTCTTTTCTGGACAAATGACGAATGACCAGAAGTACCGCAGCTTCTGGGATTACCTGCACAAGGGTCAATTGGTCGAAAAAACCGATGAAATGCAAACTGCTAATGGTGAGACAGTTTTTGTGCATGCGTACTATTGCCCGCTTTTTACACCTAGTGGGAACTTTTGGAAAATGGTAATGTTTTTCATTGATGTTACCGAAACTCAAGTTAGACAAATAAGGCTTGAGGCACGCATGCAAGCTGTTAATCGTACACAGATGATGATCGAATATGCGCATGACGGAACTATCCTGGATGCAAATGAGAAATTTATCGATACTTTAGGTTTCTCTGTACAGGAATTGGTTGGACAAAAAATTGATACACTACACGCCGGCGACCTACCTGAAGCGGAGAAAAACCGTAAAATGTGGGATAGGCTGCGCGACAAAGAAAGCGTATCAGGCGAATTCCGTCACCGTAACAAAAACGATGAAGATGTTTGGTTACAAGGCGCTTACAGCCCACTTCTTGATGCCAAGCGTCAAGTATCTAGCATCATTTTGTTCGCTAGTGATGTGAGCCTACAAAAGCTTACTTTACTTGAAGCAATGTATAAACTCGACGCATTGAACAAGCTGCAAGCTGTCGTCGAATTTGACACCTCCGGCAATGTCTTAAAAGCAAATGAACCGTTCCTTACAACTTTCGGCTACTCATTGCAGGAAATTGTTGGGCAACATCACTCCATGTTTTGCTCTCCAGACTATGTGCAGACTGAAGGTTACCGCTCATTGTGGACGAAACTTTCGGACGGTGAAGCTGTCAGAGGTCGCGTTCACAGAATGGGTCGCTTCAAACGCAACGTACACCTTTATGCAAACTATCACCCAATTCGAAACGTTGATGGCGAAGTCATCAAGATCATTGAATGTGCATTTGAAATTTCGCAATTAGTCGAGCTGGAAAAGAAGGTCGTTGTTAGGTCAACTGAAATATCAGAAAAGTTTAAGGCTGGAAATGAAATAACAAACAAGATTAAACAGTCAGCCATCAATTTGGTGGAAACCTCTAGTGAATTTCGTCAATCGATTCAGCAGAACGAGCTACAGATCGAAAGGACAGTTGAGACACTCAAAGAAGTCTCTGGTATTGTGTCGGATCTTTCGGAAACTGTCGAAGTCGTTAGCGAAATTGCAGTACAGACAAATCTTTTAGCTTTCAATGCAGCGATAGAGGCTGCACGCGCCGGAGAACACGGGATAGGATTTTCAATAGTTGCAGATGAGGTACGAAAACTCGCTGAAAGAAATGGAGAGGCTGCGCGAAATATTGGGCGGCATATTGAGAAGGCAACTAACTGTATTGCAGGCGGTGAGACCAGCGCAAATGCCATTCGGGAACACCTAATTACGCAGGTAGATGGAATGGGAAAAAGTGGTAGCATTTTGACATCAATAATTGAGGATAGCGATGTACAAGAACTCAATATGACTGATGCAGCGAATTTAACCAATGACTTACAAGCAGCCATTTCGGAATAATAGGAATGGCTAACGATATTCACTTGACTTATGGTGTCGTCAGAGTCGGTGAGACAGTTGTTGGTATTCCGATCGACAACCTGACTGAGGTTTTTCATAGCAGCGAGTACAGTAGCCTGCCGATAAATTCTGAATTTCTACAGGGTGGAGTGGATCTTCGTGGTAAACTCGTTCCAATAATTGATATTTCACTTATTGGAAAATTTGGTAAGAGCGATAATTCTACCCGGCTAGGGATTGTTCTTGAAAGTTCCCAGAAGCTTCTTTCGTTTTTTATTGATGCAATTGTAGGCATTGCAAATATCAGTCCAAATCAGATTAGCGAAATTACAGATAGTAATGACAGGGGCGCATCTTTCTTCAAATCAGTCTTTCCATTTAAAGAGAAGTTTGTCACCGTTCTCAGTGTTGAAGATATTTTTACGCTTCCGGATGTCTTATCTGTAAACCGAACCGACGAAGGAGTGTCAGCAGCCTCTGACAAAGGGCCGCCGATGTTGACTTTCCTCGCAGGAGGCGCACTTTATGCCCTTCCCGCTGTTGAAGTTCACGCAGCTGTCCCCAAACAGATCATCGAGGAGACTGCCATCACTTCCGGGCCTTGCCTTGGCGAAATCACGTATCACGACCGCCGGATTCCTGTGATTTGTCCTGTTACAATCTTGGGCCTTGGTCGGAAATCCAGTCGTAGCGTATCCGAAGTGGTTGTGCTGCGGTTTCCTGATGGCCTTTTATTGGGAGTTGCGGTCGACGCGATACGAGATATCAGGACCTTTCCGACCGCGAAGGAAACCAAAATCCCTCTGTGGCAAATGGATCAGAACTTCATTCAAAAAGTCTTGGTTCAAGATGATGGTGAGCAGATCTACGTGATTGACGTCAAACAATTGTGCGGCACAAAGGAAATTGCAGACATCGCTTCTCTTTCTGAGGTCGATGTAGTCAAGCCTGTTGAGAAAACCGTCGCAAAAGATACTGTGACTGCCAACAATATCGTTAAGGAACGAGAGCGATACCTTGTTGTCGACCTGCACACAAGATTGGCCATCCCACTGTTGCAGGTTACCTGTATTCTTGATCAGCCGAAAAATGTAACACCAACAAAATTTAACACAAATGGTTTTCGCGGGTACTTTTCGCGACTGGGCGACACTATCGCTTTGATCGACCTGCGTGAACGTTTGGGTGCTGGTCAAGTGACAAGTCAACAGGCCCAAGTGCTTATTGCGGAAGATTCTGGCGCCCAAATCGGCTTTCTCGTAGACCGCGTCGTTGGAATTGAAGTCTCTCAATGGCGGGAAAAACTAAAAGGCAAGGCAGGAACGCCGGAAACGGTTGTACAACTTGGCGGGGGTGATACATCACAAGTCTTGCCGTTTCTTGATTTGTCGGCGTTAGAGTTTACAAAGTCCGTCCAGCAAAGCCCATCAGGTTAGAGAGGCAACTTGGTATATTGAAACATTTGTCGGTTTTTTTGTTTCTTTGTGATATGTTCTCAGGCAGGCCTATTGGGAATGTGAGATATGAAGCGCTTAATTGCAGTCGCGGTCATCGCTTTGACTACTGGTTATGGATACGAAGAGTATACGGGCAGATCTATCGGGATTGGCACCGTATTCGAATTGACCACTGGTGCTATCGGCGGCGGCTTCGCGGGCGGATATGGAATGGCCATTGACGCTGGGAATTCGATCGGTGATTCTGTGGGCGGACTTGCCAATGGTGTTTCCAACAGTATGGGTGCGGCACTCGGGAACTGAAACGAGGTCCCCCTAGACTCGATTTTTCGATTAGAATGTGCTAACGATACATACTGATCAAGCTTAGGTGGGGGTCACATGTCAGTGAGAATGTTCTCGCTGGCGGCTTTCTTTCTAGCTGCGTTTATTGCTTTCGGCGACGTTTTGATCGCACACGCGTATTCGTCACCGCAAACATTTTTGACAGATGTTGGACGCAGTGTTGGGAACGCCGTCTCAGAAATCGCAGAATGGTTTCGATTGCGATAACGAATAAATTACAAATAGGTTCGGGCGGATGTGGGAACTACATCCGCCCGTGATTGAGGACCGTCCGGGACGTGGCGAATCGGGACGATTCACCGCTCGGTCATCACTTTCCCAACGCACCGAAATTTGTTTTGTTCCATTCAAACCTCAATTTGTCAGGTATCCAAGAAGAGACGAACAGTGTCTTCAAATTCGCGGGGCTTTTCCGCATGTAACCAGTGGCCAGCGCCTGGGATGCGCGCAAACCGCGCCACCGGAAATTTCGCTTTAATATCGGCACGGTAATTATCGCGAACATAGTCGCTTTCGCCTCCGGATAAGAATAGGGTTGCTCCCTCAAAAGCGGCATTGGTCTCCGGAAAACCCAAGATCGCCATCATGTCGGCGGCCAATGTATCCAAATTCAGACGCCAGCGTTTGCCCGCAACATCCAAAGACTGAAGCAAAAAGGCTCGCACGCCGGGCTCCTCAACTCTGAGCGCCAACTGTTCGTCGGCATCACGTCTCGTTTCGACCTGGCTCAAGTCTACTGAACGCATTGCTTCGATCATTGGCATTTGTGTATGTGAATACGCCACAGGTGCAATGTCAGCGACAACCAAACGTCGCACGTACCGGGGCAGATGCAATGCCAACATCATCGCGGCCTTTCCGCCCATTGAGTGTCCGACTAAATCTGTAGAGACATCCAATAATTCAGACAAATCCTCGGCCATATCGACGTAAGTATGGGTATCAGTCCAGAAACTTTCTCCATGATTGCGCATATCAACGGCAATTACCTTGCGATCCGCAGACAGTCGCTTGGCGATGGCTCCCCAATTGCGTGCTGATCCAAAAAGGCCGTGCGCAATCAAAACCTGTGGCAGATCCGTTGCAGTTCCATGTTCTACAATATTCAGCATGGCTTTTCTTAACGCGGCTGCCACGGTATCGCCAGTAGCATGGACATTCACGAACTATCCGAATCGCTGGCCAATAAGATGGCAAAGCAATTGCGTCTGAGCGGCGACAACCTGGAAGACATCGCGGCGCGCGCAGGCCGCAAGCTACCAAAGCATTTGCGTGCTGAAGTGCACACCATTGTTGAAGCCATGCGCATGGCAGAGCACCCCAAATTGATGCACCACATCGACCCGTCGCGGATCGCAAAGGCCGAAAAGAAGCTGAGCCGCTTTCTCGACAAGCAAGATCCAATGAAAGAGCGACGAAATGAAATTCTCGACGTGCTTGCAAAGATCGCTTTCGTAATCTTTTCTGTCGTCTTAGCAACTTTCCTGACGCTGTTGTGGCGTGGCTATTTCAGCTGACCCTTACCATTGGTCCAGAAATGTACTGAGGGGGTCTGGGGAGCAGCTCCCCCACCTGATGCGGGCCATCAAGCGCCAAAACTCAGCAGATCAAAGATTTGGATAAAGTGGAAAACGCGCACAAAGTATCTTCACCTCTTCCACAACGCGCGCCTCTACTGCGCTGTTGCCGTCCTCTCCATTCGCTGACAGCCCATCGACAACCTTGACGATCCAACGGGCGATTTGTCTAAACTCTTCTTCGGCAAATCCGCGGGTGGTGCCTGCAGGCGTGCCTAGCCGAATACCACTGGTCACAAAAGGTTTCTCGGGATCGAAAGGCACACCATTCTTGTTACAGGTGATATGAGCGCGACCCAAAGCGGCCTCAGCCGCCTTGCCGGTCACGCCCTTTGGTCTCAGGTCTGCAAGCATCAGGTGATTGTCAGTCCCGCCCGAGACGATATCGATTCCACCCTTAACCAGCTCGTCCGCCATTGCTTTGGCGTTCGATACAACCTGTGTTGCGTAGGTCTTGAATTCAGGGCGCAAGCACTCCCCAAAGGCCACGGCTTTCGCAGCAATCACATGCATCAAGGGCCCACCCTGAAGGCCTGGGAACACTGCAGAATTAAATTTCTTCGCAAGGGCCTCATCGTTTGTCAAAATCAAACCACCGCGCGGGCCGCGCAGCGACTTGTGCGTGGTCGATGTCACCACATGCGCGTGGGGGATGGGCGAAGCATGGGCACCGCCGGCAACCAGACCCGAGATATGCGCCATGTCGACCATCAGATAAGCGCCAATTTCATCTGCAATCGCCCGGAACGCAGCCCAATCCCAAGACCGGCTATAGGCCGTGCCGCCTGCAATGATAAGCGCGGGTTTGTGCTCCAACGCCTTGGCGCGGATGTCGTCCATATCCAACTGATGGGTATCTTCGCGAACACCATAAGAAACCACATTGAACCACTTGCCCGACATGTTCACCGGCGAACCATGAGTCAGGTGTCCGCCTGAGTTCAAATCAAGACCCATGAAAGTATCGCCAGGCTTTAACAAAGCCAGAAACACCGCTTGGTTCATCTGGCTGCCCGAATTCGGCTGAACATTGGCGAAGTTACAGTCAAAAAGCTCTTTCGCGCGTTCAATCGCCAGCGTCTCGGCAATATCTACATACTGGCACCCGCCATAGTACCTCTTGCCCGGATACCCCTCGGCATACTTGTTTGTCATCACCGACCCTTGGGCTTCCATGACTGCCGCAGATACGATGTTTTCCGAAGCGATCAATTCGATCTCCTCGCGCTGTCGACCCAGCTCCTTTTCGATTGCACCGAAAATTTCAGGATCGCGGCTTTCAAGGGTCTCAGTGAAAAATCCGGTGTCGCGGTGTGGTGCGTTCATGGTCATGGCCTCCGTTGGGCGAGCGTTTGGCGGCTACATAGCTCACATTTGGGGCGCGGCAAAGATACCAGAGGCAGCAATTTCGTCGCGGGAAGCGACTTGAGTTTCCTTTCCGCGCAGGCAATCGTGCATCGGAGAACGGGGGAGGTCTTCATGCGTCCGGCGACAGCCATTTCATTTCGGGCCAGTAATGCGCCACTTGCCCAATCGGCGATGGAAAGTCTGATCAATACCTACGGGCAGGTTTCGCCCCAAGACGCTGACGTGATCGTGGCCTTGGGCGGTGACGGTTTTATGCTTGAAACACTACTAGAGGCCCAGCTTTGCGGAAAACCGGTTTATGGGATGAACCGCGGTACAGTCGGTTTCCTGATGAATAATTACAGTGCAGAGAATCTGACCGACAGGCTGTCCGAAGCTGAAGAGGCTGTGATCAACCCATTGCGCATGCGGGCGGGAAGCGAAAACGGGACAATCGCCGAGGCACTGGCGATCAACGAAGTCTCGCTCCTGCGTGCAGGTCCTCAGGCAGCTCGGTTGAAGATCTCAATCGATGGTAAACCTCGGCTGGAAGAACTTGTCTGCGATGGCGCATTGGTCTCAACACCTGCGGGGTCCACGGCTTACAACTACTCTGCACATGGGCCTATCCTGCCTATCGGCTCAGAAGTGCTGGCCCTAACCGCCGTCGCCCCCTTCCGCCCGCGTCGCTGGCGCGGCGCGTTGTTGCCAAAGTCCGCACTCGTGCGCTTTGACGTGCTGAACCCCGCCAAACGCCCGGTTATGGCTGACGCCGATGGGAACCCGGTTCAAAACGTGCACTGGGTTGAAGTCAACAGCGAACCCACGGTTGAACATCGCATCCTTTTTGATCCGGGTCATGGGTTGGAAGAACGCCTAATTCGTGAACAATTTCTGTAAGCTAGCCGCAAGCTATGCACTTAACGCATAACGGCTTTCACAATCTGTCCGATGTCATCAAGCTTCTAATGCCTACTTCAGACACAAGCAAGCCAACAGGCTTGGTGCACGAAGGAGAGTAAAGATGGCACATTTTGCAACCCCAAATCAGTCTGGCTCTGGCCTTTTAAACGTAATTTCGAATTTTTTCGCATCGCTTTGGAACGCGTCACGCCAACAAGCCGAACTCGACAGCCGTTTACGTCAGATGCGCAAGCTTGAGGCAATGTCGGACGCTGAACTGGCCAAGCGCGGTATCGCGCGTGATCGTATTGCGCACCATGTTTTCCGCGACATCTACTACGTCTAAAGCATCCGCGCGCCGCGAAATGTGGCACGCGCACATTTGTTTCACACGCTGGCCCCATAACGGCCTAAATACCGCTACATCATCTTAGCCGATATCTGTTGAGTACCGGCTTGTGGAACAATTCGATCAAATTATCAGACTGATCTTCCAGAATATCTTGCTGGTCGGTCTCGCTTCGATTTTTCTTCTGTATTTCCTAGCTGGAAAAAAGGAAGAGCTATCGAGGAATGCTGTCCTCAATTCTTCAGCAACGATCTGCGTCTTTGCCTTCAACATGTTCCTGATCATGAAGTACCACATGGCGCTGAATGGCTGGTTGCAAGAGCAATATAATGCAATCGGCATCCCTACCCTGCCCAAAGGCACGTGGGATGCCTATCCTCTAATTTTGACATCTCTGCTGGGCTTGCTCGCCAAGGATTTTGCTGACTACTGGAACCACCGACTGATGCACACAAAGTGGGGATGGCCCACGCACGCGGCGCATCATTCCGATACTCACGTGAACGCTTTGACCACCTACCGCGTTCACTTTCTTGAAATGTTTGTGATGTCAGCAAGCTATATTTTACTGCTGACGTGGCTTCAGATGCCACAAGCAATACCTTTCGTTGCCCTGTGCGCAGCACTTCACAATATGTACGTTCACCTTGACGTGGACTGGCGACATGGGCCGGTCAAATACCTGGTCGCCTCACCCTATTTTCATCGTTGGCACCATGCCGACACACCCGAAGCCTATGGCAAGAACCTCGCCAATATCGTGCCCCTTTGGGACGTGATGTTTGGCACTTATCACGATCCGGGCAAGATCGAGGCACCCATGGGGCTTCGCGAAAGCGGCGTGAATGACACAAATCCAGTGGCGATCCTGTTCTTTCCCTTCATGGAATGGGGTCGCATGTTACGGCGAAAATGGCAGCATAAAGGTACAGCTCCGCGCAGCACAGGCGAGCCACAGGTCCATCCTGGCGAGTGAATACGCCGCCTAACTTATTCTGCCCACGGTCCGTGAAATCCGGTTCCGTCTTTGTCCACTCGCTCAAATCCGTGCCGCCCAAAAAAGTCGCGCTGCGCCTGAATCAGATCGGTTGTACCGCGTGCACGCCTTATTGTGTCAAAATATGAAAGAGCGGCCGCGAAAGCGGGTATCGGCTGACCAGAAGACACGCTGGCTGCCACAACGCGGCGCAAGGCCGGTACCGTTTCGTTGAGACGCTCAACAAACGCAGGCGACAGGATCAATTGATCAAACTGCAAGCCCTCTCTAGTGCCCGAGGCGATTTCATCCAACAACGCCGAACGGATGATGCACCCCGCCCGCCAAATCTCGGCCACGCGCGCCAGATCAAGCGACCACTCAAACGCCTCCGAGGCTGCGGCCAGCAAAGCCATGCCCTGCCCATATCCAATGATACGTGCCGCCAAAAGGGCTGCTTCCAGATCAGCGTTTGCCAAATCCACAGCGTCTCGCACACCCGGAAAGGCATCTTCAGCTGCGGCGCGCATCTCTTTGCCCGCGGACCAACTACGTGCGGCAACGGCAGCTTCGATCGTGGTCGCCGACTGACCCAGCTTCAGCGCCTCAATCACCGTCCAGCGCCCGGTGCCTTTTTGCCCCGCCTTATCCATAATGATGTCAACAACAGGCTTGCCCGTCGGACTATCGGTCACTGCCAGAATTTCTGCCGTGATCTCAATCAGATAAGACTGCAGCGGTCCTTTGTTCCAATTCGCAAACACCTCCGCCATATCGCCCAAAGAAACACCCGCAGTGCGCATCAGTCCATACGCCTCGGCGATCAGCTGCATGTCGGCGTACTCAATACCATTGTGCACCGTTTTCACGAAATGGCCTGCGCCATCCGGCCCAAGCCAATCGGCACAAGGGTCACCTTCGAATTTGGCTGCAATCGCCGTGATGATATCTTCAATCGGGGCATAGGCCTCCCGGTCCCCGCCCACCATGATCGACGGCCCGTGGCGCGCGCCCTCTTCCCCGCCAGAGACGCCCACACCGAGAAAATTCAGCCCTTTTTCAGACAACGCCGCGTGCCGTGCACGCGTGTCGTTGAAATCGGCATTACCCGCATCAATGATCAGATCGCCAGGCTCCATCACTTCAGACAGGCTCTCAATCACCGAGTCTACTGGTTCTCCCGCCTTTACCATGATGATTACCGCACGCGGCGTCCCCAGTGCGGCAACCAGACCGTCCAGAGACTCTGCGGGTGTCACCTGATCTTCCAGATCGCCCACGTTTTCCATGAAATCGTCCAGCTTCTCGCTTGAACGGTTGTGTACCGCAATACCAAAGCCCTTTTCCGCAATGTTCATCGCAAGGGCCGCACCCATGGTGCCCAATCCGGTTAATCCGATACGTGCCAAATGCTTGCCCTTTCCGTAAACCACTTCGTCAGCTTACGGTCCCAGCGGGCCAGCGTCCATGATCGGTGCGATCACTTTCAACTCTGCCACAAACAAACAATCGCGCGGCAGCGCGCCCTCTTGGCTCAGGCCGCTTTTGGGGCCATCACGTCAACTAGGGCATCCACCAAAGCGTCTTCACGCAACCGCAACGGCGCATTCAGGGCGTCGGCCATCGCCATGCGCAGGATCAACCCCAGCAAGGCCGTGTGCATCGCCGCAGCCGCGCGTCGGGCATCAATGGTACGCTCGTACCGCCCAAACTCAATCAGCCGCGCGGCAAGCGCATCGTACATTTCGGTAGTGGCAGGATGAATGCGCCCCAGTGTCGTTAGCATCGTTCCATTGCGACCGGTCTTTTGGCCAATTTGCGGTGTCACATACATTAGTCGAAACCTGTCCAAGTCCGACGTGTGAAACACGGCCAATGCGCCGATATAGGACCGGATCGCCTCTTCCGAGCTATCGCCGCGCACGGCTGCCACCCGGCCTGCTGCGCTTTCAGATTCCAAGGCAGGACGCACAAGCGCCTCGATCAGACGCGCCTTGTTGGGGAACCAATAAAGCACCGCTTGCTTCGAGACCCCAACTCTTGCGGCCACCGCGTCAAAAGTCAGATGATCCGGACCATTCGCCCGCACAATTTCCCGAGATGCCATAAGAATACGCTTGGCGGTTTCGCCACGCTTTCCAGCCATAATTACTGTCCCCAAACCCTTACCACTGGTGAAGTTATAAGCGGTTGGCCGCATAAAAGCGATTAAAGCGCCAGAAACAAAGGGTTTCCGAATGGGAGATAATGAGCGAAACGTCCGCTTTGCGGCCGAGATGTTTCCAAAAACTTCAAATAATTTCGAGACGATTTCTTTTCAAGAGATTCTCGCCTCAACTGCAAACAAAAAAGGCCCCGCTTTACGCGAGGCCTTCTTACGTAATGACAAACGGTTTAGTCGTCGTCTTGCTTCAAAGCCGCACCGAGAATGTCGCCCAAGGATGCGCCAGAGTCAGAAGAGCCATACTGCTGCACAGCTTCTTTTTCTTCTGCAATCTCGCGTGCCTTGATTGACAGACCCAAGCGACGGGTCTTGCTGTCGACGTTGGTGACACGTGCGTCGACCTTGTCGCCAACCGAAAAACGCTCGGGGCGCTGCTCTGCTCGGTCACGGCTCAGGTCAGAGCGACGGATGAAGGATTTCATACCCTCATACTCCACCTCGATGCCGCCGTCCTCGATCGATGTAACAACAACCGTCACAATCGAACCGCGCTTCACGCCGTCAACAACTTCGGTGAAGCTGTCATCAAGTGCTTTGACCGAAAGCGAGATACGCTCTTTTTCAACGTCGATTTCCGTTACAACCGCATTGACCATGTCGCCCTTGCGGTAGTTCTGGATCGCATCTTCGCCGCGCTCGTCCCAGCTAAGGTCAGACAAGTGCACCATGCCGTCGATGTCGTTGTCCAAGCCAACGAACAGACCGAACTCGGTGATGTTCTTGACTTCACCTTCAACGTTCGAATTGACAGGATGTGTCTCGGCAAAGACTTCCCAGGGGTTACGCTGTGTCTGCTTGAGGCCCAAGGAAACACGACGCTTGGCGCTGTCAATTTCCAAAACCATCACGTCGACTTCCTGAGAGGTCGACACGATCTTACCCGGATGTACGTTTTTCTTGGTCCAGCTCATTTCAGAAACGTGGACAAGTCCTTCAACACCGGCTTCAAGCTCAACAAACGCACCGTAGTCAGTGATGTTGGTAACGCGACCCTGATGGACCGATCCCAACGGATACGCAGCTTCAACAGCATCCCAAGGATCGTCCTGAAGCTGCTTCATGCCAAGGCTGATGCGGTGTGTTTCCTTGTTGATCTTGATGATCTGGACTTTCACCGTCTCGCCAATCGTGACGATCTCCGATGGGTGGTTCACACGGCGCCACGCCATGTCAGTGACGTGCAACAGACCGTCAACACCGCCAAGGTCAACAAATGCACCGTATTCGGTGATGTTCTTGACCACACCGTCAACCGCATCGCCTTCAGTGATGTTTGCAATCACCTCGGCACGCTGCTCGGCACGGCTTTCCTCAAGGATGGCACGGCGCGAGACAACGATGTTGCCACGGCGACGGTCCATTTTCAGGATTTGGAACGGCTGTTTCATACCCATCAACGGGCCAGCGTCGCGCACGGGGCGCACATCGACCTGCGAGCCGGGCAAGAAGGCCACGGCACCGCCAAGATCGACGGTGAAACCGCCTTTGACGCGACCAAAGATGGCACCCTCAACGCGGGCATCGTCAGCATACGCTTTCTCAAGCTTATCCCAAGCCGCCTCGCGACGCGCTTTGTCACGGCTGATAGAGGCTTCACCGCGTGCGTTTTCAACGCGGTCAAGAAATACCTCGACCTCGTCGCCAACGGCGATCTCAGGGGCTTCTCCGGGATTTGCGAATTCTTTAAGTTCAACGCGGCCTTCCATCTTGTAGCCGACATCGATGATGGCTTGTCCCGCTTCAATTGCGATGACTTTGCCTTTGACGACACTTCCCTCATCGGGCGTGTCCATATCGAGACTTTCGTTTAAGAGGGCCTCGAATTCCTCCATCGTTGCATTTGCCATATGGCTTTCGTTTCCTTCATCTCATTTTTATTCGGGCCATGCGGTTGTCTCCGCAGGTCTTTGGTGGGTTGGTCAGACGGTTGGTAAACGCAAACAAGAAGGGTCGGTAAAAACCGACCCTGCTCAAGTCTCTGCGCTCACGACTGTAACCGCCGCTTCGACGGGTGTGCGTATAGGGGGGTTGGGGTTGGAAAGCAAGTGCCTGTTCACTGCCAAATGGCGACAGTGGCGCTCTTAGCCTATCGGAAAAGGTTGTTTGGTCGCACGGCACTTTCCGCGGCTAACGAAAGTGTTGCTATAACCGTGCGGTTTCGCATTTACGATCACTTTGCCGTTTTTTCTGAAATGCGCCAAACGATACGCCATCTTGGTGGTTTGCCCGCGCGATTGAACCACAACGTTCCAGCTAACAACCAGCTTTTTGTCTGTATCCTCCAAGATTTTGGCGTCTATAGGTTTTTTTTCGAAGTGCAAGATAACGCCATCAGCGACACGCGAAGAGTTGCTCTCAGAATCGTATTCCAAGAAAATTTGCTCAGCTATCCAGCCTTCATTCGAGGTCATCAGGCATTGGAAGCTGACCGGCTTTGCAAATGAAGCTGCAGGTAAGGCGATAAGCATCGCGCTGAGAATATTTCTAAATGGGAATGATAGCATAAGGCGACCTCTGGAAACTATAAAACACTTTAGGGTTGTTCCATCTATCCCGCTTAATCGCAACCCATTGGAGCCGTCCGTTGCACAAATAGCGGCCTGCCCAACAAATCGAAAGGGGCGCTCCAAGCGCCCGTTTTCACTTCTCGTCTTTGCAGAAAATCAGTTTGTCAGGCGCAGAAGGCTGATATTCTGACCAATCGCCGCGAAAGCATTAGAAATCTCAAGCCCCTCAACCGGGAAAAAGTGTGCGGCACTAGTTGCGCAATCGCTGATCACTTCCTGAGCTGCATCGCTGGGTGGGTCGAACGAAATACCAAAGATTTCAACACCCGCGTTTTTTGCCAATGTGCAAATATCAGATATCCGCTGGATCGTCCCGTTTGGACCGGCATCAGAGATGCGATTATTGTAGGGACGACGATAATCATCATAGAGGTCCTGATCGATATACCCCTGCTCGTAGGCTGTCCTGAAGAACTTGTTCGCAAGGTGCGTTGACTTCGCGACGTTGAAGACATCCGGCCAGTCCATACGCACCATCTCGCTTTCAACGTCCTCCCAATTAGTGACAGATGCCCCCGGCAGGTCTGGGAATGCTTCGATGTCGTCACTGTCCTCGTGGTACCAGCGTGACGTTGTATCGTTGGTATTGGCAGAGCCTGTGACGCGACCATCAAGCACCAATACCGAATAATCACCGGTATCAGGGTCGATCCAAACCGGCGATGGGCCTTCACGGAATTCCTCGCGCACCAGATCACGCTGGCCGTCATTCTCGCCGTCAGACATCAGCACCATAATCTTTTTGACCAACCGGCTAGAATACGCGCCGGGCGAATTGATCAGATCGGCAGAGCGATCTCCTTTCGATGCCAGATCGCTCAGCACAGGGCGGAACGATGGGTCCAAAAGATGCAGGCCCCACTTTACGCCAATATCAATGCCAGTCGCGTCCCAGCCGCGCAAATCAGCAACAGCTTGGCTCAACTCAGACCGAAGAGTTGAATGCACCAGTATCTCGTTATCCGGACAGTATGGCAGATTGATTGTTCCGTCGGCGTGATAGCCTGACGATCCATCCGCATAGTGCGAATACCGCTCAAGCGGCTCGTCAACGTCAATGGCAAGCGTGTCGAACGCAGTATTTTCAAAGAACACACAAGATGAATAAGAATGCTTACCCTGAATGTCGTAATAGGAAGAGATCATATCGCCCGGATTTACCGTCATAGAATAAGGGATGATGCTGACAGAGATTGTGCTTGGGCCACTGCTGTCTTCTGGAATGACCCGCGTGATAAACTCATTCATCGCCGTCTTTAGGTTGGTCAAACGGTTCGATCCATTCATCGAACTCGAAATATCCAACACAATCGAGATCTCGATATCCTGAGCGATCTGCTGGGCTTGGGTGCCTACTCAAACAGGCAAATCCTCAATACCCATCATGTTCATGAAAAATGTTGGAACGGTATTTCGGGTCAGAACAGCAACCGAGCTGTCATTGGGATCTTCGCTCACTTCAATGGTCTCGATAACATCATCCAGACCCGCTTTTTCAAAGTGACTGCGCACAATGTCTCTGCGCTCATCTGCGGTCAACTCTAGCTTGGCGGCAGCAAGTGCTGCAGCATCAGACACGTTCTGATGTGCGATACGCTCATTTTCAGCGCGCATCACATCAACGGCGGTGCCCGCCATCAAAAGGATAAGGATAAAAATAAAAATGCTGAAGATCATCAGCCCGCCATCTTCGTCTGCAAGGAATTCTTCCTGAGACTGGCTCCGGATGCCTTTAATAAAATCCAACATATCATACCCGCTAAAATCGCAACCACCTAAAAGGACTATAACGCAACGGCGCATTCTATATAGTCCAACTCAGCAAACACAACGTTTCCAAATATTTAGCGAACTCCCAAGTCTTGCCGCTTTGCCACCTTAAAAGAAACAAAAAGGGCGCCCGCAGGGCGCCCTTTTAAAAAATTGTTGGCCTGACTTACATCATGCCGCCCATGCCGCCCATGTCGGGCATGCCGCCACCGGCGGGTGCGCCTTCTTTGGCGGGCTTGTCGGCGACCATGGCTTCGGTCGTGATCAACAGACCAGCGATAGAGGCTGCGTCTTCCAACGCAGTACGCACAACCTTGGCCGGGTCAATCACACCAAACGAGAAGAGATCACCGTACTCTTCTGTCTGCGCATTGAAGCCAAACGACAGATCGTCGCTTTCGCGCACCTTGCCAGCCACAACCGAACCATCAACGCCCGAGTTTTCGGCGATCTGGCGCAGAGGTGCTTCGAGTGCCTTGCGCACGATGGTGATACCAGCGTCCTGATCAGAGTTGTCGCCTTTCAGGCCTTCAAGACCCTTGGCACCCTGAACCAAAGCAACACCACCACCGACAACGATACCTTCTTGCACGGCCGCACGGGTCGCGTTCAGCGCATCGTCAACGCGGTCTTTGCGCTCTTTGACTTCCACTTCGGTCATGCCACCAACGCGGATCACGGCAACACCGCCTGCCAGCTTGGCAACACGCTCTTGCAGCTTTTCACGGTCATAGTCAGACGTGGTTTCTTCGATCTGCTGACGGATTTGCGAAACCCGTGCTTCGATCTCGGCCTTTTCACCGTTGCCATCAATGACAGTCGTCTCGTCTTTGGTGATGGTCACGCGCTTGGCAGAACCCAGCATGTCCATCGTCACCGACTCAAGCTTCATGCCAAGGTCTTCGCTGATCACCTGACCACCGGTCAGAATGGCGATGTCTTGCAACATGGCCTTGCGGCGATCACCGAAACCCGGAGCTTTGACAGCAGCGATTTTCAGACCGCCACGCAGCTTGTTCACAACCAAAGTGGCAAGAGCTTCGCCCTCAACATCTTCGGCAATGATCAAGAGCGGCTTTTGCGACTGGATCACGCTCTCAAGCAGCGGAACCATTGGCTGCAGCGAAGACAGCTTCTTCTCGTGCAACAGGATCATGCAGTCTTCCAGATCCGCTGTCATCTTGTCAGGGTTGGTGACAAAGTAAGGCGACAGGTAACCGCGGTCGAACTGCATGCCTTCAACAACTTCAGTCTCAGTCTCAAGACCTTTGTTCTCTTCAACGGTGATCACACCGTCGTTGCCGACCTTTTGCATCGCGTCCGCGATCTGGCGACCAATTTCCGACTCGCCGTTTGCGGAAATCGTGCCGACCTGAGCAACTTCGTCGCTGTCTTTCACGTCGCGTGCTGCCGATTTGATGTGCTCGACGACTTTGGCAACAGCCATATCAACGCCGCGCTTCAGATCCATCGGGTTCATGCCCGCCGCAACCGACTTCAGGCCTTCTTTAACGATAGCCTGCGCCAAAACAGTTGCAGTGGTCGTGCCGTCGCCGGCCTCATCATTGGTGCGAGAGGCAACCTCTTTCACCATCTGCGCGCCCATGTTCTCGAACTTGTCCTCAAGCTCGATTTCTTTTGCAACGGATACACCGTCTTTGGTGATGCGCGGTGCGCCGAATGATTTTTCGATAACCACGTTGCGGCCTTTCGGGCCCAGCGTGACTTTGACAGCGTCGGCCAGAATGTTCACGCCTTTCAGCATGCGATTGCGGGCATCCGTGTCGAATTTGACGTCCTTAGCAGCCATGATTGCTTGCTCCTGGTGTCTAGTGTTTCAGATAAGGTTCGAAAGACGCGATCAGGCAATAACGCCCAGAATGTCGCTTTCCTTCATGATCAGCAGTTCTTCACCATCAAGGGTGATTTCGGTGCCAGACCATTTGCCGAAGAGAATTTTGTCGCCAGCTTTGACGTCCATCGCGATACGCTCGCCATCTTCGTCACGTGCGCCTGCGCCAACAGCGACGATTTCGCCTTCAGCTGGTTTTTCTTTCGCGTTATCGGGGATGATCAGACCGCCAGCGGTCTTCTCGTCGCCCTCGACGCGGCGGACCACAACGCGATCGTGCAGCGGAGTGAATGCCATGTTGAATGCTCCTTGGTTCATTTACAAATCGTTTAGCACTCGTCTTTGATGAGTGCTAACGCGGTGAGATAAGGAACACGAACACGTGAGTCAAGCGCTTCGAGAGGCAAAATTTCCACTCTCCAACCTAAACGCACAACACTTGAGTTTCTTCCCAAGACCAGATCAAAGTCTAAAGTCACATTTGGGAAAGTCGCATGGACCTTGACGCGCTACCGCCCTTCGTCAGAACCGGCTTAGAGTTCATACAACCTGCGCTGGATACCGCGGAAAGTTGGCTTTCGTCGCCCGCCGCGTGGTCTCAGTTCGGTATATTGATTATTGCCTATGTCCTGGCATTGTTCCTCACCCGCAAACTGACCCCCCGGCTAACACAGCTCATTGCGCCCGGCGGCGACCAAGAAACGCTCATAAGCCAGACTCGCCTTTTCACACTTCAATTCATCCCCCTCCTTTTACCTTTGCTGGCCTTCGCTTTGACTGGGGTCGGCGAACAAGCAACGCGGTCGATATTTGGCTCAGGCGAGGTGATCGCTTTTGGCAAGCGCGTGTTCATTTTCATAGCTGCTCGTATCTTCGTGAACGACATTCTGCAGGTCCCATTCCTGAAGCTTCTGGGGCGCTACATTCTGATCCCGATTGCCGCGCTCTATGTCGTGGGGCTGTTGGACCCAATCGGCGAGACGTTGGAAACAACGCGGATCGAGATCGGCAATATCAGCTTCTCGCTCATGGCGCTTTTGCGTGGGGCAGTGGCGGGCAGCTTACTGTTCTGGCTTGGCTCCTGGTCTAACCAGCAATCCTCTGAGTATCTCGAAAAGCAGGAAATCCGCCCAAGCCTCCGCACCCTCCTGATCAAGGCTGTCGAGTTCCTTATTTTCGGAGCGGCCTTCCTGCTGCTGATGAATATCATGGGCATTAATCTATCGGCATTGGCCATACTTGGAGGTGCCATCGGTGTCGGCCTTGGTTTCGGCCTGCAGAAGATCGCCTCCAACTTCATCTCTGGTGTCATTCTTTTGCTGGAAGGCCAGGCTACGGTTGGCGATTACGTCGAACTTGACGGTGGCGAACAGGGCAAGATCGTCAAGATGATGGCGCGCGCCGCGATACTGGAGACTTTCGATGGGCGCTGGGTTGTGGTGCCGAACGAAGACTTCATCACTACCCGGGTGATCAACTACTCTGACAGCGGCTCCGCCAACAGATACGAGGCCCCATTTTCAGTCACATACGAGACCGATATCAACCTTGTCCCCACCATTGTCGAAGCTGCCGTCGCAACACACCCCGGCGTGCTGAATGAGCCTTATCCACCCGATTGCGAGTTGCGCGAATTTGGCGACAGCGGCGTGAATTTTGCCTGCGAATTCTGGGTGAACGGCTTGGATGACGGCGACAACAAGTTCACCTCTGACGTGCTCTTTTTGATCTGGAACGCATTGAAAGACGCCGGCATCGAAATGCCCTATCCCCGCCGCGTCATTGAGATCAAAGGCAAGGTTCCAATCCAGCAATCCTGACACGTATAGTGAATTTCGCCTTTTTTCCGCCCAGAAATGCCTTCAAGGTGCGGCAAACCGATTTTAGGGCCTCTCATATGTTCAAACGACTTTGCCTGCTCGCAGCACTCCTTACCCTACCCGTTCAAGCCATGGCGCAGACCTGCGGCACGCGTGATTTGATCGCCGAACTTGGCGCGGACGACCGCGCACGCCTTGACGCATTGGTCGCACCCCATCCCTACCCCACGGGCAACCTGTGGCGGGCGACAAGGGGCGACAGCACGGTGACGGTCGTGGGCACAATCCACGTCCCCGACCCGCGGTTAAGCGCGATTGTCGAAAGGCTCGATGAAACGGTCGCAAACGCGGATCTGCTGATCCTTGAAGCCACAGCCGAAGACGAGGCGGGCCTTGCAACTCTGGCAACTGAAAAGCCCGAGATGTTTTTCATCACCGAAGGCCCCACCTTAATCGACATTCTTGGCGATGAGGAATGGGCCAAGGTCAACGAGCGGCTCGCTGCCATGGGCATCCCGGGCTTTCTCGCCGCAAAATTCCAGCCTTGGTATCTCTCCATGACCCTAGCAATTCCACCTTGCGCCCTTTCGGCCATTCAAAGCGGTGCAAAGGGTCTGGATCGGCAGCTCGAGGTCATCGCTAATGAAGCAGGTGTTCCGCTGGCTGCACTGGACGACACCGAAGCAGTGCTGAGGCTTTTTGCCGATGAGCCTATCGAGGACCAGCTCGACGGTCTGCGCATCACGCTGGAAACCCAAGCTGATGGCGACGCCGCGTCCTCTACCTTGATCGAAGCCTACTTTGACGGTCGCATTCGCGAAAGCTGGGAGTTTGGGCGCATTCAGGTCGAACAAGCCGGCATCGAGAATGGCGCCGAGCTTTTTGAGGAGGTCAACCAATCGCTGCTGATCGGCCGCAACGAGGATTGGGAGCCCAAGATGAACGCGCTTTTGGACGGTAAGGAAAACGTCGTGATCGCTGTTGGTGCCGCCCATCTTTCCGGTGAAAGCGGCGTCCTCATGGCGCTTAAGCGCGCAGGTTATACGCTGGCCCCACTTTCGCGCTGACGCGCCTTTGACACGATGTATTCGCGCCGTAGTGTGTAAAGTCCGGTGGCTACAATGATAGCGGTGCCTAGCCACGTCCAGCCATCAGGCAGTTGATCAAAGATCAGCCAGCCATAAAAAGTGCCCCAGATCAGCATCGTGTATTGCACTGGTGCAATCACCACGGCCATGCCGGTCTCTAATGCCTTGATGACAAACACCTCGGCCACACCCGCCACACCCGCGATCAGTGCCAAAAGCATCATCTGATCGGTGCTGGGCGACTGCCAGTAAAACGGCAAAGGCACCGTCAGGATCGCGCTGGCAACAATTGCGGTATAAATCACAGTGGTCGCGGTTTTGTCGGTATCTGACAAAGCGCGCGAGATGATCTGACGCACTGCAAACAGAAACGCCGCTAAAATTAGTAAGGCCGCCGCCGGATGGACCACGCCCATGCCGGGCCGAATAACGATCAACGTGCCAACAAAACCCAGCGTCACTGCCACCCAGCGCCGCGTGCCCACGGGTTCGCGCAATATCAACGCGCCCAGAACTGTCACCATGAACGGAGCCACAAAGGTAATGGCAACTGCGTCCGCCAATGGCACATGCGCCACCGCCATGATGAAAAACGAAGCCGAACCTGCAGCCACGCACCCGCGCGCGATCTGCAATCTTGGATGTGACGTTCTAAAAAGCGTGCGCCCGTGCAAAGCGATCAAAACGAAGGCTCCGAACAACAGCCCCAACTGCCGCGTCCAGACGATCTGCACCGGGTGCAGCCCCTCGGTCAGGAACTTTGCACCCGTATCCACAGCGGCGAAAAGGAACATGCCCACGCCCATCAATAGGATGCCCTTGCCGTTCTCAACCTGTCTGGGTTGTGCGGCGTCGTGGTCAACTGGTGTAATTGGTGGAACCTCCAAGACGTATCCCGACATTCACACCCTGAAGGACGGCGTGCGCAAGCCAAAACGCAAAGCGACGGAATTTGCTCAGAGGCACGTTTAACTTTGTGGAGACATCAAAAAGAGGATCCAAATTATGAACCTACTCACAACAACGATAATTGCAGCCATTGCCACAACCGCCGCGCCTACTCTGGCCGAGGCAGGTCCACGCGACAGGCTTGATCGGATCGAGGACCGCATCGACCGGCGTGAAAATGTGATCGACAGACAAACCAACAACGGACCGCTCGATCGTATCGAAGACGTAGCCGACCGCATCGAAGACCGCCGCGACCGCCAAGGTTTTGATGGGCCAAGTCGGTTTGACCGACACGAGCGCCGCAGCTGGCGACGGCTTTGGGGAAATTCCGAGGGTTAGCAAAGTGGGCGCAGGGACCTACCGCTTGATGTACCAAACGATGGCTGTGGCGTACCCTGCGCCTTCCAAAAGCGCGATCTTTGATGTCCAGGCGGCGGGGCAAACCACAATGCAGGCTTCTCGCCACCTTACTTTCAAGGCGCTGTCTGCTGCCGACAAAAGATCATGCGCAGGCGGAATATGCAGCGGTGTCGCTGGTTGCGAGATAACATAGCCATCCACAGTGTCGTCCGAGACAAACATGTCGCGATCTGTCAGCGACAAACTGCGTTTCATCCAATTCTCAAACCGCGCGTCCGCCTCGTCGTGTGGTTTCCAAAACGCGTTTAGATCATAAAGGATGTCGCGATTCTCGGCACTCAACGCGACGATGCCCGGAATGTCGTCGTCCTGCGCTTTTCGAATAGTTCGGGCAGTTTCAGTTTCCGCAAGCCTGTTTTCGCCAGATAGAGCGTCAGCGGCTCATAACCCCGTGCGGCGTATGGATCGCCCCACGTGCAACCAACACTGGTCGAGGCTGCCAATACTTTCGCACCTGCCTCCTGCAAATCAGCCTCTGTCGCAGCTAATAAAAGCGCCGCCGTCCCTACCGGCGCGCTCGGTGCGAGGGTGCAGTCTTCCATGATCAGGCCCGGCGCACCGTGCACCCCTGCGTTAATCGGCGGCACCGGCAAAAGGATGGAATAGGTCAGGCCAATGATTTCGCCGCCATCCTCCGCAACAAGCCACTGTTGCCGAAACGGTGGGTCTTCTGCCTCCATGCTCGCCTTCAAAGCCGCCAGTACGCACTCAGTGCGTCGGCTTTCAGCGCCCAAAGCGCCCCATCGACCTTAGCGCGCAGCGCTGCGTCACGTACCAAAAGAACTGCCACTGCTGGCTGGTCGGCAATCCTTGCGGCACCAATGTGAAGAGACGTGTCACCGCAATACCCCATACATTTCGGGTGATCTACTTTGACAGGATCAACCGCACAGGACAAACTAAGCAGATGATGCGCATGCTCTTCAATTCAGCAATTGTCTTTGTCCTGGCTTCTACCAGCACTGCCGTTGCCTGCGCTTGCTGTGCTGAACCGGGCTTTCGCGCAACAACCAATTTCGAAATGGAAGATTGGCTCTCCGAAGAAATCGCGCGGATCAAAATCAACGGCGAAGCACATCTATATACAGGAGCATGTTGGCCGGACTGCACGCGCGGGATAAAGGACCCGCAAGAGACGTATGACGCATCCTTGGTTATCAGCGAAGATGTCTGGCAGCTCGACTTTGCAGCGCAGGATGCGCCCGGCGGTACGCTACGCTGGACCACGCCTGATGATTTGTCCTTTTTTCGCGCGGACACCACTCCCGAGGCAGGCTCTGGCGATGCAATCCTCTATGCTGAGGTGCGAATGCGCATCGAATTGGCAGGCTCCGGTGTTTTTACCGGGTCCCTGATGCCAGCCGAACTGGTGCTGACAGGGCAAAGCAACGTCTGCCTTGACGCCAGCCGACTGCAGAACTGGCACCTGATAGTCGGCACGGAAGAGGCCAGCTTTCATTTCTTCGGCGATCTGGCCGGGACCCCGCAGTAGACCTCGGCCAACTGATCAGACATCGGCTTGAGTGCGGCATAGAGCACCGTATGGATCAGTGTTGGCGCCCCATATCTCTTGCCAAGACGCACGAGGTCGCCACTCAGATCGCCTCGGCAGTGCTTTCCATATCGGCATTTTTTACCATAAAGAAAACCGCATCCAATAGCCCAACGTCGCCCGGGTCACCAGTCGCACGAATGTCTTTGACATGCAGATCATCGTTGAGGCTCAGAACGCGCATCCCATCTCTTTCAAGTGCCTCCAAATGCGCCCCGCGCGCAATCAGCCAGACCTCCTCTCCCGATGCCGCCAGCTTGCCATCAAAGAACCCGCCCGGTGCACCTGCGCCCATCACTGCTATTCTTATCTAGCGCCCAATCATCCGTTAGCCATCATAGATACCAGTTCTCTTGACAGAGAAGGCTCTCTCGCCTATCTCCGCGCAATCTCCGGGAGCAAATATCTCCCGGTCCCGGGCAGGCCTCGGGATCGCCCTCCATCAGCGCGTTGCGCCCATGGGGGCGTTTGGCGTTTAGGCGGTCGGTGACTATCTCACTGGTCATGTGGAAAAAGGCGAAGGAGCCAACATGTTCGAGAACCTGTCAGAACGCCTCTCCGGTGTCTTTGATCGGCTGACCAAACAGGGCGCGTTGTCGGAAGATGACGTCAAGACCGCCCTGCGCGAGGTGCGTGTCGCCTTGCTGGAAGCCGACGTCTCGTTGCCTGTCGCCCGCGATTTTGTCAAAGCGGTGCAGGAAAAAGCCACCGGTCAATCCGTCACCAAATCGGTCACGCCGGGCCAGCAGGTCGTCAAGATCGTCCACGACGAGTTGGTCCACGTGCTGACCGGCGACGAAGACCCCGGTCAGCTAAAAATTGATAACCCACCCGCGCCGATCCTAATGGTCGGTCTGCAGGGCTCGGGTAAAACAACCACCACCGCCAAACTTGCCAAACGCCTGACCGACCGTGAAGGCAAGCGCGTGCTGATGGCCTCGCTCGACACAAACCGCCCTGCCGCGATGGAGCAGCTTGCGATCCTTGGCACCCAGATCGGCGTTGACACCCTGCCCATCATCAAGGGCGAAGATCCGGTCGCGATCGCCAAGCGCGCCAAACAGCAAGCCACGCTCGGCGGCTACGATGTTTACATGCTCGACACCGCAGGCCGTTTGCACATCGATCAGGAACTCATCGCCCAGGCCGCTGCCGTGCGCGATGTGGCCAACCCGCGCGAGACGCTCCTTGTCGTTGACGGTCTGACCGGCCAAGACGCCGTCAACGTCGCCGAAGAATTCGACGACAAGATCGGCGTCTCGGGCGTTGTCCTGACCCGGATGGACGGCGACGGGCGCGGCGGTGCGGCGCTGTCGATGCGCGCGGTCACTGGCAAGCCGATCCGCTTTGTCGGCCTCGGCGAAAAGATGGACGCGATCGAGACGTTCGAGCCGGATCGTATCGCTGGCCGCATTTTGGGTATGGGCGACATCGTCGCGCTCGTCGAAAAAGCGCAGGAAACGATTGAGGCCGAACAAGCCGAACGCATGATGAAGCGGTTTCAAAAGGGCCAGTTCAACATGAACGACATGCGCAGCCAGCTTGAGCAAATGCAAAAGATGGGCGGCATGGAAGGCATCATGGGCATGATGCCCGGCATGGGAAAGATGAAGTCGAAGATCGCCGAAAGCGGCTTTGACGACAAGGTGTTCAACCAGCAGGTTGCCCTGATCAATTCGATGACCAAACGCGAGCGCGCCAACCCTGCTCTTTTACAGGCCAGCCGTAAAAAGCGGATCGCAAAGGGCGCTGGCATGGAGGTCTCGGACCTTAACAAGTTACTCAAGATGCACCGCCAGATGTCTGACATGATGAAGAAGGTCGGCAAGATGGGCAAAAAGGGCATGATGCGCCAAATGGGCGGTCTGCTTGGCGGCAAGGGCGGGATGCCGGGCGGCGGCATGCCAAGTCAGGCCGAGATTGACGCGGCGCAGGCACAGATGGGCAAAATGGGCGGCATGCCCGGTATAGGCGGCGGCGCAACTCTGCCTCCCGGCTTAAGCGGGTTTGGCAAAAAGAAGTGACCTCACCCGGCGATCATAACGGACCTGTTCCAATTCTTGACACCAATCGGTTGAAACTGCGCGAGCATCGCATGGCAGACTTTGACCCGATTGCGGAACATTGGACAAGCACCCGCACACAATGGACGGGTGGCCCGCTTGACCGCAAAGAGGCCTGGAAGGTCTTTTCGATGGACTGCGCCCAATGGCATTTGCGTGGCTACGGAATGTGGGTTGTCGAAGACAAAGCCACGGGCAAGACGGCAGGCTGGGTCGGGTTTTACGAGCCCGATCACTATGATGAGACAGAAATAGGCTGGGTTCTTCTTGAAGAATTCGAAGGCAAAGGCCTTGCAGAGGAAGCTGTTCGCGCGACCCGCACGCATGGCGAATGCTACTTCGGCATAAAAAGACCTTGCAGCTTCATCGCAATCGACAACCAGCGCTCAGTTGCCTTGGCAGAACGCGTGGGCGCCACGCTGGAAGAAAAACGAGACCGTGGAAATGGTCCGTTCTTTGTTTACCGCCATCCGGCACCGGAGGTATTGCAATGAACCTCGTTCATTTCTGCGTTCCAGAAATTGAAACTAGGCGTCTGCGGCTGCGTTTGCCCAAGGCATCTGATTTGCCTGCAGTCGAGGCGTTCCGCACATCGGATCGGAGCGCTGGTGTCGGCGGCCCTTACGCAGCGGGGACCAGCTTTCACTACATGTCTGCTGTGATTGGCCAGTGGCAATTGCGCGGATACGGTCGCTGGATCGTTGCCGACAAAGACACCGATCAGCCTTTTGGTCTCGTCGGTATCTATCACCCCGAAGATTGGCCAGAAGCCGAGATTGGGTGGAGCATTTTTGCCCCAAGCGCCGAGGGGCGCGGCATTGCTCATGAGGCCGCTTTGGCGTCGCGTGACTTTGCCTACAAAACTCTTGGCTGGAACCGGATCGTCAGCCTTGTGATGCCCCAGAACACGCGCTCAATTGCATTGGCTGAACGCATGGGCTGTCAAAAGACAACGCGATTTGATCACCCAACCTACGGTGCGCTCGATATCTGGGTGCACGCCACCCCGGAGGCGCTTCAATGACCGACATCCGCACCGACGCGAAACCGACGCAATACCGACGTGATACCGACGTTGCGTTCGCAGCCTTAGGAGGTCGTTCATGACCGACGCAATTTCCCGCGCCGCCGAGCTTCTGGCAGGCCACCGCGACAGCATTGATCGCCTGGATGCCGTGCTGGTTTACACGCTGGCCGAGCGGTTTTCCCACACCCAAGCGGTGGGAAAACTGAAGGCAGAGCACGCCCTTCCTGCCTCTGACAAGAGCCGCGAAGCGACCCAGATTGCCCGGCTGGAACAGCTGGCAAAAGACGCCGATCTCGACCCCGAGTTCGCCAAGAAATTCCTGAATTTCGTCATTCAGGAAGTCATCCAACACCACAAACAACATCAGA
>JABDJX010000106.1 GCA_013003245.1 Silicimonas sp. | reverse complement strand
GCCGGTTTTGTCCGATGAAGAACGCGCACGGGTTGGCACCATTTATGTGCAGAAAAGCCCGTTTCTGGCGCGCAAGATCGGGGCGGCGCTTGTGGCGCGCAATGCCGCAGCGCATATCGAAGAGCATCTGATGGGGTATGACGGAGGCTGGCAACCGTTGGTCTATTGCTGGCGCGGCGGGCAGCGTTCGGGATCGTTTGCGTCGATCCTTGCGCAGATCGGCTGGCGTGTGGAGACGCTTGAGGGAGGCTATCAAAGCTATCGACGGTTGGTTGTTGATCGGCTTTATCAGGCGGCCTATCCGGCGCGGCCTGTGCTGTTGGACGGCAACACCGGGACGGCCAAGACCGAGGTTTTGGCGCGCTTGCCACAGTACGGTGTGCAGGTGATCGATCTTGAAGGGCTGGCCAACCACCGCGGTTCTGCCTTGGGGGATTTTGGCGATCAGCCTGCGCAAAAGGGTTTTGAATCGGCTCTGGCGGCAGAGACCGAAAAGCTTGATCCCAGCCGCCCGGTGGTGCTTGAAGCCGAGAGCAGCAAGATCGGGTCGATTACCCTGCCGCCCTCGCTGTTTGCCGCGATGAAGGGGGCGCCACGGATCGAGATCAAAGCGCCGGTGGCGGCGCGAGCAAGGTATCTGACCCGCGCCTACGCTGATCTGGTGGCCGACACGCCTGCACTGGTTGCGCGGCTGGAAAAGCTTGTACATCTGCAGGGGCGTGAAAAAGTCACCGACTGGTGCGAGATGGCGCGCTTGGGCGCGCATGAGGCTTTGGCGGCGGAACTTATCACCGACCACTACGACCCGAGGTATCGCAAGGCGCGCGCGCGCGACGGGGACATGGCCAAGGATCAGGTGATTGAGGCGACGACGCTTGAGGATGCCGATCTTGACCGGATCGCCCGCGCGGTGGCAGAGCGGATCACTGCGCGCGCAGACGTACCGGTTCCGGGCTGACAAAGCGGCCAATCACCGCGGCCTGATGTCCCAGTTGTTCGATGTCTTTCACAATTTGCTCGGCCTTGGCATGTGGTACCGCTGCCAAAAGCCCCCCTGCGGTTTGCGGGTCAAAAAGCAGCGCACCGCGCGGGGTGTCGGGGACTTGGGCCTGCACGGCTGCCCGGTTTGCAGGCCAGATCGTGGAGCGTACACCTGCGGCTGCCAAAGCTTCCGCCCCTTGAAAGAGAGGCACGGCTTGCAGGTCGATCTCGACGCTTAGATCTGACGCCTCAGCCATACGTGCAGCATGTCCAGCCAGACCAAAGCCCGTTACGTCGGTCATCGCGTTGGCCACAGGTGAGAGCGTGCGTGCGGCATCGCCTTGCGAGGTCATCAGCGTCTCTAACATGGCGGCCACATCGTCGCCGTGGGCGCGCATGTCCATCTCGGCCGCCAAAAGTGTGCCCACCCCGATAGGGCGCGTTAAAATCAGCGCGTCGCCATCTTCTGCGCCGTTCAGCGTTGCGGCTTTGCCGGTTGTGCCAGTTACCGTGAAGCCGATGACAAGCTCGGCCCCAAGCGTCGTGTGCCCGCCCGCGATAGCTGCCCCTTCGGCGGCAAACACTTCCCCCGCCGCGCCCATGATCTCGGCCAGCCACTGTGCCTGCATGGTTTCGGCCATGCGCGGCAAGGCGATCTGGGCAAGCGCCACCTGAGGCGTTGCCGCCATCGCCCAGACATCGCCCAGAGCGTGCAGTGCGGTGATGCGCGCCATGACAGAGGGGTCATTCCAGAAGGCGCGCAGTTGATCGGTGGAGAGCACCTGACGCGTGTCACCAAAGCGCAGAACTGCGGCGTCGTCTCCGGGCGTTGTTTCAAGATCGCTGCGGGTGAGCTTTGGCAAGCCCGCAATGGCATCGTCCAGCAAAGAGGCACCCACCTTGGCTCCGCAGGCACCGCAAAGCGGTTTTGGGCCCAAGGCGTCGGCCATGCCTTTGGCGGCCCCTTTCGGGATCTTTGGTGCGTCCATTGCAGGCGGCTGGTTCAGGCGGTCCATGAACTTGCGGTCGATGCGATCTTTCCAGACCCAGGCCAAATCGCTTTGAAACGAGCGGTTCCATTTGTCGGCCAAAGCTGATTTGCGGCCCAGCGACACCAGCTTGAGGTAATGCGACTGCGGCTGATACCGCTTGCGCGCAGCACCCGTCAGATCGGCGCGGATGTTGTGCGTAAGCACAGGGGCTTGGCGGACGGCAAAGACACCCGCCTTGGGGCGCGGCGCGTGGGCGAGGTGGGCGCAATCGCCGACAGCGTAGATCGACGGGTCGGTAAGCGCGCGCAACTGTGCATCGACTGTGATGTAGCCATCGGTCAGATCAAGCCCGGTCTCGGCCAGCCAGGGATAAGGGCGCGCGCCCGCTGCACCGACACTCAATGCGGCCTCAATCGTGCGGCCGTCTTTCAGCGTCACCTGCGACCCGCCCACGTACGTCACTTCGGCGTTTTCCTCCAAAGCGATACCTTGCGCCTTGAGTTCCGCCAGCAGCCTCTGCCGGGTCGGCGCGCTGAGGCCCTGAAGCACGGTTTTCGCCTCGATGATCGTGACACTGCCCTTGGACCCAAGGGCGTGCGCCATCGCCATGGCCAGCTCAACCCCTGCCACGCCGCCGCCAATCACTGCCACCGGGCCGCCTGTCTTACGAAACGCCGCCCAACGTTCAGCGAAAGGCCCAAGCGGCTTGGCGGCGATGCCGTGGTCCATGAAGC
>JABDJX010000099.1 GCA_013003245.1 Silicimonas sp. | reverse complement strand
CATACGCCTTGAAGTCACCAAACTGCTTCGTAATAGCAGCCGTCAACGTCGTCTTGCCGTGGTCAACGTGACCAATCGTGCCGATGTTGCAGTGCGGCTTGCTGCGGTCAAACTTTTCCTTCGCCATGCTCTTAGCCTTTAGCCTTAGGGTGAATTATCGACGCGCAGGTATGATATCGCGACGGGGAAATCAAGGCTCAGTTGGCTGCTTGATCGTCTTGGGCGATATCTGATGTTGTAGATGTGTCGATCTTGGGTGCTTGGGTTTTCAGGTCATATGCAACGCGCTGCTGCCCGGGACGCGGCGTGAACCACTCGGGGTTGTCTTTCAGCCAGTCTTCAATCGCGCGAGCAAGGGCGTTTGACAGGTTTTCCAACTGCTGATCAGCATCACGCACCAGACCAGACCCAAGGAGTGGCACCGCATTGCTAATGCCTTCGCCAACAGTCAGGCGCTCGGGTTCAGCGTTTAGTCGTCTCTGCGTCGTATTGTCGAACACTGTGACATCAACGATCATCACAGAGCTTGGGGCGTAAACCACCGGAATGCCCGGCTGCGCCAAAACCAGACCACCCACAACAATTCCCATATGATAAAGCCCATCTCCGTCATAACGCCGCAATCGCTTGGCCACCGCATTCTGCACCGCCGTTTCAATCTGCATCTCAGAGAAGTCGCGCGAAAATGGCCCGCGTGTCGTGTTGTCAGCAATCGCGATGTTGTGGCCCAGACGGAACTGACCCAGGGGCGCTGGTGGCTGTGAGAGGTCTTCTTCGGTGGTGCAGGCGGCAATGAACAGGCAGGCCGCCGACAGTAGCCAAATTCGCACGTTTCCACCTCCCATTCCCGGTATCCCAGAGCTATCGCGTTGCGACCAGCACTGCAACGCAATGGCGACCAATGAGCTTTGAGCGGCGGGATTAATGATCTTACTATTGTCTCAATCGCCAGTATGGTCCGCACTATGAAAAAACCTGAAGACATTCTCGCTGAATTCAAAAAACAACAGGCCGCTCTGGATGCGGAATTCGAAACGCTAGGCTTGCCCTCCCTGGATGCCAGCCTTTCTGAAACGGACCGTTTGAAGGACTATCCGCCAATTCTGCGCGCGGTGTTGGAAGAAGAAGACCTGATGACAGCATTGCAGCGGTTGATCGATGATGGTGAAGATGTAGATGCCTGCTCACCTTATGGCGAGCGCCCTTTCATCGAGTGTTTTCGACGCAATCGGTTTGATGGCTTGATCCTTTTGATCCAGGCCGGAGCGAACATTGATGACTTTGAATGGACAGTCGATCACCTGGCTGTCGTTTGCGGCGGCGCCTCCGATATCGATGACCCACTGGCAAGAGACCGTTCTGGCCACACTCCCTTCCTGCTGGCCTGCCGTGTTGGCAATATTGAGGCAGCCAAGGGTCTTCTGCCGCAAACGCCGAAAGAGGGCTTGACCGACACAGAAGGCGAAGGGCCGCTGCTGATGGCAAGTCGTTCCGGTGATGCGTCGACGGTTGCATGGGCTTTGACGCAAGGATGGGACGTCAACGCGCGAGGGGCCTTCGGAACAACTCCGCTTTTGGAATGCGTTCAGAATGATAGTGTCGAGGCAGCGCGCCTTCTGCTCGAGGCGGGTGCAGACATGACTTTGGGCGAAAACATAAGCGCGTCACTGCGGGCCAGCAAAAACACTCCCGAGGACGAAAAGACAGCCATTCAAAAAGGGGTGGATTTGCTACTAGAGCGCTTTCCTTCTCCCAGCACTGAAACAGACACGATCACCACCCCGATCGACGCAGCGCATTCGGGTGAAATGGTTAGGCTCTTGGTCGAGCACGGAGCCGAGATCAGCGATTTTGACGAAGAGACGTTTCCCTTAGCCAGCGGTGCCGATACGCTCCCAATCCGAGAGGTCACCGAGGAAGAGTTCGCAAAGACAGGGACGGCTCGCAAGGGGCGCACCAATCCAGAAACCTGCCTGCCTGCATTCTGGAGCGAGCAAATACGCACCGGGCGGTCAGGCTACAGCGGCATGGTCGACATATTGGGAGAGTATGACCACGAAAGTGCTGCCGTGCCGGTCTGGTCCTTCCACCGCTATGGCCGCACCGCTACACCCTTGCCCGACGGACGGCTTGTTCTGATCGCGGGTGAGCATGAAGACAGCTATGACTATGACTTTTGCATTTACGCTGACGTCACGGTGCTCGACGGCAAGGGTGGGGTTGAGCATTTCATCTATCCGCGCGACGTCTTTCCCCCGACCGACTTCCACACAGCCACGCTTCTAAGCGACCACATCTTGTTGATCGGTTCACTGGGCTATCATGGCGCGCGACCCGAAGGCGTCACGCAGGTGTTGCGACTGAATCTTGACGACTTCTCCGTGCATCCTGTCGAAACAACGGGAGACAACCCCGGCTGGATAAGCCGACATTCCGCCACACTGGACGGTGACAAAATCATTGTCGCAGGCGGCAAGATAGAGCCAGGCTATCAAGACAACCACGACCGCTTTTCTTTGAATATCAGAACGATGGAGTGGATCCGGCTTTAGGTAAACTCATTGTCTTGAGGGAACCCTCGCGGGGCCATTCGACCGGCAGAGGCGCGCGCGCCTTTCCATTCGTTCAGTTCGGTGACGGTGCGGGTTCGTCCCGCCGGGTCTTGCCAGCTTAGGCCTTCGTCAAAGGTAAAGGTCTTTACGTCCGACAAGCCACCGTCTTTGTACTTTTGCAATCGCACGCCCTTGCCGCGCCCCATCTCGGGCAATTCTGCAAGCGGGAATACCAGCATCTTGCGGTTTTCACCCACAGCCGCGACGTGATCCCCTTCGACAGGCCGACACACCTGCGCACGCACATCGCCACGCACGTTCAAGACCTGCTTGCCTGCGCGGGTCTGGGCCACGATTTCCTCTTCGGCCACCACAAACCCGTCGCCTGCACTGGAAGCGACAAGCAATTTCCGACCCGGTGTATGGATAAAGAGCGAAATGATCGACGCCTCGTTCGGCAGATCGACCATAAGCCGCAATGGCTCGCCCATTCCACGCCCGCCCGGCAGGCTCGAGGCGCTGATGGTGTAAAACCGCCCGTTCGAGCCAAAGACCAACAAGCGATCAGTGGTTTCGGCGTGGAAGACAAACTGGCCGCCATCACCATCCTTGAACTTCAGCTCCTGACCCAGATCAACATGGCCTCTCATCGCCCGAATCCAACCCATTTTCGAGCAGACAACGGTGATCGGTTCGCGGTCGATCATCGCCTCAATCGGCACGTCCTCAATCTCGACAGCTTCAGCAAAGGTGCTGCGGCGCGGGTCGTTAAATGCCTTCTTTGTTGCGCGGATATCATCGGCGATGCGCGTCCATTGCCGTACCTCATCTGCCAGAAGGTCTTCCAGATCGGCGCGTTCCTTGGTGAGCTCGTCAAATTCGCGGCGCAACTCCAACTCTTCCAACCGCCGCAAGGACCGCAATCGCATGTTCAGGATCGCATCGACCTGTACCTCGGTCAGTTCACCTTCGCCCGAAGCCGGTGTTTTGTAGTCAGCCTCGTCAGACGCGCGGGCATGATCAAGTGACCAATCTTCACGCATCAAAGCCGCTTTGGGCTCATCATCGTAGCGGATGATGTCGATTACACGGTCAAGGTTCAAGAACGCTGTAATAAAGCCTTCCAACACCTCAAGACGGTGATCGATCTTATCGAGCCTGAACTGAGATCGTCGCTGCAGCACCTCTCGACGGTGGTCCATGAAGGCGCGCAGTACCTCCTTCAGCGAGCAAACCTTGGGTGTGACGCCGTCGATCAACACGTTCATATTCAGGCTGAACCGGTTTTCCAGATCGGTCGTGCGGAAGAGCATGTTCATCAGCACGTCAGGCTCGACATTGCGCGACTTAGGTTCAAGCACGATGCGGATGTCCTCGGCGCTTTCATCGCGCACGTCTGCAAGGATAGGCACTTTCTTGGTCTGGATCACTTCGGCCAGCTTCTCGATCAAACGTTGCTTTTGCACCTGATACGGGATTTCGGTGACAACGATCTGCCATTGACCACGCCCAAGATCCTCAACATTCCACTTCGAGCGGACGCGAAAACCACCACGCCCGGTTTTATATGCGTCGGCAATAGACTCCGCAGGTTCGACAATCACGCCACCCGTTGGAAAATCGGGGCCTTTGACCATCTCGATTAGCGTATCGTCGCGGACAAGCTCGCTGTTTTGCTTCTTGGCCAGATGGATGCAGGCATCGCAAAGCTCAGAGATATTATGCGGCGCGATATTGGTGGCCATGCCAACCGCGATACCGCTTGACCCATTGGCCAACAGGTTCGGAAAGGCCGCCGGAAGCACCACGGGCTCTTCAAGACGCCCATCATAGTTGGGACGGAAATCGACCGAGTTTTCTTCGAGCCCCTCAAGCAAAGCCTCGGCAAACTTGGTCATCCGTGCTTCGGTATAGCGCGAGGCCGCCGGATTATCGCCGTCGATGTTGCCAAAGTTGCCCTGCCCGTCAACCAAGGGGCTGCGGACATTAAACTCCTGCGCAAGCCGTGCCATCGCGTCATAAAT
>JABDJX010000097.1 GCA_013003245.1 Silicimonas sp. | reverse complement strand
AGGCAAAGAAGCTGCGGGTCATGCGGTCAAAGACGCGGCGGCCCAGAAGCGAGGCGGTCAGATCGACCAGAAGCGAGGCGGTGCGCCCGCGCTCGTCCAAAAACGGGTTCAGCTCGACCAGATCAAGAGAGGTGACAAGCCCGCTGTCGCAGAGCGTTTCCATGATCAGATGCGCCTCGCGCAAGGTCGCCCCTCCGGGAACGGTGGTGCCAACGGCGGGGGCTATGTCGGGGTCAAGAAAGTCGACATCAAAACTGACATGGAGCAGACCGTTTGCATCGCGCACGCGGGCGAGGTGCGCCTGCAGCGGCCCCATGATCCCGGTTTCGTCGATCGCGCGCATATCATGCACGTCGATGCCGGTGGCCAGCACGCGGTCATGTTCAGCTGGATCAACCGAGCGCAGGCCCATCATGCAGATGTTTTCAGGGGCTACTGGGTGGTTCACGTCCGGCAGCCCGTCGAACCCGGTTTGCCCGGTGAAATAGGCAACCGGCGTGCCGTGGATGTTGCCGCTTTCGGTGGTGGTCAGGTCGTGAAAATCGGAATGCGCATCAAGCCACAGGATGAACAGCGGGCGGTCGACCTTGGCTGCATAACGCGCGATCCCGGCCACGCTGCCTTGCGAAAGCGAATGATCGCCGCCCATGAAAATGGGCAGATCAGAGGTGTCTGCGGCCTGATAGGCGGCCTCGGACAAGGTTTCGATCCACGCCTTGGCCTCGGCCAGATGGTGGATGGCGGGATTGGTATGCGGGATCGGGTCTTGTGGCTCTATCGCCAGATCGCCTAGATCGGTGACGCGCCAGTCCAGCGCCTCGATCGTATGCGTCAGCCCGGCGGTGCGCAGGCTGGCAGGCCCCATCAGGCAGCCGGGTTGCGAGGCACCGGTTTGCACGGGCGCGCCGATCAAAGTGCAGCTTTTGGTCATCGGTTTGATCCTTTCCGCGGCACTATCCCATCGCGTGGGTTGCAAAGTGAGTGATAAAAATGATCAAATTGGAGGAAATAATATGCAAACTGATAAGTAATAAGAGCAAAATGGAAAATCTTACGGACACTGACCGCAAAATCCTCGCCGCTCTGCGGGCCGACGCGCGCATGTCGATCACCGAATTGGCCGCCGCCACCGGCACCTCTCGTGCCACGGCGAAATCGCGGCTGGACGCGCTGAAAGACAGCGGGCGCATAAGGCGGTTTACCATAGAAACCGATGTCGATGTGGAAGGGCAGGTCAAGGCGATCTCGCTGATCGAACTGCAAGGCAAGATGTCGCGCGCGGTGATCCGCACGCTGTCGAAAATCCCCGAGGTCTCGACCGTCTATTCCACCAACGGCGCGTGGGATCTTGTGGTGGAAATCAGGACAGACAGCCTTGTGCGGTTCGACCGGGTCTTGCGCGAAATTCGCGAAGTCCCCGGCGTGCTGAACTCGGAAAGCTGCCTGCTCCTGTCACATGTCTCTTAACCCTGCGCGAGCAGGCTGGCGTTGCCACCGGCGGCGGTAGTATCGACGCAAATGTGACGCTCTATCACCAGGCGGTCGGACAGATCGGTCTCAGTCAAAAGCGGAATGATTGCCCCATCGCGCGCAGCAAGGGCACGGCGATAGGCAGGCGCGTTGTCACCAGCGTGGATGACGGCGGCGATACCGCGCACCTTTGTCAGATCGTCCGGTGCAAGAACGCCGTCAAACCCATCACTTCCATTGTTTGGCGCCACGCAGATCGGCACGCAGCCTGCGGCCTTCGCGGTCTCTGCCTGTTGCCGCGCCAGCGCTGCCGTCGGGCCAAGGCACAGCACAACGCCACGTCCATAGATTGAGATGCGGTTGGATTCTCCGGTGGGGCCGGGCAGGGTTCTTCGGGCCAGAATGTCTCGGCTCTTTGGGGCCTTGTCGATGGCCGATTGCAAAGCGTCCAGCGCGATGGATGCGCCATCTTCTGCCGGATGTGACTGGTGGTCTGACTGTGCAAAGCGCGCGACATAGCTTGCACCACCGGCCTTCGGCCCGGTGCCTGACATGCCCTCGCCGCCAAAGGGTTGCGAGCCGACAACAGCGCCGATCTGGTTACGGTTGACGTAAATGTTGCCGACACAGAGACGCTCGGTCACCTGCTCTACCCGGTCATCAATCCGCGTGTGCAGGCCAAAGGTCAGCCCATAGCCGGTGGCGTTGACGGCATCGACCACGCCGTCAATTTCGTCAGCCTCGAACGTCACGACATGCAGAACGGGGCCAAAGATCTCTTCCTCCAGATCGGCGATGCTGTTCAGGCGGATCACCGCAGGCGGCACGAAATGACCGCCTTTTGGTGTCTCAAGCTCTTTCAAAAGCCGTCCGTCGGCCTTTGCCTTGGCGATATGCTCAAGAATTTTGGCCTGCGCAGTGGCGTCGATAGCGGGGCCAAGATCGGTGGCAAAGCTCCAAGGGTTGCCGATGACAAGCTCGTCCATCACACCAAAGAGCATCTTCAGAAACGGCCCTTCGATGTCCTTTTGCAGATAAAGCACGCGCAGGGCCGAGCAGCGTTGACCCGCCGATTGAAAGGACGAGGCGACGATATCGCGCACGGCCTGCTCGGGCAGAGCGGTGCTGTCGACGATCATCGCGTTCAGCCCACCGGTTTCGGCAATCAGCGGCGCGCTTGGTGACATATGCTCGGCCATCGCACGGTTGATGTGCTGGGCGGTCGCGGTTGATCCGGTAAAGCACACGCCGTCGATGCGCGCATCGCTGGTCAGGGCGCGCCCAACCACGTCACCGCGTCCGGGCACAAGCTGAAGAACCGACGGCGGCACGCCCGCGTCATGCAAAAGAGCGACCGCACGGGTGGCGATCAGGCTGGTGGCCTCTGCCGGTTTGGCCAGCACGCCATTGCCCGCCGCCAAGGCCGCCGCGATCTGGCCGGTGAAGATGGCGAGCGGGAAATTCCACGGTGAGATACAGGTGAAAAGCCCGCGCGGAGGCGTGGTGAGTTCTGGGCCGCGGGCCGCGTAATAGCGCAGAAAATCAACGGCTTCGCGCAACTCGGCGATTGCATCCATCTGGGTTTTACCTGCCTCGCGGGTTAAAAGCGCGAAAAGCTCGCCAAAGTGCTCCTCGTACAAATCAGAAGCTTTCGTCAACACCCGTGCACGCTCTGTGGCATCCACCGCCCACGGCTCCGCACTGCCAATTGCGTCCTGCGCGTCTTTGTCCGAGCAATAGCGCACATGCCCGACAAGCTCTGTCGCGTCGGCCGGATTGCGCACCTCAACCGTGTCGACGTCTTCCGCAAAAGACCAAACGTGGTCCGCAAAGTCCAAGCGCGCGGCCTCAATCGCCTCAAGGTCGGCCACATCGTGCAAATCCCATCCACGCGAATTCACCCGCTCTGGCGCGAAGAGATCGGCAGGATCTGTGACATAGGCGTTGGAGGTTTTCACCTGATCAAACGGATCGGCAGCGACCACTTCGGCAGGCACATCTTCGTCAACGATCTGGTTCACAAAAGAGCTGTTGGCACCGTTCTCCAAGAGCCGCCGCACAAGATAGGCGAGCAGGTCCTCGTGTGCCCCGACCGGTGCGTAAATCCGGCACCGCGTGCCTTCCTTGCCCAACACCGTGTCGTGCAACGCGGCCCCCATGCCGTGCAGTCGCTGAAATTCGTAAAAAGCTTTGTCAGCTCCCATTTCCAATATGGCGGCAACAGAATGCGCATTATGGGTGGCAAACTGCGGATAGATGCGGTCCGTATACCCCAGCAGCTTTTTGGCGCAGGCAAGGTAAGAGACGTCCGTTGCGGCTTTGCGGGTGAAGACCGGGAAATCGCGCAGCCCTTCGACCTGGGCGCGTTTGATCTCGCTGTCCCAGTAGGCGCCTTTCACGAGGCGGACCATGACTTTGCGATCCAGCTTTTCAGCCAGCGCGTAAATCCAGTCAAGCACTGCGGCCGCGCGGGTGCCATAGGCCTGCACGACGATGCCAAAGCCATCCCAGCCGGCAAGCGACGGGTCAGAGAGCACAGCTTCGATCACATCAAGCGACAGATCCAGCCGGTCGGCCTCTTCGGCGTCGATGTTCAGGCTCATGTTTGCCTTTTTGGCCTGACGGGCAAGCTGCAATGCGCGTGGCACAAGCTCGGCCATCACCCGGTCGCGCTGGCCGACTTCATAGCGGGGATGCAGTGCTGACAGCTTGATCGAGATGCCGGGGTTTTCGCGGATGTCGGCGGAGTTGCTGGATTTGGCCAGATGCGCAATCGCCTGGGCATAGGCGTCGTAAAAGTCCTGCGCATCATGGGCCGTCATCGCGGCCTCGCCCAGCATGTCGTAGGAATAGGTATAGCCCTCTGCCTGCCGTTTCGCACCGCGCTTGACCGCCTTTTCAATCGTCTCGCCCAAGACAAACTGTGTGCCCAACTCGCGCATCGCGCGCGAGACAGCGGCGCGGATCACCGGCTCTCCCAACCGCTTGATGGCACCACGCAAAGTTGTCGCCATGCCTTCGTCGTCGTTCAGAACCTTACCCGTCAGCATCAACGCCCAGGTTGAGGCGTTGACCAGCGACGAGCTTGATTTGCCAAGGTGCGCGCCCCACTGCGAGGGAGCTATCTTGTCGTCGATCAGCGCGTCGATCGTGTCGGCGTCGGGCACGCGCAACAGCGCCTCGGCCAGACACATCAGCGCGATTCCTTCGTCGGTGGACAGACCGTATTCGGCCAGAAACACCTCCATCAGGCCCGGTTCGCTGTCATGGCGAATGGCGTTGACCAGTTTGACCGCGCGGGCCTTCGCGTCGGCGCGAAATGCCGGCGTGAAGCCAGCGCTTTGGATCAGATCGTTCAGAACCGTCGCCTCGTCTTTCAAAAGCTGGGCGCGGATGGCGGCTCGATGCGATGTTAGGGTCGGCATGAGTGGAGTCCTCAAGGCTAAATTCACCAACATCATAGCAAAATTATATTGGTAAGAAATCCTAAAGACAGTTCTAAATTGGTCTATTATAACAGCTGGAGGAAAATATTTAGTAGATTGATGTGGAATTGAAAAATGAGTAGTCAAATCGACCAAATTGATCGCGCCATTCTGGACGTTCTTTCCGTCGATGGCCGTATCTCGGTCACGGATTTGGCGGAACGCGTGGGTCTGTCAAAAACGCCCTGTCATTTGCGGCTCAAGCGGCTGCAGGCGACAGGGTACATCATCGGGTTCAAGGCGGTTCTGGACCGCAAAAAGCTTGGTCTGAACATGGTGGCTTTTGTCGAAGTGAAACTGGACGATACGCGCGAAGTGGCATTGCGTGCCTTCAATGACGGTGTACGCAAAGTGCCCGAAATCGAAATGTGCCACATGATTGCGGGTGCGTTTGATTACCTGTTGAAAGTGCGCACGCGAAACGTCGAAGACTATCGCCGGGTATTGGGCGAGCAAGTGTCTACCCTGCCGCATGTGTCCAGCACATCGACCCACGTCTCTATCCAGGATGTGCAGGACACCTGATTTCGCTGGAAACCGCACATTCGTATACAACGGTATGCAATTAGTGGTCGACGCCGCACCAAAATGAAGTTATCCCCGCGTTGAATCATTCTCGCAGGAGACAAACCTCATGGCCGGCCCTTCAGATTTTGACATCATCTACACCAAGGTTGACGAAGCCCCGCAGCTTGCCTCGGCCTCGCTTTTGCCGATCATCCAGAACTTTGCCCGTGCAGCGGATGTGAGCGTGGGCGTCAAGGATATCTCGCTGGCCGGACGGATCATCGCGACCTTTCCCGAGCGCCTGACCGATGCGCAGCGGCAATCTGATGATCTGGCCGAACTGGGCCAACTGGTGAAATCACCAGAGGCCAACGTGATCAAGCTGCCCAACATCTCGGCGTCGGTGCCGCAGCTTGTGGGCGCTGTCAAAGAGCTTCAGGCGCAAGGATATGACCTGCCGGATTATCCCGAAGACCCAAGCAACGATGAGGAAAAGGCCGTGCGGGCCAAGTATGACGCGATCAAGGGATCTGCCGTGAATCCGGTTCTGCGCGAGGGCAACTCGGATCGTCGTGCGGCCAAAGCGGTGAAGAACTATGCCATGGCCAACCCGCACCGGATGGGTGTCTGGGTGCCGACCAGCAAAACCAAGGTCTCGTCCATGTTGGGCGGTGATTTCCGCTCGAACGAGAAATCCGCGACCATCACGGCCGCGCAGGCGGGTCCGGCGAAAATTGAATTCACCGCCGAGGATGGCGCGGTTTCGGTCCTGAAAGAGGGTTATGAATTGCCCGTGGGCACGGTGGTGGACGCAACCTATCTGTCGGTCAAAGCACTGCACGCGTTTCTGGCCGAGCAGATTGCCGACACCAAGACCGACGGCACGCTGTTCTCGCTGCACCTGAAGGCCACGATGATGAAGGTTTCTGACCCGATCATCTTTGGTCACGCGGTAAAGGCGTTTCTCAAGCCAGTCTTCGACAAGTACGGCGACGCCTTTGAAGAGGCGGGCGTGAACCCGAATTCCGGTCTGGGTGAGGTTCTGGCACGGATTGCAGAGATGCCGAATGCTGCCGAGATTGAAGCCGAGATCAAGGCCGTGATGGCGGATCGTCCGCGGCTTTACATGGTCAACTCGGACCGTGGCATCACCAACCTGCACGTGCCGTCCGATGTGATCATCGACGCCTCGATCCCGGCGATTATCCGGGCAGGCGGCAAGGGCTGGGGGCCCGATGGCGAGGAAGACGACACCAATTGCGTGATCCCTGACAACTCTTACGCACCCGTCTATGACGAGGCGGTAAAGTACTTCAAGGAAACCGGCGCGCTTGATCCGACAACATCCGGTACCGTGCAAAACATCGGCCTGATGGCCCAAAAGGCCGAGGAATACGGATCGCACCCGACGACGTTCGAGATGGCAGCCGCTGGCACGATGCGCCTGATCGCGGCCAATGGCGATGTGATCCACGAGCACGGCGTAAAGGCTGGCGACATCTGGCGCTCGGCCTCGACCAAGGAAGCGCCGATCCGTGACTGGGTGAAGCTGGCCATCGACCGGCAACGCGCCGAAGGGTGTCAGGCGGTGTTCTGGCTGGACGAGAGCCGCGCGCATGATGCGGAACTGCTGAAATACGTGCGTCCGATTCTGGAGGCTGAAGGCGTGGCCGACAAGTTCCAGATCCTTGCCCCGCGCGAGGCGACGCGACTGGCGCTTGAGACGATCCGCAAGGGCGAGAACTCGATTGCGATCACCGGCAACGTGCTGCGCGACTATCTGACCGATCTGTTCCCGATCCTTGAATTGGGCACCTCGGCCAAGATGCTGTCGATTGTGAAACTGATGAACGGCGGCGGTCTGTTTGAAACCGGGGCGGGCGGCTCTGCGCCCAAGCACGTGCAGCAGCTGGTGGAAGAAAACCACCTGCGCTGGGATTCGCTGGGAGAGTTCTGTGCGCTGGGGGAAAGCCTGAAGTTTCTGGGCGAAGCCAAGAACAACGCGCGCGCCCGGGAGATGGGTCTGGCGGTTGAGACGGCGACGCAAGAACTTTTGGACAAAGACAAGTCACCGGGTCGCAAAGTAGGCCAGCCGGACAACCGCCACAGCCACTATTACTTTGCGCTTTACTGGGCCGAGGCTTTGGCCGAGCAAACGGAGGACGCCGAGATTGCGGCGCACTTCAAGCCGGTTGCAGAGGCGCTGGCGGCGAATGAAGAGGCGATCGTGGCCGAGCTTTCAGGCAACACTGGTGCGGCAACCGATCTGGGCGGCTATTACAACACCGATATTGCCAAGACCGATACGGTGATGCGGCCGTCGCCAACGTTGAACAAGATCATCGGGTAGGGGACCAAAAGGCGCGCGCAAAGCGCGCATTACCCTGTTTGATTTGGGGCTCTGCCCCGTCACCTTGCAGGTGCCTCCCCGCCATATTTTTGGACCAATGAAGCCTATTTGGCGGGGAAGATGTCATCGGCGATGCGCACGAGGTCGTCGAAGACGCCCTTGCTGCCTGCCACGACGCGGCCGCCGTCTGCGATCATTGTGGTGGCACTTTGATCTTCGGCGCGCCCGCCTGCCTCGGCGATCAGCAGTTGACCTGCCAGGCAATCCCAGGCGTTCATATGCTCTTCGATATAACCGATGAGCCGCCCCGCCGAGACATAGGCCAGCGAGAGCGCGCCCGAAGCGTTGCGGTGAAAGACGCCGCCTTTCTCAAGGACCGCGCGGACGACTTTGATGGTTTGGTCCACGCTGATCCGGCTGGAGTATCCCGTGCCTACGCTGCCGCGGTTCAATGCGGTATCCGGCGGACAGACCAGAGGCGCGCCGTTGAGGTGCGCGCCGCGCCCGCGTTCGGCGGCGAACATTTCGTCATGGATCGGGTCGTAAATCACGCCGGTCTGCGCGCGGTCATCTTTGACGATTGCGATCACCACGCACCACGCCGGGATGGCGGAGACGAAGTTCGCCGTGCCGTCGATGGGATCGATCACCCAGGTGTAGCCGGTCTGTGACGGTTTGGGCGCGTGTTCTTCGCCCACAATGCCGTCGTCCGGGAAGGCCCTGCCGATCAACTCGCGCACATGGGTTTCGACGTTCTTGTCGGCTTCGGTCACGAAGTCCTGTGGGCCTTTGTCTTCGACCTCAAGGCTGCCCAGTTTGGCGAAGTAATTGAGCGCCAGCGCACCGCCTTTGCGGGCGATATCTTCGGCGGCTTTCGTGCGATCTGTCATGGGGAATGCGGTCTCCGGTAAGGGTTACGTCACTTTAGCGTCGGCAGGCGGCAGGGTATAGCGTGGTCTTTCCGCACGGCTCTGGGTATCAGATGGCCATGACGCTGCTTCCCGAGATCGACAATCGCCGCGCCCGTGCGCTGTTTCTGGGCCGCCACGGGCTGTCTGCGGCACCCGTCGGGCCGGGCAAGGGCGATGATCTGCAGGGCGTGATCGATGAATTGGGGTTTGTGCAGATTGACTCGATCAATACCGTGGCGCGGGCCCATCACATGACGCTGCACGCGCGCAGGCCGGCCTATCGCGCGAAGCATCTTGATGTGGTGCACACCAGGCACCGGGGGCTTTTTGAGCATTGGACGCATGACGCCAGCCTGATTTCGATGCAGCACTTTCCCCATTGGCGGCTGCGTTTTGCGCGGCACGAGGCCGCCAGGGCCAAGCAGTGGAAGAAATGGCGCGAAGAGGGATTTCAGGATAAGATTGACGACATTTTGCGCCACATCTCGGATCAGGGCCCGTGCTGTTCGGCAGATGTTGGCTTGGACGAGGCGCGCTCGTCTGGCGGCTGGTGGGAATGGCATCCGTCGAAGACGGCGCTGGAGTATCTGTGGCGCACGGGCGTTGTGTCGGTCACCCGGCGGGAAGGGTTTCGCAAGGTCTATGATCTGACCGAAAACGTCATTCCGCCGGAGTTTCTGAACGCGCGCCCGTCCGAGGCTGAGACCATCGACTGGGCCTGCCGCAGTGCGCTTGACCGGTTAGGCTTTGCCACCTCGGGCGAGATTGCGGCGTTTTGGGCTTTGATCACACCGGCCGAGGCCAAGGCGTGGTGCGGGTCAGCTTTGGCGCGGGGCGAGATTGTTGAGGCGTGGGTGCACGGCGCAAAGGGCGCGCCGCGCAGGTCGTTTGTCTGGCCGGAGACTTTGGGAGAAACGCCGGATCCGCCCACATCGCGGCTGCGCGTTCTGAGCCCGTTTGATCCGGCGCTGCGGGACCGGAAGCGGGCCGAGCGTTTGTTTGATTTCTTTTACCGCATCGAGATCTATGTGCCCGCGCCCAAGCGCACCTACGGCTATTACGTTTTTCCTCTGATGGAAGGGGATCGCCTTGTGGGCCGTGTCGATATGAAGGCCGAACGCGATCGTGATCGGTTGCACATCAAGGCGCTGTGGCCTGAACGCAGCGTGCGGTTCGGACGGGCGCGGCTGGCAAAACTTGAGGCGGCACTGGCGCGCAGTGCGCGGCTGGCCGAGGTT
>JABDJX010000088.1 GCA_013003245.1 Silicimonas sp. | reverse complement strand
GTCAGCGTGCCCAGAAACAGGATCTGCACGCCGAAAAATCGCCACGCACCAAGTTCGCCCAAAAGCCGCAGTGGGTCGCGCATGTGCACGGCCCATGTCACGGCATAGCCTTTGATCCAACGCGATCTTTGCCGGACCCAGGCGGTGACAGACGACGTCGCTTCTTCTTCGGTCACACTATCGATGAACTCGGTCCGATAGCCGTGGCGCGCAAGGCGCACGCCCAGATCGGCGTCTTCGGTGACATTGTGCGCATCCCAGCGTCCAAGGCCCTCAAGTGCGCGGCGGCGGAAAAAGACGGTCGTGCCGCCAAGCGGGATCACGATGCCCATCCGCACCAGACCGGGCAGGACCAGCCGGAACCATGTCGCATAGTCGATGGTAAAACAGCGTGTCAGCCAGCTTTGTTTGGCGTTGTAGAAATCGAGCACACCTTGCAGGCAGGCAACGTTCGCTCCTGCGCGGGCAAAGCCAGCCGCAACTTTCAGCAGCTGATCCTTGGCGGGTTTGTCCTCGGCATCATAGATGCCAACGATGTCTCCGGACGTGAAATCAAGGGCATAGTTCATCGCACGCGGTTTGGTATGCACCTGACCGGCAGGCACGCGCACGATGCGCATCCAGTCCGGCAACTCGGCCCAGGCCAGAACATCGGCCGTCTGTGTGTCGTGCTCTTCCAGTATCAGGCACACCTCAAGCCGGTTCTTGGGGTATTCCAGCGCGCTGAGGCGGGCGACAAGATCAGCGGCGATGTTTTCCTCTTTGTAAAGCGGCACAAGCAGCGAGATACGGGGGAGTGCGCCCACTTCGATTTTGTGCGCGCGGGTGCTGGTCCATTGGGCGGACGCTTTTCGTGCATGCCGCAATTCGACCAGGGCCCCGGTGGCGCGCAGTGCGGTGGTCAGAAAAAGCGTCAGGACCGTCCAGAAGGTGAGTGCCATCAGTGTGGCAGCCGGCCAGAGCGTGGCCAGGCCCCCGATGAGCGCAAGCATGGTCACAACGACAAGCGTGGCGCGGCGCCCCGACCAGTTGCGGCAACTTTCACTTGCCGGTGTGCTTGTTTCGGCCTGTGCCACATGGCGCGCGCCGCGGATCCGGCAGGTGGCAGCCTCGATCACATCGCGCGTGCTGTGGCAGTGAACGACGGGTCCAAGCTGTGCCTCAAGCGCATCGCGCGTCGCCTCGAACGACGCGGGCGTCGCACAGGCCACGGGAGTGACGGCCCCTTGGGGGATCAGCGGCAAAATGCGGTGACGCAAAACAAAGGCCCAGCCAAGCTGATCGACGGCGCGCGCATCTCCTTCAAGCGTTGCCAGCGGTTCGCTTAACGTGCGATTTGCAGGGGGTGGTGTTTCGCGCCGGAACATCGGCGTCAGCAGAAGGGGAGAAGAACGCACGCTCACAAGATGGCCCCGTACCTAAGACAACAGGGGTCCGTGATGGCACGGGATCGGTTAAACGTTGATTAAAAGTCTCAGAGTTTTCCCGGAGCGAGGGAGCGGGTGGCCAGGAACACTCCGATGGCGACCAGCAAAACGGCGATCCAGTTCACACCCAACGCGGTGGTGGCCCCAAGGCCATCCAGCGCCATCATCACCAGTCCGCTGCACGTCAAAAGCGCGCCGACCATCGATTGCGCAGGGCCGGGGACGGCATCGCCCTTGGCGCGCGAGGCGGATTCGAAGCTCATGAAGATCAGCACGAATGGCACAAGCGCTGCGGCATAGATCGCAACCCAGATCGGGCGCATCGCCCACCAGAACCCGGTGCCCGGTTCGACCGAGAGGCCAAAGCCGCCCATCAAAGTGACGATAAGGCCCACCACGGCGATCATCGCTGTCATGTGCCAGAGGTAAATCGACATGATCATCTGGTTGATCACGATCACCCAGGACCACGGGCGCGCGCTTTCCAGCCAGCGTTTGGCCGGGCCTTCCAGCAGCAAAACAACGCCTACCTGCATCATGCCCACGGCCAGCATCGCCACCGTTGGGGGCAGGGTGTTTGACACCTCTTCCCCGGGAACCGAGACCATCGAAATCGGGTACCCAAGCCGGGCCAGCAGGATGTAAAGCGCGGTCAAGCCAAGCGCGATGAAGCCTGCCGCGAATGTCTTTGGCCGCTCGGCGCGCTGCCACCAATAGCCAAGCTGGTGCACGGTCAGCCAGACAAATCCATAGTTCGACCAGCGCAGCCAGCCCTGATCAAAGCTGAACGCGATGAAATCGACTGCTACAGACCCGAGCCCCAGCAGGATGACAGACAGAAAGCCGATGCGATCCCAAAGCGCGTAGCTGAGCGGCACGACCATGGTGATCATGATATAGACGGCCAAGAACCAGATCGGCACAAGGGCGGCCTGGCTGGCGGCGGCGATCAGTTCGGGTGAGACACCCATGCGGTTCGCGACAAGGGCGGAAGCAGCCCAGACCAGCACCAGCGGCATGGTGGGTTTCAATAGCCGCGACAGGCGACCCGAGGCCCAGACGCGCGCGCGCGCAGGGTCTTTGCGTGCCGAATTCCACGACAGCCCGTTGGCGTAGCCTCCGACAAAGAAGAAGATCGGCATCACCTGAAAAAGCCATGTGGCGTATTGCGTCCACGTCTGCTCGGCCAGAAGAATAGTCAATTCAACCTCGCCGCCGCGAATAACCGGGGCAACCAGAAGCCAGTGACCAAGGATCACGAAAGTGATGGCAATGGCGCGGTAAAGATCAACGGCGCGGTTGCGCGACGCCGGCGTGTTTTCCGCCGCCCAGCGGGCGCGGGCCATCATGCCCTTTGGCATCTCGGTTGGTGTCGCGTCGGTCATCGCTTTGGCCTTTCCGGGTGGCGCCCTATGGTATATATGAACGATGTTCACAAAATATCCAAGCCGATTTTGAAGAACACTACGCAAGGTAAATCGTCAACAGTAAGGCAGTTTTCCGGCGATTGTTCGCAGCAATGGTGGTCGCGGAGCTGCAGCAAAGCCGCCTTCCTTCTTCGCGCTGGTCACCTTAAAGTTTGGGAGAGCTTTGCGCCCTCACGAAAATCGTCATGCGGTAAAGGCGGCGCGAAACGCCTCCAGCGCCGTTTCCGGGTCAGCCTTGGCGTAAGCTTCCAAACCAACCGGACCGTCATAGCCCATATCTGCCAGCGCGCGGGCAATCATCGGCCAGTTCATCTCGCCCGTGCCCGGCTCGAACCGACCCGGATTATCGGCGACCTGCACCTCGCCAATCCAGGGCAAGCAGGCTTTGGCCCAGCGGATTACGTCACCTTCGCCGATCTGGGTGTGATACAGATCAAGATTGATGCGCAACTGGGGCCGGTCGATGGTCGAGACCAGCGACAGGACATCTTCGGTTGAATTAAATGGACAGCCGGGGTGTTCGCGCAGGTTCAGGTTTTCCAGCGTGAAGGTCACGCCTTCTTCTTCGGCCATGTCACAGATGCGGTGCAGCGTGTCGCGTGCGCGCAGCCACATGCCGGGGGCCACATGGGCCATCTGCTGGACGGGCAGGCCATGATCCCCAAGCCCCGTGCCGTGCAGGTTGAGCCGGTGCACACCAAGCCGTTTGCCGATCTGTGCGGTTTCACGCGCTGATGCAAGCAGCAGATCCGCGCCTTCGGCATCCGCCAGCCGGCCTTGCAAATACCCGTTCATGATGGTGAAGGTCGCGCCGGTTTTTTCCAGTGCTTCCAGGTCCCATTCGGGCCAGTTCCAAAGACCAACGCCAAACCCCATTTCTTTCAGCCTTGATGCACGCCATGCGATCGGCTTGTCCTGCCACAGCATCTCCGCACAGGCGGCCAGTTGGAAACTCATATCGATTCTCTCAGATGTCAGGAGTTGTTCTGCAAAGGAATGGCGGCGCGGAATGTGCGCCGCCAGACTTCAGATTATATCTGCGCTTATTCTACGCAGGTGTCGATATTGGCATTGCTGCACACATCAAGGCCGGTGTACTGCGGGTCTTCGACCGACTTGCCATCGGCAATTTCCTGCAAAAGATACATCGCCTTATAGCCCATCTCGAACGGACGCTGTCCGACCAGACCGTTGGCCAGACCGTCTTTGGTCTGCTCCAATTGCATGTCGAGCGTGTCGGCCACAACGATGGTCAACTCGCCTGCATCCATCCGATCCTTGTAAGGCTCTGCCGCCTGACGATAGGCGTTGTCGAACCACATGGTGAACGCACCGGTGGACAGGAACAGCGTCAGATCCGGGTTTGCCGCCAGAATGTCCGACATGCCCTGAACGGCGACGTTGCCATCGTCGTTGGTGATCAGCGGGCAAGCCGAGATTTCGGTCCATCCGCCTTCGCCGGACAATGCTTCACCCGGAGGGGGGCCCATGTCCTTGCCGGCCAATGTGTCACGCGCGCCTTTCAGACGCTCGTTGTGGTTGGCTGCGGCCGCACCACCGGTTTGCAGGCAAACCGTGCCGCCGTCGGGGTGACGCTCCATTGCAAGCTTGGCAAGATTAACGCCGATCTCGCCATTGTTGGTGCCAACGAACATTGTCCGCAGGTCCTTGTCTTCCGGCAACAGATCAGAGTCCCAGGTGATCACCGGAATGCCTGCATCCATCGCACCTTTCAGCGCTTTGGCCATGGCAGGGGCGTTTGACGGGGCCACCGCGATGCCATCAACACCTTTGGTGATCAGGTCTTGCACGATCTGGATTTGCTCCAGTTCAGTGTGCTCGCCCGGTCCGATGTATTCGCAGGTCACACCGTCAAGCTCGTCTTGCGCTTTATAGCAACCGTCGCGCGCCAGATCGAAGAACGGGTTGTTCATCGCTTTTGGAACCAGTGCAAATGTCTTTGCGTGGCCGTCGGCCATGGCAACCGCCGGGGCAAGTATGGCCATCAGGGCCGTTGCAGTCAGAATTCTCTTCATGGTGTCCTCCCTTGGATTAGCGAAGAGTTGAGGTTTGGGGGTCTTACTTGCCCCCTCGATTGCGGATCTGTTCCAACAGAACTGCCAGAATAAGGAACAGACCGACAAAGAACTGCTGCCAAAGCGCCGGTATTCCGGCAAGCAGCAGGGAATTTCGGATAAGCTCGACAAGGGCCGCGCCAATCGGTGCACCCAGTGCATAGACAACGCCGCCCATCAGGTTCGCCCCACCGATGACGGTGGCGGCAATGACGTTCAACTCATAGGTGACACCCATGCCGTTTGTCGCCGAACCGGTGTAGCCAATGAACATGAAAGCGGCGAGCCCGGTGCACATCGAACAGACCATATAGACCGAGACGATCATCCGCTCGACCGGGATACCAGCGAGCTTTGCAGCCTCGGGGTTGCCGCCGATGGCCACTACCCAGCGGCCCCATGTGGTGAACTTCCAGACCCACCAGAACACCGCCGTCAGAACGATAAGGACCCAGACCACGTTTGGCACGCCAAGCATGCTTTCGCCGCCGATCCACTCGAAAAGCTCCATGTCGGGGCCAAACTCGTAGATCATCTTGTTGTTCGACAGCACCATCGCGATAGAGCGCGCCATTGCGAGCATGCCCAAGGTGACAACAAACGGCGCCATGCGCAGATAGGCGATCAGCACGCCGTTGATGAACCCCACGATGGCCGCCGTGATCATGCACACGATGAACCCGGCCTCGATCCCCCAGCCTGCCTGCATCGTCAGGCCCAGAGTGATCGCACACAGACCCAGCAAAGAGCCGACCGACAGATCGATCCCCGCGGTACAAATCACCGCCGACATTCCCAGTGCCATGATTCCGAAAAAGGCCATGTTGCGGGTGATATTGAACATGTTGCGCTCGGTCATGAAGGCGTCAGAGACGAACGACATCACAAGCCCGATGGCGCAGATTGCCATGAAAACCCAAAAGGGCTGGGTGCGCAGAACCGCGCCAAAGCCCGAAACTTCACGATGCGAGGTGATGCTGTCATCGATGGCCGCGTGATCTGTGGCCGTGGCTTGTGTGTCTTGTGTCGCGTCACTCATGCTGCTTCAATCGCCCCGATGATAAGCCCGGTCACTTCTTCCGGGCTGGTTTCGCTGATCTTCTTGTCGGCAACCTTTGCGCCACGCCTTAAAACCGCGACGCGGTCACAAACCTCGAACACATCCGGCATCCGGTGCGAGACCAGAATGACAGCGTGACCGGTTTCCTTGAGCCGGTTGATCAGGGCCAGAACCTCGGCCACCTGACGCACTGATATCGCGGCTGTGGGCTCGTCCATCAGCACCAGCTTGGGGTCCGACAGGCGCGTGCGTGCGATGGCCACCGCTTGCCGCTGACCACCCGACATCTGCCGGACCAGATCGCGGGGCCGCGTTTCGGACTTAAGCTCGGCAAAAAGCGCGCCAGCTTTTTCGTACATCGCCGGATAGTCGAGCATTGAAAACGGCCCGACCTTCTTTTTCAACTCGCGCCCCAGAAAGACGTTGGCTCCCGCTGTCAGGTTGTCGCAAAGCGCAAGGTCCTGATAAACGATTTCGATCCCGGCCTTACGGGCATCCAACGGCTTATGAAACTCGACCTTCTTGTCATCAATCCGAATTTCGCCGCTTGTCGGCGGAAAGTTCCCAGCGATGACCTTCATCAGCGTCGATTTTCCGGCCCCGTTGTCGCCCATCAGGCCCACAGCCTCGCCTGCGGCAATCGACAGGTCTACGCCGTTCAGCGCTTGGATCGCGCCAAAGCTTTTGGTGATGTTGTTCAGTATCAGAAGACTCACCGATTCCCTCCCTCAATGGCCTGCGGGGCTTTGGTCTGAAACCCGACAGGGCGCAGAAATGCGCCGTTAACCCCGGCTATCCCGACAGGATAGCACACTTGGCGCAACCGTACGTTCTTGCCCGAACTGAGAGCGTGCGTCATGCGGTTGCCTCTAACCCTACGTAAAGCTCTGGTCTTTTGACAAGCTCGACGGGCGTTTTTTGACCCGTCGCAAGGGCCTGCACACCTGCTTCGGCGATAGCGGTTGCGCAATACCCGTCCCAAGCGTTTGAGGCGTCAGCCGCCAGAGTGCCCGTTAAAATCGTGTGGATCCAGGCCTTGTTCTGCAATCTGTAGGCGTCGGCAAACCGCGGGCGCCAGTCTTTTGCATATTCGGTTGAGGACGCGAGTGCCGCATCAAGGGTGGCAGACACAGACCGGCCAAGCGAGACAGACCCTTTGGTCCCTACCAACTCACCGCGCACGTCATAGCCGTAAGCCGCGTTGTTGTTGACCTCGACCGTGACAAGCTGCCCGGCGCTGGTTTCCATCACCATTACGACGGGTTTTCCAGCCAGGCCTTCTGTAGCCGGTTCAAACGCAGAGATCGCCGTGACGTCGGCATCAAGCACGAAGCGGATGGCATCAAATTCATGCGGTGCGGAATTCGTGATCGCCATCTGCCCGGTAAACCCGCGGGGCGCTTTCACGTTGCGGTGGAAGTTGTGCATCATCACAGCCGGTCCAAGGGTTCCGGCGCGCAGCGTGTCGCGCATTTTGACATAAGACGGATCAAAGCGGCGCATGAAGCCCACCTGAACCAACTGCGCGCCATGCTCGCTTTCGGCCTTAAGAACGCGCAGGCACTCCCCGGTCGTCACCGCCAGGGGTTTTTCGCAAAGTACCGGTTTTCCAAGCGCCAGTGCGGCCAGCGTTAGCTCTGCATGTGTTCCATCCGGGCTTGCGATCAAAACGGCGTCGATATCGTCGCGCGCAATCACGGCCTGACCGTCAGATGCAACATCGGCCGCGCCACATGCGTCGGCCACCTTGCGCGCGGCCCCTTCAGAGACGTCGCAGATTACCTGCAGGGTCGCTCCGGGAATATCCTCGGCAATAACGCGGGCATGGTCGCTTCCCATGATCCCCGCGCCAATCACGGCAACACGGACTGACATCTTTGCTTTTTCGCCGCTGGCTTAGCGACGCCCTCCCATTACAGGTCCAGAGTAAGCGAAGAAACCGTGTCCAAGGAAGCGTTCTGAGCGCTGATATCTGATGTAAATAGCATCAAAAAGCGATGCTGGGCCCAAATACTGCGCAAATTTGCCAAGCGAATGATGCATGACGCATCGCAAGTATCTCAGCGACACCGGAATGGTTTGAAGGACCAAAGCTGGAAAGGTCCTACGATTCGGGACATGCCAAATGGCTCGAAGGATTATTTCGCGCTGGTGGGAGAGCCATGTGGGAAACATTCCATTTCGTCTGGAAACTGTACCCACGGTTGTTTTTCGCTGGACCAGACGACACGCGTTGGTGCCGGATGTTGCCCATCAAATGCTCCGATCAAAACCCCTACATGGTCAGGTCGGAAATCGAGCGTCCAATAAACAGTGGTTCCGCACTTTGGGCAAAAGAAACTCTCAACATCCCGACCAGACTCTGCGGTCCGAGCCCAACTGTTCGTGTCGCCCTCAATTGTAACGGCGGCTTTTCGAATGTAGGCCACTGTCGCAAATGCGGAGCCTGTTCTCTTTTGGCAAGCCTTGCAGTTGCAGGCAACGCAGATATCCGCTTCGCAGTCGCTGCTCAAACTGAGGCTTCCGCATTGGCACGATGCATTATGTACAGACATGTCTACTCCTTTGGCCGATTTCCCTGCACAGTGTAACAAATTCCCTTGGGTCATTGTCTTCTGCGCCCCAACTGACAGGCCTAAGAAGCCCTTGCCTCCATCGCTGCTGCGAACCGTTCAAAGAGGTAATAGCTGTCCATCGGGCCGGGGCTGGCTTCGGGGTGGTACTGCACGGAAAAAACTGGGCGGTCGGTCAGGCGGATACCGCAGTTTGAGCCGTCAAAGAGCGAGACGTGCGTTTCCTTGACGCCCGCTGGCAGGGTCTGGCTGTCGACGGTAAAGCCGTGGTTCATCGATGTGATCTCGACCTTGCCGGTTTCCATGTCCTTGACCGGGTGGTTCGCACCGTGGTGGCCGTGGTTCATCTTAATCGTCTTTGCCCCCAATGCCAGCGCCAGCATCTGGTGACCAAGGCAAATGCCAAAGACGGGGATGTCTGACGCTTCAAGCACGCCCTTGATCATTGGCACCGCATATGACCCTGTGGCCGCCGGATCGCCGGGGCCGTTGGAGAGAAACACGCCGTCGGGGTCAAGCGCCATCACGTCTTCGGTCGTCGCGGTCGCGGGCAGAACGGTCACATCGCAGCCCGCACTGGCCAGACAGCGCAGAATGTTGCGCTTGGCGCCATAATCGATGGCGACAACCTTGTGCTTGGCCGCAGTCTGGCGGGTATAGCCTTCGGGCCAGGCCCACCGCATCTCGTCCCACGAATAGGACTGCGCGCATGTCACGCCCTTGGCCAGATCAAGCCCTTCAAGGCCCGAAAACCCACGCGCGGCCTTGACCAGCGCTTCGATATCAAAGTTGCCGTCCGGATCATGCGCCAAAGCCACGTGCGGCGCGCCTTGCTGGCGGATCGCGCGGGTCAGCCGCCGGGTGTCGATCCCGCCCACGCCAATCCGGCCGCGCCGCGCGAGCCATGGGCCGAGCTCATCGGTGGCGCGCCAGTTTGACGGCGACGTCGGGTCCCACTTCACCACCAGCCCTTCGGCCACCGGGTCGGCGGTTTCATCGTCTTCGATGTTCACGCCCGTGTTGCCGATGTGCGGGAAGGTAAAGGTCACGATCTGGCCTGCGTAGGAGGGGTCAGTCATGATCTCCTGATAGCCGGTCATTGCGGTGTTAAAGCACAGCTCGGCCACCTTGTTGCCGGTCGCCCCAAAACCCTTGCCATAAAAAATCGTGCCGTCCGCCAAGGCCAGACAGGCGGTTGGTTTGGGTGTGGCATCCGACATCTGCAGCATCCTCGGTTAGGCGGGTAAACGGATGCGGGTGTAGGCCGCGGGGCAGGTGGGGTCAAGGTGCATTCAGGCGTGCAACAGAGCATCTGACCACAGTTGCAGACTTCAGGCTGACAAAGCAGGAAATTCGCCTGCACGCGTATTCAAAAGCGCGTCCGTCCTGTCAAATTCCATCCGCCCGTTTACAGCAAGTTTATTTTCATCAAGCCTCTTGATTTGTTTGTCGACTAGGATCACATCTCATCAATCCGGGTGTGAGGCTCCATCCGGCGGCTGCAGGCGCGATGTCGCGCTGAGAGCGCACTCCTCTTGGAACATGACCAATGCGAAAAACTCTGATTGCGGCGCTGGCTGCATTCGCTGCTCTGCCTGTTTATGCTGACGAAACCGAAGGGCTGGTACAGGCCTATGACCGCGTGGCGGGCGTCCTGGTTTTAACTGACAAAACCGTTTGGGCTCTTCCGGCCGGCGTGACCGTGCCCGACGACTTTGGACGCGGTGATAGGGTGCTGATCGATTATGAAACCGCCGGCGAAGACGGATTGGTTTCAATCGACAAGCTGACCCGCCTTGCCGTGGCCCTGCCCGAAGGTACCGACGGCGGCAGTTGATCTTGTTTGATCCTACCGGCGGGCGATCGTCCCGCCGGCAAATCACCTCTTACTCCTGTGTTGCGGGGCTGTTTTGGCTCCTATATGGTGGCGCTTCTTCTTCAGGGATGAGGCGAGAATGGGACTGCGAGAGAAAATCGGCGAAGAGCTGAAAACTGCGATGCGGGAAAAGGATGCCAAGCGTCTGTCAACCCTGCGGCTTATCAATGCGGCGATCAAGGATCGCGACATCGCCAAGCGGGGCGAGGGGGGCGACGGGGCCGACAGCGGCGTTGGCGACACCGAAATCCTGCAAATCCTTGGCAAAATGGTCAAACAGCGCCAGGAATCTGCGCGCGCCTACGAAGAAGGCGGGCGGCTTGAACTTGCCGAGCAGGAACTTTCCGAGATCAAGATCATCGAGGATTTTCTGCCTCGTCAGCTGGACGAGGGTGAAACCGACGCGGCCATTGACGCCGCGATCTCCTCGACCGGCGCGGACAGTATCCGCGACATGGGCAAGGTGATGGGAGAGCTCAAATCGCGCTACACCGGTCAGCTTGATTTCGGCAAGGTCGGCCCGCGGGTCAAATCGCGTCTGGCGTAGCGGGTCAATCGCAAGTTAAGGCGCTGCGCAACTCATCGTAAAGGGCGGCGCGCTCTTCAGGTGTCAGAAACGCGCCTATTTCAACCTCGCGCCCGTTCCCTTGCAAGGTGAGATAGTTCTCAACCGGACCGTCACGGCGCAGGTTCACCTTTACCCAGAACGGGTTGGCTTCCCAGTCTTTCGGTTCACCTTTGTGGGGCACGTGGCTCAGGCGCACTTTCTTGGGCGTGACGGTTAACGCCTCGTGCATCGTGCGGTGTGCCTTGTTGACCATGACCGCGCGCCAGACACCAGCAAGGGTGGCGACAAAGAACACCAGCAATACCCAGACCACGGGCGAGCCAAGGACGGCCAGAAGCGGCAACAGCAGCATCACGGCAGTGATCCCGATGAACCAGGAAAACCCTGCGCGCGTCATCGACTGATGCGGCCAAAGCATCAGCGACTTGGTTGGATGTGTGTCAGTGGACCATTCGTACGGCATGACGGTATTTTAGGGCAATGACGGCGTTGCTCAAGGGGCCGCGCTACTGTGACCCATGCCGCAAGCGCGACCATAGCGCGGCCAAAAGAGTGACGGCGGTCATCACCACGGCAAAGACCATCAAAAACGTGCCTGCCGTGATGGCAGCGTTGATTGTTTGAAGGATCCAAAGACTTCCGACCAGTGCGTCGAAAGATACCAGGCGCGCGGCCAGGGTGCCCGCCAGCATGACAATCAACCCAACCGACCAGACCCGCACGGCCAGCGTTGCAAAGCGATGAACCCGCTCACTGGCGCTGCGTTTGCGAATAAGCGCCAACAGCGCAAGCATGCAAAGCGAAACCAGCGTGACCAGCAGCACCCATTCGAAATGGGCCACGACATAATAGGTGTCATGCATCATCGGTGTGGTCTTTCATGGCAGGCGCAAGTTTACCGAAGTTCCCGCAACAAAAAAGGGCAGCGTTTCCGCTGCCCTTTTGCGTCACCAAGCCAACGCGTCAGCTGGTGATTTTCTTTTCCAATCGCTCGGCACGCGGATGGTCTCCATCCTGCCAGTCCCACATGTCGCGTGTTGGCAGCGTTTCGAACGTGTGCTCCGGTGGTGGATTTGGAAGCGTCCACTCAAGCGTGTCTGCGTGATCGTTCCAGTAACTGTTCTCGGTAATCGGCTTACCGGCGCGGATCGTGTAGAACACGATGCCAATGAACAGCAGGAAGGACGCAAAGCTCAGGAACGCACCCCACGACGAGATCTCGTTCCAGTACGCATAGGCCTCGGGATAGTCGATGTAACGACGAGGCATACCTTGCCGCCCAAGGAAGTGCTGCGGGAAGAAGGTTATGTTGGCACCGATGAAGAACGTCCAGAACTGGATTTTGCCCAGTGTCTCGGGATACTGACGGCCCGACATCTTGCCGATCCAGTAATAGACACCGGCAAAGATACAGAACACAGCACCCAGTGACATCACATAGTGAAAGTGCGCCACAACGTAGTAGGTGTCATGGTACGCCCGGTCGATGCCTGCCTGTGACAGAACGATGCCGGTCACGCCACCAAGAGTGAAGAGGAACAGGAAGCCAAACGCGTAGAGCATCGGCGTCTTGAACTCGATCGAGCCGCCCCACATCGTTGCAATCCAGCTGAAGATCTTGACGCCTGTGGGCACCGCGATCACCATCGTGGCCAGCATGAAGTAGGTCTGCTGGGTCAGCGACATGCCAACGGTGTACATGTGGTGCGCCCAGACGACGAAACCCAGTGCGCCAATCGCGATCAAGGCCCAGACCATCGGCATGTAGCCAAAGATCGGCTTGCGCGAGAAGGTCGAGATCACGTGGCTGATGATGCCAAAGCCCGGCAAAACCACGATGTACACCTCTGGGTGACCGAAGAACCACAGTATGTGCTGGTAAAGCACAGGGTCCCCGCCACCGGCAGGATCAAAGAAGGTCGTGCCAAAGTTGCGGTCTGTCAGCAGCATGGTGATGGCACCTGCCAGTACAGGCAGGGCCAGAAGGATCAGCCACGCGGTGACAAAGATCGACCATGCAAAAAGCGGCACTTTGAACAGTGTCATGCCCGGAGCCCGCATGTTCAGGAAGGTGGTGATCATATTGATCGCGCCAAGGATCGAAGACGCGCCCGACAGGTGCACCGCAAAGATCGCAAGGTCCATCGACCAGCCGGCTTCCGACGTTGAAAGCGGCGGATAAAGCACCCAGCCCACGCCAGAGCCGGTTTGGCCATTACCGCCCGGTGAGATCACCGATGCAATGGCCAGTGACGTACCTGCGACGTAAAGCCAGTAGCTAAGATTGTTCATCCGCGGAAAGGCCATGTCCGGCGCACCGATGTGCAACGGCATGAAATAGTTACCAAATCCGCCGAAAAGGGCAGGGATCACCACAAAGAACATCATCAGGATGCCGTGGGCCGTGACCAGCACGTTCCACAAGTGCCCGTTTGGCGCACAGGTGCCGTCGGCGATCATACGCGCGCCTTCCATGCACATGTACTGAACACCGGGGTCTTTCAGTTCCATCCGCATGTAAACGGTAAAGGCAACGGCGATGAAGCCTGCCAAACCGGACGTGAACAGGTAGAGAATTCCGATATCTTTGTGGTTGGTCGACATGAACCAGCGGGTAAAGAACCCGCGCTCATCATGTCCTTCGTGCCCGTGAGCGGCGGCGTCGGCCATGTAG
>JABDJX010000034.1 GCA_013003245.1 Silicimonas sp. | reverse complement strand
GGATATCGTGGAGAAAAATGCAGTTGCTGGCGTTGCGTTCAGTCGCGACGAGGCCAAGATGACCCTGCTTTCCGTTGCTGACCGCCCCGGTATTGCCGCGGCGATCTTCGGGCCTTTGGCCGAGGCGGGCGTGAACGTGGACATGATCGTGCAGAACATCTCGGAAGATGGGCGCACGGATATGACGTTTTCACTGCCCGTAGGACAGGTGGCGCGCGCGCGGTCCGCGATGGAGGCGATCAAAGCCTCGGGCGATGTGAATTACGCGGAGCTTGTGACGGATGAAGACGTCGCCAAGGTCTCGGTCGTGGGGATCGGTATGCGCTCTCACGCCGGTGTGGCGGCGAAAATGTTCACCGCGTTGCAGGACGATGGTATCAACATCAAAGTGATCACGACGTCCGAGATCAAGATCTCGGTTTTGATCGACCGCAAGTACATGGAACTTGCGGTTCAGGCGCTTCATGATGCGTTTGAACTGGAAAAAGTGGCGTAAGGGCGCCGATTCCAGCGCTTTTCCCGGACGATTTTGGCTGCAATCCTTAGTTGGATGGCCCACAGTGACATTAAGTGGGGTCTGTATTTTAAACTGGGAGGAGGCTGATCATGAGCCTGATGAAAACACTGGCGAAGGTCGCAATTTGGGTGGCTGTCGCCAAAGGCGCGAAAAGTGTGCTGTCCGGGCGCAGAGGCACGGCAAGTGACGGCGGTCTGTTTGGCGGGGCACATTCGCCATCGTCTCGGAGCAGCACCGGGCTTGAGGACATCATGAGCGATGTACTGTCGGGTGGCAGTGGCCCCAAAGAGAGCAGCATGGGCGGCCTTGGTGGCTTACTTGAAGGGTTGCAGCGCGAGAACCCGCACACGCAGGACGGCGGTATTGATGATTTATTGAGTGGCAGAGGAGGCAAGACCGCTGATGGTCTTGGGTCGTTGATTGAAAACCTGACCGGTGGAAAGGCCGGTGGGGCAGGAGGCCTTGGCGGTTTGCTGGGTGGTCTGATGACAGCGGCCAGCAGCGGGCGTGGTGGCGACTTTGGCAGCATTTTGAACGGGTCGATCCAAAACCACGGCGAGCCTGAGGTGCAGCCTTCACAGGAGCAGGAAGCGGTGGCGGGGCTGATGCTGAAGGCGATGATCCAGGCAGCGAAGTCGGACGGCAAGTTTGATCAGGCAGAGCAAGCGAAGTTGATTGACCAGTTGGGGGATATTTCGGCGGAGGAGCGCGATTTCGTGCAAGCCGAGATGCGCGCGCCAGTGGATATTCACGACCTTGCCCATCAGGTGCCGCAAGGGCTTGAGCGGCAGGTTTATGCGATGTCATTGATGGGGATCGATTTGGACAACCGGCAAGAGGCGCAGTATCTGCATGATCTGGCGCAGGAATTCCGGATGGACAAGGATGCCGTGGACCGGATTCATGCCAAGATGGGTGTTCCGAGCATTTACCGTTAGATTGTGGGGCTCTGCCCCGCGCGCTTTGCGCGCTCCCCGGAGTATTTTTGCCAAGAAGAAAGATAATTTGAATTAAAATTGAGCTTTGCATCCTGATGTCGCGGGCGTGGTCAGTCTCGCAGCTCTTCCGGCAGAACACCCCAAAGCGTGCGCTTGGAGGCCCAGCCTTTGCTGCCTTTGGCGGAAACGCGGCACCAGTCAAGGTCGCATTTTCCAAGCCGTGCCACGACGCCAGCCTCGACATAGGCGTTCACCGGGCTGGAAGCGTCGGGTTTGACGTAGAGCGGGGTCATGTCGGCCTCGACGATCACGTGGCGTGCGCCGGAGATCAGCGAGTAATGCACCCAGCCGCCCTGGCCGTCTCGGTCTTGCACGCGGCGCCAGTGGCCATGTTCGCCGGTGACTTGCAGCGGCATGTTGCGGCGTTGAAAGACCCAGTCGATGCGGTGACTGAGCGAGGGGCCGCGCCGGGCGTTGCCTTTTTCGGCCTTCAGCGACACGTAACGCGGGATTGGCAGATTGGTGACCTTGCCGCGCTCGGAGGCGACCACAGCGCCCGATGTGGCGTTCAAAATGGCTAAACTGAATAGAATTGCTGCGCGCATTCGCATGGGGCGTGCCTGTCCTGCTACTCTTTGGCGGCGTTGCGCTTAAATCCACGTCTTGTGCCGCTCTTCGATCCTTGACACTTTGCCAGTAAATGAGCGTCAAGAAAAGACGGAAAGGACAACCCAAATGCCCGACAAACGTCTCAGTGTTGTGGTAACACGACGGCTTCCCCCCGAGGTTGAGACCCGGCTATCGGAGTTGTTCGACGTAAGTTTGCGCAAAGACGATGCGCCGATGTCGCGCGATGCACTTGTGGCGGCAGTACAGGCTGCCGATGTCTTGGTGCCCACGATCACCGACAAGATTGATGCACCACTTCTGGCGCAAGCCGGTGATCGGCTGAAGCTGATCGCGAATTTCGGGGCGGGCGTTGATAATATTGATGTGGCAACCGCGCGGCAGCGGGGCATTTTGGTGTCAAACACCCCCGGTGTGGTGACCGAAGATACCGCCGACATGGCGATGGCGCTGATCCTGGCGGTGACGCGGCGCATTCCTGAAGGTCTGGCCGTGATGCAAAAGGGGGATTGGGACGGCTGGTCTCCGACGGCCTTTATGGGCGGACGCCTCAGCGGCAGCCGGATCGGCATTTTGGGCATGGGGCGGATCGGTCAGGCGGTGGCGCGGCGCGCGGCGGCGTTTGGCTGTCAGGTGCATTACCACAACCGCAAGCGGCTGCGCCCGGAGATTGAGGAAGAGTTGCAGGCGACCTATTGGGAAAGCCTGGATCAGATGCTGAGCCGGGTGGACATCCTGTCGATCAACTGCCCGCACACGCCATCGACTTTCCATCTGCTGAACGCGCGGAGGTTAAAGCTGATGAAGCCCTCGGCTGTGATCGTGAATACGTCGCGTGGAGAGGTGATAGACGAGAACGCGCTGACACGGATGCTGCGTGCGGGCGAGATTGCGGGTGCCGGGCTGGACGTGTTCGAGCATGGGGCCGAGATCAATCCGCGGCTGCGTGAGTTGCCCAACGTGGTCTTGTTGCCGCATATGGGCTCGGCCACCGTCGCAGGGCGCATCGAGATGGGTGAGAAGGTTATCATCAACATAAAAACCTTCGACGATGGACATCGGCCGCCTGACCTTGTTGTGCCGTCGATGGTCTGATGCGTCTGTTTTTTATTCTCTTCTTGGTTTTGTCGGCCTGCGCGCGGCCTTTGACACAAGTGGAAGAGCAATTTGCGCAGGATTTGTTTGGCCCCACGCTTGATACCTCAAAGATCCGCGTCGCTCAGGGGTTGGGGGTGACCCCGCTTTATCGCACCGTGCCAAAGGCCGAGGCGACGATCTTGCAAGGCACCGATCAGGCTTGCGTGCGCACGCCGCAGCCCTCGCGCAGCACCAATCCGCCGCAAGCTTTTGCGTACAAGAACAAACTGCACTTCGACACAGGGCTTTATTCGTCTGATATGGCGTTGGTTTGGCCGGACTATCTGCGGTTTCCCCATGCCCTGGTTCTGGCGCATGAGTTGACGCATGCGTGGCAATGGCAGAACCGCGCAAAGACAGGGTATACGCCCTGGCGTGCCTTGCAGGAAAGCTGGCGGGTGGTTGACCCCTATTTTTCGACCGCAGAGGATGCGCCGACATTTCTGCTTTTTGGCTATGAGCAACAGGCGGCGATCGTCGAGGACTATGTCTGTTTTGCGTTCTCCAACCCGGACCACCCAAGACGGTATGAGCTGCGCGAGATTTTAGAGCCGGTTTTGCCGATGGACAGGTTTGACGCGGCCATCGGCGGATGAGCGGTGCCGCTCGAAACGTCCGGCTTTATCCGTGGTTCAAGTTCTTTCAAAACCTGATGTTCTGGCAGGCCACGTGGTTTCTGTTTTTCCAATCCGAGTTATCGGCGTCGCAGGCGATCTTAATCTATGTCTTTGCCGACATTGCGGCGACCATCTTTGAGGTGCCCTCGGGCTATTTCTCTGACAGGATTGGTCGGAAGATAACCCTGATCCTGTCGGTCATCGCCGGGTTGGCCGCGGCGCTGATGCAGGCGTTTGGCACCGAGTTCTGGGTTTTTGCGGCAGCGCAGGTCGGGATTGGCATGCACTTTGCCTTTGCCTCAGGCACAGACAGCTCACTTTTGTTCGAGTCGCTGGCCAAGGACGGGCGTGAAGACGAAATAGAAGAGCATGAACTACGGGCATGGCGGTATTCGTTCGTGGCCTTGGCGATTTCGGCAGTTGCTGGCGGGGCGATGGCTCTTTTTGGGTTGCGGGTGCCCTATTTTGCGACCGCTGCGGCATTCGTGCTGTTGCTGATCGTGGTGTTCCTGTTCGTCGAGCCTTCGCGAGAGGTGAAACGGCTGGAGGGACAGGCGCACTGGACCGAGGCGCTGGGTGCGGCACTGAGGCAGCCGGTATTGAAGTGGCTGTTTGCGCTGTCGGTCTTGATGTACGGCTTCAGCCATCTGCCGTTTGTGTTCGGGCAGCCGTATATTTTCGCGGCATTGGATGGAATGGGTCTTTCGGCCAATGCGCCTTTGGTGAGCGGGACGGTTACAGCATTGATGATGCTTTTGTCGGTGCTTACGTCTTGGATGGCGCCGGGTATTCGCAAGAAGATCGGATTGACGGGGATCTTGCTTTTGGCGTTTGCCATGCAGATCGGCCTGGTCGCGGGGCTGGCGGTGACCAGCAGCGTGTTGGCGATCGCGCTTTTGCTGATGCGGATGGTGCCGGACAGTTTCTCTCGGCCGTTCATTCTGGCGCGTATTCAGCCGCTTTTGACCGATGAGGTGCGGGCGACGTACCTGTCGCTGCAAAGCCTTGTGGCCAAGCTTTTGTTTGCCGTGACGCTTTATGTAGCAGCAGGCAGCGCCTCGGACGTGGGGGAAATGGCGAATGCAGAGATCCAGACGATCTTGCGGGTGTATGCTGGTGTTGGGCTTGCCGCATTCATTGGGCTTTTCGTTGCGGCACGCGGGCGCGGAGTATAGGCTTGGCAGCCCGTTGGCATTGCCAGCGCGAGTGCTTGAATAGTCTGGTCAGGCGAATGGCGGCTCGGAGCCCTTTGCAGACTCAGATCTCCGACGCCGCATTCACCGTAGACAAATGTTTGGGAGATCCTCGAGCCCTTACGCTGACTGTGCGTGTCGAGCCGGCATCACTCGGGCAGGGGCCGGACTTGATCCCGCCTTCTGTTCCTCTTGAAGAGATGTGCAGTCGTTTTTATTTTTGGCGGCGACAAGCTCGGCCAGTTCCTGAGCAGTTGCAACGAATACCTCCAGTTTTTCCTTTTGTTCGCGCAGGTTCTCAATCTCCGCTTCGCGCTTTTCAATCTCATCAGCTATTTCACCGTGGCGCATAAGTGCGAAATCGATCATGTTATCCATGGAACTCGTAACTCCCTTTTCACAACTGCAAGCACCATATTGCGCCAATTTGAAATGAATTCTTCCAGCCGAAGGTATTATCAGGACCATTTCGCGGCACTGACGGTTTGACCCAGTTGTCCCAGTTGCGCGTTGTTTCTTGGGGAAATCGGCTGAGCGGAAACTGAGCCTCGGGACGCTATCGAGGCAATGCCAGTTCTACTATAACGCACAAAATCAGTGCGTCGCGGGCATGTTAAAACCGCCATGCAAAAACTGTAATGGTTAAGCAGGTTAGAGTCGGTGTCGAGCGTCACAGAAATCACGACACATTATCTAGCCATAGGCAGGTACGAGTAAGCAATCCATGAGCGACTGCTACGCTCTCAGCGGTTTGGCGAGGCTTTAGAGCGTGCTCGCGCTGTTCAGATAGCCACCTGTCACTGGCTTGCGACGACCAGGCAAGCAGCGAAACACATGGTTGTATTTATTGGGCAAATAGTTTGGAGTTTGGACTTCGTGAGTAGAAGCAAACTTGGCATATCCGCCACGTTTTGCGCAAATACGGTGTGCCTCATCGGCTGAGATAGGGTCCACAGATGAGAACGCTGATTGCACGGTAACGCTGTCACGGCTGACCTCAGTGACGGCGGTGGGCGCGCAGGCTGATAGAATTAGCGTGGTGGCGACAATGATTTTTTTCATGATTTTCTCCACAAATGCAATTCAAGTCTTGCTCCAATTCGTAGCTTGAAAGAGGACTTTGCCAAAATAAGGGCACCGACTAAGGTGTTTTTGTGCCAGACACTACGGGATGGCGGATTCTGGAATATCAACCCGTCAAATTTTCTGTGGCATTCTGTACACCCAGCCATAGGCAGCGCCTTATCTTCGTGAAACAACTCCGACATCAAAAGCGGCCATTGAGCATAGCTATCGACCTCGGCAGTTCTGTCCGGAGGGCGGACCACTGCCAACTAAAACCACTGCCCGGGTTCCATCAGGCCGAGGTCGAGGAGTTGTTGCGACTGCCACTCGAAGGGGACCGAGTTGTGCCACTTGAAGCTTGAGATGTCGAAGCGGCTGGCGGGGTTGGTGCGCAGCGCCTTGGCGGTGCGGAACGAGACAATCGCGGCGGTCAGATTGTGGTGCCAGGGGCAGGCGAAGGTGTTGAGTTCTTCGTCGCTCCACGTGTGATCGGCGCGCAGGCGGACCTTGGGGCGCGCGCGCAGGATCGAGATGCGGTCGATCCGGCGGCGGCTTTCTTCGATGTGCTCTTCATAGCGCCAGCGCAGGCCGCCGAAGAAATCGAGCTGCCGCTCTTTCGGTCCATCCTCCCCGTCGCGCGCGAGGGCGTAATAACCTGAACGATCAAGGTGTGCGTCTTTGAGTGAAACCGCGTCATCGGCGCTGCGCAGATCACCGGCGTAGACGTCGATGACATAGGTCAGCATTGAAAAGCGGCGTTCTTCGGCGTGAAAGCTCAAAAGCTCGCCTACCGTGCGTGACTCGGAAAACGGATAGAACAGGTATTCGGCGTTGTAACAGTAATAATACCATATTTTTTCCGGCAGCGCTGCGTTGACCGCGTTGACGATCTCAAGCGTCGCGCCTTCCTTCATCGTTGGGTAATCGACGCGCACGACGTCGCCCGCCTCGGGCTCTTCCAGGGCAAGCTCGGGGGCTGCGAAGAGCAGGATCGTTTTGAAGCCGCAGGCAAAGTGGTGGCGGATGGTCGAGACGATCTCGACCGCGTCTTCGGCGATGATCACCGCGACGGGGCCTTTGGCTTGCGCTACCTTTGGGTGTGCGGCCATCTCTTTGAGCGAGGTCAATCGCATCCGTCTCTCCCTTGAGGCCCCTCTATTCCACGGCCCCGCGCCTCTTGGCAAGAAGCCGCGTGCGGTGTAGGACGCGCGCTGATCTTTCTTTCATAGAGCCCTATTGCAATGTCCGCGCCGAAGAAGCTTTTTATCAAGACCTATGGCTGTCAGATGAATGTCTATGACAGTGAGCGGATGGCCGAGTCTTTGGGCGCTCAGGGCTATGAGGCAACCGAGACGGCAGATGATGCCGATATGATCCTGCTCAACACCTGTCACATTCGCGAGAAGGCGGCAGAGAAGGTGTATTCGGAACTGGGCCGGTTCAAGGGGTTGAAAGAGGCCAAGCCGGACCTGAAAATTGGTGTGGCCGGGTGCGTGGCGCAGGCCGAAGGGGCCGAGATCATGCGGCGCCAGCCGATGGTTGATTTGGTGGTGGGACCGCAAAGCTATCACCGTTTGCCTGAGTTGGAGGCCAAAGCGCGCAGCGGTGAGAAGGCGCTGGATACGGATTTTCCCGAAGAGGACAAGTTTGAGCATCTGGCGCGCAGGCCCAAGGCAGCGCGCGGGCCGACGGCGTTTTTGACAGTGCAGGAAGGCTGCGACAAGTTTTGCGCGTTTTGCGTGGTGCCCTATACGCGCGGGGCCGAAGTGTCGCGCCCGGCGGACCGGATCATGGGCGAGGCGCGCGATCTTGTGGAACGCGGGGTGCGCGAGATCACTTTGCTGGGCCAGAACGTGAACGCTTATCATGGCCACGAGCGCGGGCTTTCCGGGTTGATCCGTGACCTGGCCAAGGTCGATGGGCTGGAGCGCATTCGCTTTACCACGTCACACCCCAATGACATGGATGATGACCTGATTGCTGCGCATGGCGATTGCGAGAAGTTGATGCCGTACCTGCATTTGCCGGTGCAGTCAGGTTCGGACAAGATTTTGAAGGCGATGAACCGCAAGCATACGGCCGAAAGCTATATAAAGCTGATCGAGCGCATTCGCGGCGTGCGGCCCGATCTGCTGCTCTCGGGGGATTTCATCGTGGGGTTCCCAGGCGAGACGGAAGAGGATTTTGCCGACACGATGGCTTTGGTTGAGACGGTTGGCTATGGGCAGGCCTATAGCTTCAAATACTCGACCCGGCCCGGCACGCCTGCCGCGGAGCGGGCCCAGGTAAAAGAGGACGCCAAGCTTGAGCGGCTTCACCGCTTGCAGGCGCTTTTGAAGGACCAGCAGGTCGCCGCCCAAGAGGCGATGATCGGTCGCGATGTTTCGGTATTGTTTGAACGCGACGGGCGCGAAGCCGGGCAGATGACCGGCAAGTCCGAGTATCTGCATGCGGTGCATGTGGAAGCCCCAGATGTGGCACGCGGTGATTTGCGGCGCGTGCGCATCCTTGCCTCGACCAGCAATTCATTGAAGGGCGCGCTTCTTTAGTTTCTCTTGGGCTCACGCCCAAGCGACCCGCGCCGCCCTTGCGGGCGGCGAAAAGGGGCTCTGCCCCGCGCGCTTTGCGCGCTCCCCGGAATATTTTTCCCAAGAAGAAGGGTGAAAAGGCGCGCGAAAAAATCGTGGTAGAATTTGACGTCAATCAAAGACGGGCGCGGCGTTTAGTGATCAGCTTTGGCATGTGAGCCCGGGAGGACTGTATGACGCGCGCAAAAGTGAGCGAAGACCAGAATACGGAAGATCGTACTGCTGAGATCGTCGGATTTGAGCAAGGAGAGTACCCTTACGCCAAAAAGCTTGGCCGAAAGGAGTACGAAGAGGAAAAAGCAGCGCTTCAGGTGGAGTTGCTGAAGGTGCAGCACTGGGTGGCGGAAACCAACCAGAGGTTTGTCATGCTTTTCGAGGGCAGGGATGCCGCGGGTAAGGGCGGCACAATCAAGCGGTTTACCGAACATCTGAACCCGCGCGAGGCGCGTGTTGTTGCTTTGAACAAGCCCACCGAAGAAGAGCGCGGTCAGTGGTTTTTCCAGCGCTATATCAAGCACTTGCCGACAAGTGGTGAGATCGTGCTTTATGACCGGTCGTGGTACAATCGCGCCGGTGTCGAGCGTGTTATGGGGTTTTGTGAGCCAAACGAGTACCTTGAGTTCATGCGGCAGACGCCCGAGTTTGAACGGATGCTGGCGCGCAGTGGCATCCGGCTTTTCAAGTACTGGTTTTCGGTCACCCGTGATGAACAGCGCCGCCGTTTTGCGTCGCGCGAAACCGATCCTTTGAAGCGCTGGAAACTGTCGCCGATCGATCGTGCCAGTCTGGACAAGTGGGATGATTACACTGAGGCGAAAGAGGCGATGTTTTTCTACACTGACACCGCCGATGCACCCTGGACCGTGATCCGATCAAACGACAAGAAACGCGCACGACTGAATTGCATGCGCCACTTTTTGTCGAGCCTTGACTATCCGGACAAGGATACGTCGGTGGTTCAGGAACCTGATCCGAAGATCGTTTTACAGGCTGGTACTGTTGTGCACGGCTCTGATCATATCCTGTCCAGTTCGCTTCATCCCAAATCCCGTAAAAGCTAAGGAATACACATGTCTCACACACCACACGAACTTGCCGCCGATTTTCCCGAACATGCGGAAAGACTGTCGCAATTGCGCGCGTCCGATGGGCATTTTGCCAAGCTGACCGACGACTATCACGCGGTCAATCGCGACGTGCATCGGGCTGAGACAGATGTGGAGCCGACTTCGGACGAACATTTGCAAGAGATGCGCAGGAAGCGGATGGTGCTAAAGGATGAGATTTATGCGATTCTGACGTCAGGCTAGCCGTTTGCCTTATATCGTTCGGCGAAGCCTGCACAGACGATTGCCAGAACGAAAAAGGTAATAACAGCGGATGCGGCAAGGACCGGGCCGACATCCGAGAAAAGAGCGACCGCAATTGCGCCGCCGCATCTGGCAAAGGTAATGTCCAAGCTTGAGGTCAGGGCACGCAGTTCAGTCGGTGTCAGCTTGAGCAGCAGATGTGTTGATGGGGAGTTGCTGCAGGCTAGCCCTGCGCCAACAAGTATTGCGGATAAATACTGCGCGCCGGTGGCGTCCTGAAAGGCAATTGCAGTCAAAAAACCAGCGGTCAATAGGAGTGGGGCAAACATCAGTGTGCGCTTGAGGTTGTGTCCCTCCAGCTTGTCGCGCAGCACAAAGCTGAAGATCGAGAACGAGAACCAAACACTGGTAAGCAGAAGGGCCACGGATGCACCACTGTGCAGTCGGGTTGGAAGATAAAACAGGTAATAGGTAAAGCTGCCGTATGTCAGGAAGATGTATACCAATATCAGCCAGATACCGGGATGCGCGCGCAGGCTGCGATACCTTGGAATGCCGCGGGCAGCTTGGGGATAGGTGTTGGCGGCGCTGATCGACGCCAAAATAAGGGCAATGAGTGAGGTTCCGGCAAATGCATAGAAGATTGCCCGCCATCCAAAAGCAGACTGAATGCTGTGTCCCATAATCGGCAGGACAGTTGCTGCAATGCCTGCCAGTCCCCCCCATATCATCAGGATTCTACCGGAACGCACCGGGAATGCATGGGTCAGCAGGATCGGGACGAGCGGCGAGAACAGGCCGCCGCCGGCGCCTTGCAGTGCGCGGCTCAGGACGAGGCTTTGAAAATCACTCGACATGGCGGCAAGCGCGGAACCTGACGCAAAAAGAATTACGCCAAAGGCAAAAAGCCACCTTTTGTTGACCAGATCTCCGATCATGCCGGTCACCAAGACAGCAGCAGCGACGGCAAAGGCGTAGGTGTTGAAGACCCAAGACAATTGGCTCAGGCTTAACCCGAGATCTTGTTGAATGGGGCCCAAAATCAATGGAAGAAGTGTAAGTTCCATCACGAATGCGATGCTGGCGATGATGGTGCCAAACACCATGCCAAACGCAGTCGCTGTCTTGCGCGGATTGAACCGAACTGTCTTCACGAATTTCTTTCTCTCATTTAGACCGGAGTGCTTCCGCACTCCGGTCCTTTCGGCAGGATCAGGCCACCATCGACACCGCGTTTACCAGCTTGCTGCGCGCTGGCAGCAGGCGTTCGTCCGACAAGGAGCGCGGTGTCGTTTCAAGGAATTGCTGCATGTCCTCATTGCTCATCCAGACCAGAGATTCCTCAGACGTGATCTCTTGCTGCGGGCCGTGCCACACACCAAACTCGCAGTGGGAATAGCCATAGCGCACTGGAATCCCTTTAAGAGCCAGGGGCATGGGGACAAACCCGAACACGTAGTCAGGCGACCAGAGTTTCAGCGTCATTTCGAACACGATGCGCGACAAAAGCGCGGTGAAGCCCTGGCTGCGATGCCCGCCCTTGCCGCCTTTGATCCAAAACTCACCATGATAACACACGCGACCTGTGATCCTGTCCAATGCGGGCAGGTTCGAAAAGAAAGTTCTATCCGGATCAGGTGTGCTGTCGGGAGTGATGTACTTGTGCCGATGCTCGCGCAGGTGCTGAGACAAGCACATTCCGTGCAAATCCAGCATGCGAATGGCCTGTGTGTGGACCAATTCGTTGTTTTCGTCGAAACCGCAAACCCAGAAGGCGTTTGAAGAATCGACATACGAGCTTGTTACATCGAACATTGGGAATAGTTGCGTGCGATCTGTCTGTTTGTTTCGCAGTCGTCGATAGGACGCGAAATCACCGCCTATTTCCAAATAAACCCCTGCTGTTTCCAGCTCCTTAACTAGGTTTGATACATTGGTAATGGTCGTGAACAAATTGAGTGCCGTCATTTTCGTCGCTCCTATGGTTGGCCACAATCTTAAGGTGAATCTATCAGCCTGCTTCGACTATAGCTTGTGAATATGGCGCAGGCTTCTATAGCGACTGGTCGAACTCCTCAATCAAGTCCTGCGACACAAGATGGCTGTCTTCGGTACTGAGGCCGTTGATCTTGACGTCCCGCGAGATCGAAACAAGGACTGCAAGTGCCGGGGTGCCATCAGGAAAGATGCATCCCATCAAAAGTCGCTGAAAGCTAACGGGGATAGGGCTGTCGCTGAGCTCTCTTGGCAAATGTGCGTAGAGGTGATCCAAGCGAACGCCCCCCTCGTCATGAATGCGCTCATAGGCCTCGGCGATGAACCGATTGAATTCGTCTCCTGCGTGATCTTCTTCAGAAAGGCGCCCAATCGCGCTTTTTGACCACTTCCAGCCGAACCATTTTGCATAAGCAGATTTCTCACCGACCTCGACGCAGACCCATCCTTGAGCGCTGCGTCGGTACACAACCAGATATGGCCGGGCTTCGGCCATCTCGGGGGCTTCGATCTGGGCAAGTGCGCTTCCCCACGCGGCGAGCGATTTTTGGACGATGGCGTCACCATTTTGGGAGACTGTACTGACCGGATGTTGTTGCGAAAAGTAATGCCGTCCATCGTTGTCTTCGAATTGCGCATATTCCAGGTGCTGCGAACTATTGGGTCCGCTCACAGCGCTTTTTGACCAGCTTTCTGCTTGGCGCAGCATCGAACGCGCCCCTGCCAGCGATCCGCTTCCAAGTTGGGTAAGTGCGTATGAATGCCGGTTTAGGACGAAAAGGGCACCACCTTTGAATGTCTCAAGATCAGAGATATGGCGTCTGACGGTCTGACGGGTCACGCCCAGACGCTCGGCAGTTTCAGACAGATTTAGGGTCCGCGCCAAGCAGTCAAAAGCTCGCAACATATCGAAGGTAATGACCTTATCCATCCGGGTCTTGCGCATGTATAGTCCCCCAAATCTCTCTATTGTATGATCTATCATCCACTGATGAGCAATAGGTTTCACGCAAGCGACTGATAAACTGCGAATTTTTCGCTTGACCGGTATCTGCCATACATATCCTGAAGGTTGATTTCGCCTATTCGATCTCAACCCCTCTAGCGATTTTGGCAAATGAATCACCGAAGAATATCAGAGGCAGAAGTACAAATGGATCGCCAAGTCGGACACAAATTACGCGAATTCAGGCAATTGAGCGGGATGAGTTTGTCTCAGCTGGCTGAGAAGGTGGGGCTTGATACCGCGAGCCTGGAAAAATGCGAAGCTGGAGCACGCCACGTTTCGGCAATCGAGCTTTGGGATATCTGTGGTGTGTTTGATGTCAGCCCGGGTGCATTCTTCGAAGACTGACTTCCCAAGAGTGCGTCTCTCAACTCCTGATCGCGTCTCCGTTTATTGGTCGTGAGCGGCGCATTGGAAATGGTTGGCCGCTCAAACATAGGGCTTGACCTAAAGCATACTTGAGGAATTATCACGCTAGGGCCATACCAAAAATAGGAGGCCAATATGGCCCAAGCCCGACTTGAACACGCAAACATTACTGTCACTGATCCTAAGGCCACCGCCACTTGGATGACCCAGGTTTTTGGCTGGACCATCCGCTGGGAAGGGCCGGGAATGGAAACTGGCTATACTGTGCATGTTGGTGAAAAAGACAGCTATCTTGCGCTTTTCAGCTTTGGTGATTTGCCTGAGGCGAAGACTTCAAGTTATCGCACGATAGCAGGGCTCAACCACCTGGCTGTGGTAGTGGATGATTTGGATGCCACCGAAGCCAGGGTCAAAGCAGAGGGGTTCAAGCCGCGCAGTCATGCGGATTACGAACCGGGTCGCCGGTTCTATTTCGAAGACGCCGATGGAATCGAATTTGAGGTCGTCTGCTATGCTTGACGGTGTCTAGCGAGTCAGTTCGACGTGAATGTGATCGTCGTGCCTTGCTGCACGGCAGCCTTGGAAGCGCACCTTCGGGTGCGCGACCTGCAAACGGGTTTTCAAGTGAGGTTCGATGAATATCCTGCCAACGCGTCCATCCGAAGCGAGCAGTTGCAAAGCCAACCGTGTGCGTTCTGGCTCCAAAGTATAGTCGGGCCAGAGCGGCTGTAAAAATCGCATGTCCCATCGCATTGTGGCCCGCGCCGGTGGGCACGCGCTTGGCCCCTGCTCAAAGGCAAAGTACCCAATTGGCGAGCGGGTTGTTCCTGTCAGGTAAGCGCCACCCTTCTGATAATAAAGCGCTATGTCCGCCTTGCGACCATCGTCGTGACTAAGGTGCGGCAAAAGTGGAAATCCGTCAAAGAACGGAAATCCAGCATCCAATACTACCGTCACGCTGCCTGGATGACGTGCCGCAACGTCGCTTGCAGCGTCGACAAGGACGTCGCGCAACTCGGGCACAACATACTGGCGGTTAAGCGCACAAAACACCCAAGGCTGCACGCGCAACGTTTCGTCGGTTAAGCAGGGCAAGGCAACGCGACCAAACTGCGGCGCCAGAAATAGCACTGAGACGGATAATCCGGCGTAGAGAGCCGTGAAGACCAGCAAACGCCACCTGAATGCCACCGCCACCAGCCACGCGATGCCGCCCACCTGGGACAGCAAGGTCAAAAACACGACAATCCCGATGTGAAAACTGACCCGAAGCATTCTTAAAGATTGCCGACGGTCACGGCGTGGGTCTATAGCCAATTTCATGCCGCAAGAGAGCATTCAACCACAGCCACGCCCAAGCGTTGGCGCACAAGCCCGTGCTTTGCTGGTGCTGGGCCTGCCGCTGATTGGCAGCCATGTGGCGCAAACCCTGATCAGCGTGACCGACACGCTGATGATGGGCTGGTACGGCATTCCGGAACTGGCAGCCCTGTCGCTGGCAGGGCCAATTTATTACATCGTCTTCATCTTTGGATCCGGCTTTGCCTGGGCAGTGATGCCGATGGTCGCGTCTTATGCTGCCAATGACGACGACAGACAAATTCGGCGCGTCACCCGCATGGGGCTTTGGTTGTCGATCCTTTTTGGCCTTCTTGCACTGCCCCTTTTCTTCACCTTCGGCACACTGTTCTTGATCATGGGGCAAGAGCCGGAAATCTCGCGTCTTGCGGGCGTCTACATGTCGATCATGGGCTTTGGATTGATCCCGACCATTCTGGTGATGGTGTTGAAAAGCTATCTGTCGGCGCTGGAGTTGACACGCGCCATCCTGATCGCCACGCTTGCTGCAGTCGGCTTGAATGCGCTGACCAACTACATGCTGATTTTCGGCAATTGGGGCGCGCCGGAACTGGGTGTGGCAGGTGCAGGATTTGCCTCGCTCTTCAGCAATCTCTTCAGCTTTGCCGCCCTTGCGGTCTATGCGGTGTGGCGCAGACCAGACCACGAGCTTTTTCGCAACTTCCACAAACCCGATTGGGAGGCATTCGGCCGGGTTTTTCGCCTTGGCTGGCCAATCGGTGCCACCAGTGTGGCGGAAGTGGCGCTTTTTGCCGCGTCAACCGTGATGATGGGATGGGTTGGGACCATCGCGCTTGCCGCGCATGGCATTGCGCTGAACATCGCAAGCCTGACCTTCATGATCCATGTCGGGCTAAGCCAGGCGATCACCGTGCGCGTCGGCAAGGCCTGGGGTCGCAAAGATCGTGAGACGCTGCGTGTGGCCTCCATTGCAGGCATGGCGTTGTCACTGGTAGCGGCAGTTCTGATTGCGGCGGCTTTCGTGTTCTTCCCCGATCCACTTGTAGGAGCCTTTGTTGATCCAAACGAACCGCAGCGTGTGGTGATCCTGACCACGGGGGCCACGCTTCTGGCCGTGGCGGCCCTTTTCCAACTGGTGGACAGTGGGCAGGTGATGGCGCTTGGCATGTTGCGCGGTGTGCAGGACACCCGTGTGCCGATGATTATGGCCATTGTCAGCTATTGGCTGATTGGCCTGCCCGTCAGCTACCTTTTGGGGTTCACCTTTGAGATGGGCGGCGTCGGTATCTGGCTTGGGCTGACCGTGGGGCTGGCGGGGGCCTGCGTGATGATGCAGGCGCGGTTCTGGCGCCGCTACGGCTAGGCATTTTTCCTGGTAAAAATATTCCGGGGGTCGGGGGCCTCTCGCGCATCGCACTGCGATACGCTGTCGGTTTCGCGGATGCGCGGCATCCGCTTAGCGAGAGCCCCAGCGGAGCGACGCCGACAGGCGGCGCAATCACTCCAAATGCCCGCGCAACCACTCCATGACATCTGCGCGCACCGATTGGGCGCCGCTTTCGCCTGCGGTCTCGATCACGCGGCGCGCCTCGCCCAGATCCACGCGTCTCAACAGGTGTTTGACCGGACCGACCGAGGCAGGCCGCATCGACAGTGACCGCAGCCCCATCGCTGCGAAACACACCGCCTCCACGGGTCTTCCTGCATCTTCTCCGCAAAAACTCACCGGCGTCAGCGTCTCGTCACAGCGTTTCGTGATCTGCTCGATGAATTTCAGATAGCTGACATTCAGCGTGTCATAGCGGCGCCGGACGCGTTCGTTTTCGCGGTCGGCTGCAAAGAAAAACTGCTTCAGATCGTTACCGCCGATCGAGATGAAATCCGCCATTTCAAAGAATTGCCGCGGGGCAAAGGCGATCGAAGGTGTTTCAAGCATGGCACCAATTTCTACCTTTGACGGCAAAACATGACCAAGTTTTTCTTCGCGCTCGATCTCATCAAGCACATGCTGACGCGCAGCCCTGAATTCATCGAATTGCGCGATGAAGGGAAACATCACCGTCAGGGGCCGTCCGTTGGCCGCGCGGATCAGGGCCTGCAACTGCATGCGCATGACACCGGGCTTATCAAGCCCCACGCGAATGGCGCGCCAGCCAAGGGCCGGGTTGGGTTCATCTTCGCGCTTCATGTAGGGCAGCACCTTGTCCGAGCCTATATCAAGGGTGCGGAAGATCACACGCTTGCCATCGGCGGCGTCCAGAACGCGCGAATAGATGCCCGCAAGCTCGGCGCGTTTGGGAACAGTGCTGCGCGCCAGAAATTGCAACTCGGTGCGGAAAAGCCCCACGCCTTCAGCGCCTGAACTTGCCAGCGACGGCAACTCGGCAATCAGGCCTGCATTCATGTGGATCGCGATACGCACGCCATCCTTGGTTTCGGCGGGCAGATCGCGCAATCCGGCATAGCGCTGCTGTGCCTTGGCTTGCATCGCCATCTTGTCGCGGAATGCGGACACGACGATGTCATCGGGGCGCAAATGCACAATCCCCTGATCGCCATCGATCATGATCGGATCGCCATTGAGCGCCTCTGTGACGACGCCGCTTGCGTGGACGATCAGCGGAATGGCCCAGGCGCGGGCCACAATCGCGGCATGGCTGCCGACCGAGCCTTGTTCGAGCACAATGCCGCGCAGTTTCGTGCGTCCATAATCTAAAAGCTCTGCAGGTCCGATATTGCGGGCCACCAGAATGGCTTTCTCGGGCATCGCAGCGCCGGTGTCCTTGCCTTGACCGGTGAGAATACGCAAAAGCCGGTTCGACAGATCGTCAAGGTCCTGCAGGCGCTCACGCAGGTAGGCGTCGTTTGATTTGCCCATCCGCCGGCGTGCGGCCGATTGCTCTTTTTCCACCGACGCCTCGGCCGAAAGACCAGCGCCAATGTCCTCTTCCATCCGCTTCATCCACGAGCGCGAATTGGCGAACATCCGGTAGGCTTCCAGAACCTCGCGCTGGTCGGTGTCGCCCGGTTCTCGGCTAACGGTCTGCAGCATATCATCGACGGAGACACGAAGCGTATCGACCGCTTCGCGCAGGCGTTTTGTCTCAAGCTCCGGATCATCCGCGACGGGGTTGGTGACAACAACGCGTGGCTCGTGCAGCCAGACATGCCCTTCGGCCACACCTTCCTGTCCGACGCCACCGCGAAACATCATCGGCGTGGTGTGGCGCGCGCGCAAAGCTTCGCCTTCACCCACGAACGCGCCCAATTCGGTCATCTCGGCCAGCACCATGGCGACGACTTCAAGCGCATAGACCTCGTCTTCAGAAAACGCGCGGCCATCACGCGATTGCACGACCAAAACGCCCAGCCTGTCGCCAAGCCTTTGAATGGGAACACCGCAGAAAGAGGAAAACACTTCCTCGCCGGTCTCGGGCATATAGCGAAAGCCTTTGGCCGAGGGAGCATCGGCTTCGTTGACCACGCGCCCATCACGGGCAACCCGCCCGACAAGCCCTTCGCCAAGACGCATACGCGTCTGGTGTACGGACTCGGGCTTTAAACCTTCGGTTGCGCACAGCTCCAACGTTTCGGCGTCGCGGAACAGATAAATCGAGCACACGTCAGAGCGCATCGAATGTGCAATAATTTCAACGATATGGTCGAGGCGCGCCTGGCCTGCAGAATCCTCGGCCAACGTCTCTTTCAGCCGCCTCAGCAGCTTGCGGCTTTCGCTTTCGTTCGGCTCTGCCATTGGTTCCGCTCACGTCCCATTTGGGCCTCTTCTGGCCCGTTGTTCATACTAGATCACACCTGCCGGATGCACGCGAGTGCTTTTCCAAGCCCGACGCAAGCGCCGTTCCATAGCCAAGCATTTTTAGAGTAAAGCGTTGAAACTAAATCATTTTCCAGAAATTTAGATTTAGCATCGAAACCCGTTGACCGCGATTGCCTGCGCAGTGGTCATGAAATTCAGCGGTTTTTGAGAGTTTGGTAAATAGTAGCTGATCATCGAACGCACTGTTCATAATCCAACCCACAAACGTCTAAGTTTAGCCAAATTGAAGCAGTAGCGTTCTAAAATAAGTTTAGTAACGAGGACGGGCCCAATGTTTGTTGGCGATCTGGAAATCTTTGAAAACGCGGCGCGTATGGTCCATGTCCTGATGTTGACCTTGTGCTTTTGGCTGGTGATCGCGGCGGACCTTACCGCCGCAAAAACAAGCATTCGACCGTTAAATGATCTCGAACTGTCGCGGCTTCATCGTTTTCATTCAGCCTTGGCTACGGGTCTGGTTTTGTTGTGGATCAGCGGAACGGTCCTGATTGGGATCAAGACAGGGTTTGATCTGTCTCAGTTCTCGCCAAAACTGTTTGCTAAGGTCATCGTTGTGACGGTTCTTACCGCCAACGCCTTTGTCATTGGGCACATTGCGCTGCCCTTTTACGAGAAAAACCGCGGCATGTGTCTGGGAGATTTCAATGCAGCCCTACGGATGCCCCTGGCGATCTGTGGTGCGGTTTCGACATCTTCATGGATCAGCGCCTTGGCACTTGGAGCTATTCCAGCTTTGAAAACGGCGTCTGCTGTTACTTTGATAAATCTGCTGGGATTATTTTATGTCGGAAACATCGTGGTGTCGGTTGTGCTGGTGCTTTTGATCCAGCGCAGATCGCTCCCGGCTTCCAGCAGGCCGCGCCGGGGCTATAGGG
>JABDJX010000273.1 GCA_013003245.1 Silicimonas sp. | reverse complement strand
TGAAACTGAATCCATTTTTGACGAGTTTGCATATGTGTCGCCATCCCCCTCCAGAAAAGTGGCGCCGAAATCTCGGCACTCGAGAAAGCAGACATTTGAGCACTGGTGCCCAAGGTCGGTTTTGTCCGCATTGCGCCAATCGGTACTCGGCGCAGCGAAAGTCCGCACAACCTGAAACTGCCCTTCGTGACCAGTGCAGCTAACGGCTGGTCAGAGCCCCAGACTGCTGATTTTCTGCGGTGTGGTCGATGTCTGCTTTTTGGCAGGATGCGGGAAACTCACTGCGATCGGACATGGCTACCGCCGTTGGTCGATCTACTAAGACGCCGCTGCGCAGTACGTCACGCCATGCCAAAACCTGTCACCGATTGGAGATGGTTTTTTTACGCACAATGGACCAAATTGGAGTTTGGCTCAGAAGCATCAAAAGCAACCCAATCGTTAGAACCAGTGAAATCGGGTTCGAAAGAAATCCCCATATGAAATCCCCAAAGTCGCCTCGTGAGCGGAGCATTGTGCGCCGATAATTGCTGTCCATCATCGGCCCCAAGATGACACCCAGAATGACCGGACCGACCTCAAATCCATAGGTTTTCATGAAATATCCGATTACGCCAAACAACAGCATCCAATAGACATCTACGGGGTTGTTTTGAATGGCATAGGTGCCCACTGCACTTAGCACGATGATCAGCGGGATTAGCACCGCTTTGGGGCACTCCACGATCTTGGTGAAAAGGCGAATACCGGTCAAACCAAAGACAAGTAGGAAGACATTGGCAAGAGTCAGCGTGCCTACGATGAACCAAAATAGATGTGGCGTGTGCACCAGCAACAGGGGGCCGGGTTTTAATCCATGGATGAAAAGCGCCCCAATGATCACGGCTGTCACCGCATCGCCCGGAATGCCGAGCGTGAGCATCGGGATATGAGCACCACCGACGGCTGCATTATTGGCGGCCTCGGGAGCAACAAGCCCTTCGCGGTTGCCGGTGCCGAAAGGGCGTTCTGGGTTTTTGGTCGAACGTTTCGCGTCATCATAGGCGAGCAAGGCCGCGATGTCGCCGCCGGTTCCAGGCAACGCGCCGATGATTGTGCCGATGCCAGAGGCGCGGATCGCGAGCCAGAAGTACTTCTTCACGTCAGAGAATTTCGGGATAATCTGGTCGATCTTTTGTTTGATGGCGGCTGTGTTAAGCGTTTTGAGCTGGACTAAAGCCTCTGCCACGCCAAAGAAACCGATCATGGCGGCGACGTAAGGAATACCTCCCAAAAGGTGGATCGACCCGAAGGTAAAGCGCCCTTCCGCCGTCATCGGGTCAAGGCCGACCATGCCGATCAGCACGCCCAAAGCCCCGGCAAACGCGCCCTTGGCGAAGCTTTCACCAGACAAGGTGCCGACTAGCAGGATGCCGATGACGCCCAGTAGAAGGTAGTCGCGCGACTGGAACATCAGCGCAAATTCAGAGATCACGGGGGCAAAAAGCGCGAGCGCGATGATGCCGATAAAACCACCAAAAACCGACATGACAGTGGTGAGGCCAATCGCCTCGCCTGCCTCGCCGCGTTTGGCGAGCGGGTAGCCTTCGATTGCGGTCGCGATGGCCGAGGGCGCGCCGGGAATGTTCAGCAAGATCGCCGTGCGCGAGCCACCATAAACCCCGCCAAAGAACACCCCCGAGATCAGCGCAAGCGCTTCGTTGACGTCCCATTTGAAGGTGAAGGAGATCAGGATCGACGTGGCCATTGTCACAGATAATCCTGGAATAGCACCGATATATATGCCTGCAAATGTCCCCGCAGCGACCAAGAATGTCAGCCAAGGATCCGTCCAAGCGGTGACAAAAAAGCCGAGGGTTTCCAACATTTAAAACAGACCGCGCAGTAAGGTGCCTTGCGGGAGCACCACTTGAAACACTTCGCGAAAGACCACGTAGATGATCACCAACGTGACCCCGGTGAGCGCCAGCATGAGCAGCGGGTTTTTACGCCATAAAAATTGGAACGCGCAGAAAAGGAAGACCGCAGAACTCGCCACAAAACCGATCAGCGGCATCAGCAGCACATAGGCCAAGACCAAGCCGATCACGACCATATGGCGCAGGGTCAAAACCTCGGCCAAGAAGCCGGGAGCACCCTTTGGTGGGGCGGGAAGCCGAGTGGCAGAGATCAAAATGACGAAACCAGAAATCACCATCACGCTTGAGGCGATCATTGGGAAAACACCGGGCGTTGTTTTGCCGCTAAAGCCGGAAATACCATAAGACTGCCAGAAGGCGGCGACTGAAAAGACGACGATCAGGAGCGCGAAGACCAGCTCTCCGGGCCTGCGGTGAGGCGTTTGGGATGTCATGAGGGTCTCCGGTATAAAAAGCGTCGGCCCCTGTCAGAGCCGACGCGCTTAGATCAGGAAGGGTCCCTTATGGGCGCGCGATGCCCAGATCTTCGGGGCTGACTTTTGCCGCGCCAGTGTCCTGCAAAGCCCAAGCTGTGACCTGCTGCCATTTGGCAAGGAAATCCACAGCCTCTTGACCGGACATGTTCATCACGATGTTGCCGCGGTTGGCCATCAAGGTCGTGAAGGTTTCGCTTTGGGCGGCAGTGTCAAAGGCTGCTGTCATCGTAGCGACAACGTCATCAGGCGTGCCATTTTTCACGAAGACGCCATAGAACGGCCCCCAGGGCAAAAACTCGGCCATGCCCGGAAGCGCATCCGTGATAGCCGGAGCCTCTGGT
>JABDJX010000248.1 GCA_013003245.1 Silicimonas sp. | reverse complement strand
GGGCGATATCGGGGCTGGCCACCGGGTGACGGCGATTTATGAGGTGACCCCGGTTGGGTCTGACGCGATCCGCAATGGGCCGCTGCGGTACTCGGAGGCCACAGACGACGTTCAGCAGCCCGCGACGTCTGATGAACTGGGATTCTTCAAACTGCGCTATAAGAAGCCCGGCGAAAGCGCCAGCATCCTGATTGAAGAGCCGATCCGCGCAGGGCAAGGTACTGTGAGCGACGATGTGCGGTTCTCGATTGCCATGGCGGGCTTTGGACAGTTGCTGCGTGACAGTGATTATCTTGGAGCCTGGGGCTGGTCAGAGGCTATCGGCTTGGCAACCGAGGCAAAGGGCGCGGACGCCTTTGGGTACCGTGCAGAGGCCATCACGTTGATGCGTCTGGCGGAAAGTCTGTCACGCTGAGGATTTTGTCGAAGGGCCGCCAGCTGTGGTGGCCCTTTTTTGATTTGCGCCGCCTGACGGCGTCGCCCGAATGAGGGGTTTCACCCCTCAAACTCCCCAGAGTATTTTCGCCAAGAAGAAACCACGTGCGTTTCATAGTCTTTATGACGCGCGGCGGGTGATTATCTCAGCGACCTCGTCCGACCACGCCTGAGGTGATTTGCCTTCATCGAGAGCCTTTTGCATCCGCTCTGCAGGCGACAAGGGCACCATCGAGCCCGGTGTTGGCGTATCAAGGTCAAGGTTTGTCGGGAACGCATAGCCTTCCGCCGCTGCAGCAATGACGTTGGCACAGGCGCGCGCGCTTAAGCCTGCCGCTTTTGCTTTTTGAAGTGCGGGGTAGACTGCCACGGCCATGGCTGAGCGATCCACGGTTTCAATTGAGCGCCCGAAGGCCGAGCCGACCTGCAACAGATTTGCCATGCGGTAGATGTTGGTTGAGACGTTGTCGCCTGCGCCGTGCATGACGGCCGGGTTGAAAAAGAGCAGATCACCCTTATCAAGCGGCAATTGCACGTGGTGCTTGGCGAAATAGGTCTGAAACTCCGGGCGGTTGTAGGCGACATAGCCTTCGAGGAAGCGCTGCGAGTAGGGCAAGAGCATCGTTGGACCGCTTTCGAGCGGCATATCACAATGGGCCACAGCGCCCTGCAGGGTCAGACCCGGCGAGAAGCGGTGCGCCTGAATGGGATAGGTGGCCAGTTGGTCGGCGTTCATGAAGCCAAGGTGGTAATCGCGGTGCGCGGTCTGTTTGGCACCGCCGGGGTTCACGCGGTTGACCTGTGCTGTCACCTGATAGCCTCGGCCCAGCCAGGCGCTTGAGGCCATGGCGATGGCGTCGGTGGCGTAATAGGCGGCGAAGTTATCCGGATCGGTCAGGCAGTGCTTTTGCGCGGCATTCCACACCCGGTCATTGGCACCGGGTTTGGCGAAGTGATCGCCGGCGGTTGTGCCTTCGGCCTTTTCGCGCGCGATAATCGCCTCGAAGATGGCAGAGGCTTGGTCGACGACGGAGAGGTCCTCCATGCCCGCTTTGATCACGATCACGCCCGGGCCGTCTTCGAAGACCGCATTCCATTCGGAGAGCAGGTTAAGGCGGGCTCCGTCGTCGGCGGCTGATGTGCGCACGAACGCGCCATCATAGACCGGGATGCGCTTTTGAATGTCTGCGGCCAAGGGCAAGTCGGCGGCATTGGTCTCGGCCTCGATCAAATCTCGGAACGTATCGAAATCGCCAGCATCCGAGCTGAGCCAGACCGCGCTGCGCCGTTTGGCCGTCATTGTCATCGCATCCATGGCAAACCTCCCCTTTTGCTTAAGTTTAAACCTGCAAGACATAGTAACAAAGCTCTGTCTGCGGTTTTATCTCATTGGCTATCAAGCCTTTGCTTTCACAGTCTATCAGACCATGATACGCGAAAATCCATGTGGGCTATTTTCCTTGAAACCCTTCCGTTTTTTGCTGTCATCGGCCTTGGATATGGCGCGGGCAGGACAGGGTTCTTTAACGAGGAAGCCACAGCCTATCTGACGAAATTCGTTTTTTACTTCGCTCTTTCGGCAATGCTGTTTCGGTTTGCGGCCACTCACCCATTGGCCCAGATGTTTGAGTGGAACTTCGTCAAGGCCTATCTGGCAGCTTCGGCTGCAGTATATGTCGGGTCTGTGATGTTTGCACTGTTTCGCGGAGTTAGCGTTTCGGAAGCTGCCTTTGAGGCGCAATGCGCGGTGATCGGCAATGTCGGTTTTCTGGGCATTCCGATGCTGGCGCTTTTGCTGGGGCCGGAGGCAGTGGCAAGTGTGATCCTGGTTCTGGGTGTTGATCTGATCGTTTTTGGATCGCTGATCGTGATCGTTGTGACGGCGTCACGCAGCGGGGGGCTCTCGCCGATGATCTTTGTAACGGTCACAAAAGGACTGATCAAAAACCCGATGATTGCCTCGATCGGACTGGGCTTTGCGTGGTCATCACTGTCGATCCCGGTACCGGCCGTTCTGGATGATTTTCTGCAGCTTTTGGGAGCTGCCGCCACGCCCGGGGCGCTCTTTGCAATCGGGGCGTCGCTGGCGTCAAAAAGCGCCGAGCGGTTGTCTGTGGCGGTCTGGTTGTCCTTTGCCAAACTGGTGTTGCACCCTGCCGCCGTGGCATTTGCGGCGTTGGTGATCTGGCCGGTGGAACCCTATGCTGCGGGGGTGATGATCGCTTGCGCCGCCCTGCCCGTGGCCGGAAACGTGTTTATCTTGGCGCAGCACTATAACGTGGCCCCGCAACGCGTCTCGGCGGCGATCTTGATTTCGACCGCTGCTTCGGTGATCACGGTCGCGGTTGTCATCGGCTGGGTGAAGACAACGCTTTGAAAAAGGAGCGCGCATTTGGAAACCGTATCTGAGAACCGTTCGTTTGGCGGCACGCAAGGGGTTTATCGCCACGCCTCGAAAGCCACAGGTGGTGAGATGACCTTTGGGCTGTTCCTGCCGGATGAAGCGCATTTTGGCCCTGTGCCACTTCTTTGGTATCTGTCAGGGCTGACCTGCACGCATGAGAACGCAATGGTCAAAGCAGGGGCGCAAGCGCATGCGGCGGCGCATGGGATCGCCTTGGTGTTTCCCGACACCTCACCGCGCGGCGAGGATGTGGCCGATGATGAGGCTTATGATCTGGGACAGGGGGCTGGGTTTTACATTGATGCGACTGAAGCGCCCTGGGCGCCGCACTTCAAGATGGAGAGTTATATTCTGGGTGATTTGACCGAAGCGCTCTTTGATAACTTTGCCTTGGACCAGGAAGCGCAGTCGATCACCGGGCACTCGATGGGGGGGCATGGTGCCTTGACGCTGGCAGCCAAGGATGGGCGGTTCAAATCCGTCTCGGCCTTCTCGCCGATCTGCAACCCGACCGAGAGCGATTGGGGCAAGAAGCAGTTCGAGGCGTATTTGGGGTCGGTGCATGCAGGAGAGGGCCATGACGCAACCTGTCTGGTGCGCGAAGGGGCGCTTGAGGCACCAGTTCTGATTGATACCGGCACCGATGATCAGTTCGGCGATTTGTTGAAGACGGAAGCTTTGGCGCAAGCCCTGGCAGAGCGCCGGATGGAGGCCACTGTGCGGATGCAAAAGGGGTACGATCACAGCTATTTCTTTGTCTCGACCTTTATCGAGGATCACATCGAATTTCACGCTGAGGCGCTTTATTCGTGATCTATGTGGACGCCGATGCCTGCCCGGTGAAGGCCGAGGTCGAAAAGGTCGCTACGCGACTGAAGGTTCCTGTCAAAATGGTTTCTAACGGCGGAATCAAACCATCTGCCAATCCTTTGATTGAAAGCGTTTTTGTGGACGCGGGGGCGGATGAGGCGGATATGTGGATTGCCGAGCGCGTGGGCGAGGATGATCTGGTGGTGACTTCCGACATGCCCTTGGCTGCGAAATGCGTTGAAGCGGGTGCCAAGGTGTTGAAACCAAACGGCGAAGCATTGACACAAGCCAACGTGCGCGAGGCACTGGCGATGCGTGATCTGGCGGCTGATCTGCGCGCGGCTGATCCGTTTCGGCAAGGCGGCGGACGGCCTTTTTCCAAGGCGGATCGCTCGCGATTTTTGGACGCATTGGACAGGGCATTGAGGTGAATGGAGAGAGCATGATCAAGGCGGTTGTTTGGGATATCGGGAACATCTTTGCGATGTGGGAGCCGGAGGCGTTTTATGATCGTCGCCTTGGCGAGGAGAAGCGACGTCAGTTTTTTGAGGACACGCAGCCGCACGTGATGAACCACGCGTTTGATCTGGGCGCGGACGGGCACACTTTGACACGCGCGCATGCTGAAAAGTACCCCGAATGGGCCGAGGAAATTCATCTTTGGATTGATGCGTGGTCCGAGATGTTTTCAACGGTGGTTCCCGGCTCGGCTGAGATTGTCGATGCGCTTGCGGCAAAAGGTGTGAAGCAATTGGCGCTGTCGAATTTCGGCGCGGAGACGCTTGAGATCGCGAAAGAGATGCACCCCGCCCTTCAGCGTTTTGACGAAGAGTACGTGTCAGCGCATCTGGGTGTCGCGAAGCCCGATGCGGGGATCTATGAGGCCTTGGAGGCGGGATCAGGTTTGTCTGGTGCAGAACTGATTTTCACTGATGACAAGCAAGAGAATATCGACGCCGCACAGGCACGGGGATGGCAGACACATCTGTTCGTAGAGGCCGATGGATGGCGGGCTCGGCTTGAGGCTGAAGGGCTGATTTAATGAGTTTCGGCGTTGTCGCATTGGCTGCGGTGGCGTTGCTGCTTGCGTTGCCGTTTATAGCCGAGCTTTTCCGCGCGCCGATGACTGCGGCACGCCAGAGCCGCGCGCCGGGGCGCATCGCGGACCTGCCGATGGGTGCGACACATTACACCTGGAGTGGGCCAGAAGGCGCGCCGGTCGCCGTCTGTATCCATGGGCTGTCGACGCCTTCTTACGTTTTTGCAGCGACGGAGCGGCATCTTGCAGGCATGGGATTTCGGGTGCTGACCTTTGATCTTTACGGGAGGGGTTATTCGGATCGGCCACGCGGCGCGCAAACGCTTGATTTCTTTTTGCAGCAACTGCGCGATCTGCTGCGACATCAGAAGGTTGGCGGGCCACTGGTTTTGGTCGGGTTTTCACTTGGTGCCCAGATTGCGATTGCCTTTGCTTCGGAAGAAGGACCGCGCGTGCGCGATCTGGTGCTGGTGGCACCTGCGGGACTGAACGTGGGCAAACAGAATGGCTTTGATCCATGGACCGCGCCGCTGATCGGCGATTGGCTGACGCGTGTAGCAGGCGGTTGGATGCTGCGGCGCGAATTGATCGAGCACAAAGTGAACGCAACGGTGATCCCGGATCTGGAAGATCGGCAGGCAGCAGAAACGCGGACGCGCGGATTTTTGCCCGCGCTTTTATCCTCGCGCAGGCATGTGTTGACGACCAGCTCAGCCGAGGATCTGCGCCACATCCATCATATCAGAACGCGCACGCTGGCAATATGGGGCACGCTTGACCCTGTTGTGCCGTCTTCGCTGATGGGGCGGCTTGCCGAGCTTCATCCGGATGCGCATCACGTGCAGATTTCAGGTGCTGCGCACAACCTGCTGCAAACCCACCCGACCCAGGTTGCGCAGGCGCTTGACGGGTTTCTGACGCGCAACACCGTGACTTGATCTGAAAGCCCGCCTTATGGCGCACACTATTCTTTGCCGCTTCAGGCCAGTGCTGTGCGCGGTTCTTCCCTGATCGGCAAGTGCACGATGGCGCTAAACGCACCAACACCGACACCGATCCACCACACTGCGGTGTAGTCGCCCGTGAGGTCGTACATGCGCCCGCCCAGCCAGACACCAAGGAACGATCCCAACTGGTGGCTAAAGAAGACAAAGCCGTAGAGCGTGCCCATGTAGCGCAGGCCATAAATATGAGCGACCAGCCCGCTGGTCAGGGGAACTGTTGCCAGCCACAGCGTGCCCATGGCGGCGGAAAAGATCAGGACGGAGGCGGGGGTGATAGGTGAAAGGATGAACGCGGCTGCAATCACTGTGCGCCCTGTGTAGATGCCCGCCAGCAAATACTTTTTGGAGTAGCGATTGCCCAACCAGCCCGCTGTCAGCGTGCCCGCGATGTTGAAAAAGCCGATGACCGCAATGGCGATCGCTCCCAACGCTGATGTTGTTGTGATGCCAAGCCCGTGCAGCAGACCGCCTTGCGCGATTGGCCCGCACATCTCGGTCACCATGGCGGGGAAGTGTGCGGTTACGAAAGACAGTTGATAGCCGCAGGAGAAGAAGCCCATGAAAATGAGCGCATAGGACGGATCCTTGAACGCGCGCACCAGAACGGTGCCCATGCTTTCTTCCAGCTCCATTTTGGAAACGGTGGGCGCGCGCATCATCGGCAGTGTGAAAAGCGCGGCAAGGATCATACCGGCAAAGACGATGAACACCGACTGCCATGTCATCAGCGTCATCAGCCCCTCGGCCAAGGGCGGCCCCACAACTTGGCCAGCGGATCCGGCTGCAGTGGCAATCGCCAGCGCCATGGAGCGGTTTTCGGTCGATGCAGCGCGCCCGACAACGGCGAGGATCACGCCAAACCCTGTGCCCGCGATACCAAAACCTACAAGCACCTCAAGGCTTTGCATCAGAAATGGCGTTGTGGTGTAGGCGGATGCCACGAGCCCTGTCGCATAAAGGAGCGCACCAATTACAATGGCCTTCCGGTCGCCGATTTTTTCAGCAACGGCGCCAAAGATCGGTTGGCCAATGCCCCAAAAGAGGTTTTGGATCGCGATGGCCATTGAGAATTCTGCGCGTGCCCAGCCGAACTCATCAGCGATGGGGATCTGAAACACGCCAAAAGAGGCGCGGATCGCAAAGCTGATCAGGATGATCACGCAGCCAACGGCAAGCACGGGCGTTATAAGAGGTTGGGTCCGGGTCATTCAGACCTTGTCGCGTGGAATCAGCAGCAAAGCAATTCGCGATTTGTGATGGCACTCGTTACGTTTCGTTATGTCCGCCTAAGCCGCGAGCATCCGCAGGCCTTTGGTCACGTCAGTGCGCACGGCAAGGCGCAGCCCGGGTTCGTCCCCCGCCCTGAGGGCTGCCAGAATGAGGCGGTGATTTTCAGGAGCTTTGCCCTGACGCAGGCGACCATAGAGTTTGCGCATGGTTGGCCCCAGTTGCAGCCACACCGTCTCGGCCATGGCAAGCATCGCAGGCGCTTGGGCGCGCAAGTATAACGTGCGGTGAAATTCGAGGTTGCGCCGGATATAGGAGACCGCATCGCCCTTGGCGACAGCTTCGGAGACGGTGCCGTTGATCGCCTGCAAACGTTCAATCAACGCCAGATGCGCGCGCGGTAAGGCGCGACTGGCCAGTTCGGTTTCGATTAAGGCGCGCAGGGCGGCAAGCTCCTCGATGCGCTCATTGGACAGCTCTGGCGTGGCAACACGGCCTGAATTGGACAGCGTCAAAGCACCCTCTGCCGCCAAACGGCGCACGGACTCGCGCGCAGGGGTCATTGATACGCCGAATTCCGATCCTATGCCGCGCAATGTTAGCGACGCGCCCGGCGCAAGCTCTCCGTGCATGATCTGTGTACGCAACGCCCGATAGACACGTTCATGAGCGGCGGGAAGCGGATCGGGTTTTGCTGACATGGGTGCATTTGTGATCACACGACCTGCCTTGTCAAATGGGATTTAGCTTGGCCTCAAACCTTTTCGGACATAGACGCGCAGGGCACTGGCTCAATGGAAAGACAAACAACCAATGAACATGACGAGCACTTTCATCAAACCGATGCACAAAGAAGGCATCAGGTTTGTAGCAATCTTTGCCGCTATTACCGTGCTTATGTTCATGATCACACCCATTCTTGGGTGGATCGGTGTCATATTAACCATTTGGTGTTATTACTTTTTCCGCGACCCGGAGCGGGTGACGCCTGCTCGGCCCGGGCTTTTGATCAGCCCGGCTGATGGCGTTGTGTCACTGATGGAGCGCGCAACGCCGCCGCCTGAACTTGGCATGACGGACACGCCTTTGATGCGGATCAGCGTTTTCATGAACGTTTTCAATTGTCACGTGAACCGCACCCCCATATCGGGAGAAATTTTGAACATCGCTTACCGTCCGGGTAAGTTTTTCAACGCCTCTCTGGACAAAGCAAGCACCGATAATGAACGGATGAGCCTGCGGATCGGGGTTTCTGACGAACAGGAGATTGCGGTTGTCCAGATCGCCGGATTGGTCGCGCGGCGGATCGTTTGCTTTGTAAAGGCGGGCGACACTTTGAACACAGGTGAACGCTTTGGATTGATCCGATTTGGATCACGCGTTGATGTCTACGTTCCTGACGGCGTAAACCCTTTGGTAAGCGTTGGTCAGACAATGATAGCTGGCGAAACTGTTTTGGCTGAGATGCCGCCCCATGCAACAGCTGGAATGGACACTGAATGAGAGCGCCGCAGCAGCCCACTTCGGAGACCTCTGACAGTTACCCGCTGTCTCATCAGTTGCCCAACCTTCTAACGCTTGCAGCCATTTGTGCTGGCCTGACGGCGATCAGATCAGCCGTCACAGGCGATTTCGCCGTGGCCGTGCAACTCATTCTAGTCGCCTGCTTGCTGGACGGACTTGATGGCAGGCTGGCACGGCGCATGGGAAGCGCATCGAAACTTGGAGCAGAACTGGATTCGCTCGCCGATTTTCTGAATTTCGGTGTTGCTACACCTTTGGTGATCTATTTCTGGGCCTTGCACGAGATGGAAAACGCGGCTTGGCTGGCTGTTCTGATATTCACAGTTTGTTGCGTTCTCAGACTCGCACGGTTCAATATTGCCTCGAAATCCGAAGCTGAGATCGACATGCGGTTTTTTGAGGGATTGCCCTCTCCGGCAGGGGCCATTCTTGTGATGATGCCGCTCTACATTGCATTTGCCTTTCCCGAGGCAGCCCGAATACCGGGCTATGCTATTTGCTTTTACATGATCGGGATCGGCTTGCTGTTGGTCAGCCGCATTCCGACATGGTCGTTCAAGACAACCCGCGTTTCGCGACACAACCTGATCTTGTTTCTCATCGGATCGTGCCTGGTTGGCTTGGGATTATTGACCTACGCCTGGATCACGCTGATCGTTTTGTGCCTGGGCTATGCAACCATTGTGACCTTTAGCATACCGCGCAAAGTGCATCCGTCTTTGAAGTGACGCGTCTAACTCAGACGATATCGATGCAGCGCGTTGCCTTGCTCGCGCAACCATTTCCGCTGCGCCTGATGGTCAGGGCAAAGCCGATCCACCACGCGCCAGAACGCCGGTGAGTGATCCATTCGCTCAAGATGAGCAACTTCATGGGCCGCGACATAGTCAAGCACGTCTGGCGTCGCCATCATCAGCCGCCACGAGAACATCAAGTTGCCCTGCGAACTGCACGATCCCCATCTTGACCGCGTGTCACGCAAAGTAATCCTGCCATAGTCGCGCCCCAGCGCTTTTGCATGATGAGAAACACGTTCGAACAGACGGTCACGCGCCAGATGCTTGAGCAAGGCAACAAGCGCTGGCACCTCGCGTCCGACAGGCACCAGCAGCCCCTGCCCGTCAACTTTTGCCGAGCGAGCGCTGTGGTGCGCGATCTCTCGCATTACCCCCTCGACGGGAACCCGCGCCCCCGGCTTGATCTCTACCGGTTCATGGACGCGGCTCACGGCGCGGGTGACCCAATCGGCCTTTTGCTCTGCAAATCCCTTGGCATCTCGCATGGACACGGACTTGGGAACCGTCATCGTGACCCGCCCATCTAATGACGATACACGCAACGAAAATCGGCGCGCACGCGGCGACCGCCGAACCAAAATTTCTATCCCGTTGAGCGCAAATTGCTCCATTTCACCCCAACATCCGATTTTTCGCGACACTACGTCTTGCCGATTGTCGGCACCAGACCCACTTTGATGCGCGAAAGCCTTTGACAGCCGAAGCCCAGTGTGGCACGCGGCACGATGAAATTGACCAACGGAAGAGATGAGACATGCCCAAGGAAGAATGGGGCACAAAGCGCATTTGCCCAACCACTGGAAAACGGTTCTATGACCTGAACAAGACGCCAATCGTCAGCCCCTATACGGGCGAGACGGTCACGATCGACACAGGCAAGACAAACCGCACGATGGTTGCCGACAAGCCAGATGCCAATTCCAAGCCCGAAGCTGAAAACGAAGAAGACGACGAAATTGTACTGGATGATGACGACGACGCAGATGTAGATCTGGGCGACGATGTTCTGGAAGACGATGACGACAGTGACGATGTCTCGCTTGACGAGATCGCCGATGTTGCCAAAGAAGACGACGACTAACACTCTTTTTGCTTGCGTCGCATAGACGGAAGCAGGTATTTGACGGGCGCAGTCAACAATGGCTGCACCCGGTTTGGGGCCTTAGCTCAGTTGGGAGAGCGCTTGCATGGCATGCAAGAGGTCAGGGGTTCGACTCCCCTAGGCTCCACCACCTAATTCCTTACTCCCCAGAAAACACGCGCTGGTGTTTGCACTGCGCATGGTTCTTGCCCATTGCCAGCCCAACTGTTCAAAACCGAGGCTTAGTTTGTTGTCCGACAGTCGGGATTGTATTGTTGAGATATTTTAAATTTGACTGAACGGTAAAAAGGTACTCTCTTGATTGAACAAACAGGAGTGGGAAAATGGTCAAAACATCAATCACACGAAGGGTGCTACTTGCGGCAGTTGTAGCCGCTTCAACTCTTCTCGCAGCTGGGGCCTCTGTTGCCGAAAGAGTTAAGGTAGCAGCAATCTATACGCTCCCTGTGGAACAGCAGTGGATCAGCCGCATTCACAAGGCCCTAAACACTGCGGCGGAACGCGGCGACATTGAATACGCATTTTCCGAAAACGTGGCCAATACCGATTACGAACGCGTCATGCGCGAATATGCCGAACAGGGTTCGCAGTTGATTGTGGGCGAGGTCTTTGGACTTGAGCGCGCTGCGCGCAACGTGGCCAAGGATTATCCCGAGACTGCTTTCCTGATGGGTTCATCCTTTGGTCCGGTTGCCCCTAATTTCTCGGTCTTCGACAACTGGATTCACGAACCGTCGTACCTTTCCGGCATGGTCGCCGGGGCTGCAACCGAGTCGAATGTGATCGGCATGGTCGGCGGCTACGCCATTCCGGAAGTGAACCGCCTGATGCATGCCTTCATGGATGGCGCGCGCGAGGTGAACCCGGATGTGACATTCATCGTAAATTTTATCGACAGCTGGTATGATCCGCCAAAAGCCAAGGAAAGCGCCTTTGCCATGATGGATGCGGGCGCTGACGTTATGTATGCGGAGCGGTTTGGTGTTTCTGACGCTGCGGTTGAGCGCGGGGTTAAAGCGATCGGCAATGTCATCGACACTTCCGCTGACTACCCCGGAACAATCATGGCCTCTGCACTTTGGCATATGGAAGCGACCATCGACAAAGCAGTGGCAAACGTGGCTGCAGGCACCTTTGAAGCGGCAGACTATGGCCAATACAGCTTTATGGCATATGGCGGCGGCTCGCTGGTGATGGATGAAAGCCTCGTCGCAGCCGAAACGGCAAGTGCCGTGAAAGCGCGCGAAGCTGAAATTCTGGATGGTCTGTTCCGTGTCAACGTGAACGATGATCGTCCGGTCTCTGACAACTAAGAATAATAGGCTGGCGATTGCGCCAGCCTATTTCCTTTATGACACAGCAAACTGTTTTAAGGCTTAACGGGCTGAGCAAACGATTTGGGCAGGTCGTTGCGAACGATGACGTCTCGCTGACCCTTGAAAAGGGCGAGGTGCTGGCCCTTCTTGGTGAGAACGGAGCTGGCAAGACGACGTTGATGAATATGTTGTTCGGGCACTATCTGCCCGATTCTGGTTCGGTTGAGGTGAGCGATGGAACCGGCGCGCTTCGCCCCCTGCCCCTTGGTCATCCGCAAGCAGCCTTGGCTGCTGGTATTGGCATGGTGCACCAACATTTCACGCTCGCCGAAAATATCAACGCGCTTGATAATATCACTCTGGGATCAGAGCCCTTGCTTGCCCTTAGAAGAAACCGGCGGGCGGCAAAGGATAAGATCGCGGGCATCATCGAACGAAGCGGATTGAACGCGCCTTTGACCGTGCCCGTCGGACGTCTTTCTGTGGGCGAACGCCAAAGGGTCGAGATCCTTAAAGCGCTTTATCGCGACGCGCGTATCCTGGTGTTGGATGAACCCACTGCCGTGTTAACCCCGCAAGAAGCTGACACGCTGTTTGAAAACATCAAGGCGATGGCGAAAGACGGACTGTCTGTCATATTCATCAGTCACAAGCTGCGCGAGGTTCTCGCCTTTTCTGACCGGATTGCTGTTTTGCGCCACGGTCGCAAGGTCGGCGAAATGGCAACCAATGAGGCCGACGAAAAAGCAATCGCTCGTATGATGGTGGGAGCCGACACACCCAAAGTGACACGACAGGAAATGCCGCCCGGCACGCCGGTGCTTTCGCTGAAAGGCGTCTCTGTCGTGGGCAGATCTCACCGCGATAGCTTGAAAAGTGTGGATTTGACCGTGCGCGCCCATGAAATTGTTGGGATCGCTGGCATTTCCGGAAACGGTCAAAGCGCATTGGCGAATGTCGTTGCCGGTCTGGAAAAACCCGCCAGTGGCGCACTCAGTATCGATGAGACCGAACTCCAGAAAATCACGCCAACCGCGATGGTAAAGGCTGGTATCGGACGCATACCCGAAGATCGTCACCGCGAAGGCATCGTTGGTGCAATGAGCGTTGCCGAGAATATGGTGATCGAACGCCTCGATGATCCTGCGATTCAATCGCATGGACTATTGCGCCGCGACGCCATTCACGCAAACGCCGAGAAGCTGGTCAAAGACTATGACGTGCGCGGGCCTGCTGTGACCGCAGCCTCGCGTCTTTTGTCCGGCGGGAACATCCAAAAGCTTATCCTTGCGCGTGTGTTCGAACGCACGCCACGCGTGATCCTTGCCAATCAACCCACCCGTGGTTTGGACATGGGGGCAGCCGCAGAAGTGGGTCGACGGCTTTTGGAGGCGCGGGCGCGCGGCGCGGGCGTTGTGCTGATATCCGAAGATCTGGATGAGATCCTGAGGCTAGCCGACCGCATTCTTGTCATCCGAGAAGGCCATTTGATCGACGCGGGCGGGCACGTTCGCGAAAGGATCGGGTTGATGATGGCGGGGGAGCCCGCATGATCCGGATTGAGCCGCGCGAAAACCCGTCACGGGCCTTTGCCGTCGGCATCCCCGTTCTTTCGGCGGTCATCGCCCTGGCCCTGGCAGCCATTCCCTTGCTTGCGGCAGGGGCCAACCCGATCACCGCCTATGGCGAAATGGCCAAAGGCGTCTTTGGGTCGGTCTTTGCCTTTTCCGAGATGCTGACACGTGCGACTCCACTTATCTTTACCGGACTCGCAGCCGCATTGGCTTTCCGCGCCAAGCTTTGGAACATTGGGGCCGAAGGGCAGCTTTACCTCGGTGCCATGGCAGCGGTTGCCATTGGCTCCGGAGTTCTCGACATTTCAGGCATCCTGTTGTTACCGCTTATAATTCTGCTTGGTGCCGCCGCAGGAGCCGCGGGCATGGCTGCGCCCACGTATCTGAAAATCCGATTTGGAGCGGATGAAGTTGTGACCACTCTGCTGCTGAACTTCATCATTCTGATCTTTCTGCAAATGATGCTGGAAGGCCCCTTGCAGGACCCGATGAGTTTGGGCTGGCCGCAATCCGCCCCGGTCCTCGATCAGGGCATGCTGCCACCGCTTATGGACCGGATGCGCATCCATTCGGGCCTGATCATTGCCCTGGTGCTGGCCGGAATCGCCCAGTTCATGCTGGTGCGTTCGGTCTGGGGGTTCAAACTGCGCGCCGTTGGTGAAAACGCCGCCGCAGCCCGCCACGCCGGGATCAATGTAAATCGGTCACTTTTCGGTGCCGCCATCATTTCTGGTGGGTTGGCAGGCTTGGCAGGTGTTAGTGAAGTGGCGGGACTAAAAGGATACCTGACGTCGGATCTGTCACCCGGATTCGGGTACACAGGGATCGTAGTGGCAATGCTTGCCGGTTTGTCGCCTGTTGGCGTGGTCATTGCCGCGTTGTTCATCGCATCGGTTTTTGTGGGCGCGGACAGCATGAGCCGCGCTATGGGTGTCTCGTCCTTTCTTGCCGATCTGGTGGTGTCCATGTCGCTTCTTTGTGTGTTGGTCGGTGGGTTCATCGCGAAGTACCGCTTCGTTCGCTCGAAAAGTGAAAGCGCCACATGATGGACATTTTGAACATTCTGATCAGCGAGAGCTTTTGGGCCGCGTCTTTGCGCATCGCCACACCGCTGATTTTTGGCGTCTTGGGCGCACTCATTTGCGAGCGTGCAGGTGTGCTGAACCTTGGTATCGAAGGCATCTTCGTCGTTGGTGCCATGTGCGGCTGGATGGCTGTTTGGCTGGGTGCGGGCCTTTGGGGCGGCGTTCTGGTGGCCGCACTGGCCGGCGCGCTGTTCGGCCTTTTGCATGCTATCCTCACCGTTCCGCTTGGTCTGTCTCAGCATGTCTCAGGGCTTGGCATAACTCTGTTTGCAACCTCGGTGAGTTATTTCACCTATCGCACGGCTTTGCCGAATGTCTCATCTCCACCGCGGATTGAGCCGTTTCAACCGCTCGATATACCAGTACTTTCCGACCTCCCCTTCCTTGGACAGGTACTGTTCCAGCAAACCGCGCTGACGTGGCTTGCTCTTTTGATGGTGGCTTTGGTCTGGTTCGTAATGAACCGCACTGCCCTTGGGGTTGCGTTGCAGGCAGTTGGCGACAATCCCGATAGTGTCGACGCACAAGGCCTGTCGGTTTACGGATTGCGCATCGGCGCCATTGTCGCCGGTTCGGCCTTGATGGCATTGGGCGGTGCCTTTTTGACCATGTCCGCCTTTGACGCCTTCTTTTTCGGAATGGTCAACGGACGCGGATGGGTTTGCATCGCGCTTGTGATCTTTGCCAGTTGGCGACCGGGCAAGGCACTGCTAGGCGCATTGCTTTTTGGCGGGTTCGACGCGCTGCAAGTGCGGCTGCAAACCGAGATGGGTGCATTGGTGCCGGGCCAGATTTTCCTTATGGCTCCATACATCCTGTCGATCATCGCCCTTGTCATCGCGGCACGCTCGGCTGACTATCCACGCGCATTGCTGACGCCTTGGTTCAAAGGCCAAAGATAGGAGCTGCCATGTTTGACCTGATCGTCAAGAACGCCACCCTGACCGATGGGCAAACGGGCGCAGACATTGCGTGCAAGGATGGAAAAATTGAGGCCATCGAAGCAGACATAACGGCCGATGCCAAGGACGTGTTCGACGCCGGGGGCTATCTGGTGTCGCCCCCCTTTGTTGACCCGCACTTCCACATGGACGCAACTTTGTCTTTGGGCACGCCGCGGATGAATGTTTCGGGAACGCTTTTGGAGGGCATAGCGCTTTGGGGAGAACTGAAACCTGTTCAATCCGTTGAAGACATCGTTGAAAGGGCGCTGCGCTACTGCAACCTTGCAACCGCCAAGGGCATCGGTGCCATCCGATCGCATGTAGATACCTGCGACGACGCGCTGAAGGGCGTGCAGGCCCTTTTGGAGGTGCGTGAAAAAGTCAAAGGCTATCTTGACCTGCAATTGGTCGCATTCCCGCAGGATGGCGTGCTGCGCGACCCCACCGCGATGGAAAACACGATGCGCGCATTGGACCTTGGCGTCGACGTTGTTGGTGGCATTCCGCATTTCGAGCGCACGATGGTTGACGGTGCGGAAAGCGTACGTCTTTTATGTGAGATCGCCGCAGAGCGCGGGCTGATGGTCGATATGCATTGCGACGAAAGCGATGACCCGATGAGCCGTCATATCGAAACATTGGCCTTTGAAACCCAGCGTCTGGGCCTTCAGGGACGTGTGACCGGATCGCACCTGACATCGATGCATTCGATGGACAACTATTATGTATCCAAACTGATCCCCTTGATGGTTGAGGCAGGTGTCCACGCGATCCCCAACCCATTGATCAACATCATGCTGCAAGGCAGGCACGACAGCTATCCCAAACGGCGCGGGCAAACACGCGTCCGCGAATTGCGGGATGCGGGCATTACTGTTGGTTTTGGTTCGGATTGCATGATGGACCCTTGGTATTCTTTGGGCAAAGCCGACATGCTTGATGTGGCCTTCATGGGGCTTCACGTCGGGCAGCTTTCAAGCCGAGCAGATATGGAGTGGTGCTTTGATGCGGTGACTGAGAATTCGGCGCGCATCATGGGTCTTGAGGACTATGGTGTTCGCAAAGGATGCAACGCGAATTTCGTGGTGCTGCAGGCCACTGACAAAATCGAAGCCATTCGCCTGCGTGCGCACCGTATTGCCGTGGCACACGCAGGCCGGATCGTGTCACGTTCGACACCTGTGACACATGAAATCACGGCCTCTGGAGGCGCCTTGAAATTAAACGAAGCGGACATGGCCGTCGGGCATTCCTAATCACACGCTGCAGTGATGATGATTTCAACCTTCAAGGCCGGGCGTGCCAGTTTGGCTTCGCCGCAAGCGCGGGCAGGGGCGTGGCCTTCTGGGACCCACGCATCCCAAACCTCGTTCATCTCAGCGAAATCACTCATGTCGGCAAGCCAGATGACGGCCTGCAGAATGTGTTTTGGCGAAGAACCCGCCTCGGCCAGCAAGGCTTCAATCCTTCTCAGACACTCGCGCGTCTGATCAGCCACCGATTCATCCGCAGTTCCCACCTGGCCGCAGAGGTAGGCCACTCCGTTGTGTTTGACGATTTTGCTCATGCGAGCCGAGGTTTGCAGGCGTTTGATGGTCATGCGCGTGTCCGTTTGATTGAAAAGTCACTTTGTGAAGACTGACTATCACTCGGCTTTCGATTTGCACAGTTCACCTAGCCGCTTTTAGCTGATCCCTTTCCAAAGCAGGCAAGACGCGAGAAGATGCACATGATGGGAAGGAAAAGCTGACATGAAACAGATTGTCGTCACCGGCGGCACGCGTGGGATCGGGGCGGGTGTCGCACGTGTCCTTGCAAGTCATGGATGGTCCGTCATTGCGGCCTCAGCCTCACAAGCAGAGTTGGATGCTTTTGAGGCGCAGTCAGGGATCGACCTGTGTTTACTGGATGTAACCGATGGAGCTTCGGTAACGGCATTGTTTAACCGGATCGATCAGCTTGACGGATTGGTCAATTGTGCGGGGATTATCCGGCGCCATGACGAATATGAGATCGAGGTCTTTCAACAGGTCATCGATGTGAACCTGACCGGAACGATGCGGTGCTGTCTGGCCGCGCACGATCTTTTGGCGGCAAGTGGCGGGGCAATCGTCAACATGGCCTCAATGCTCAGCACTTTTGGCGGACCTATTGTGCCAGCCTACTCCGCCTCAAAGGGAGGAATTGCTCAGCTGACAAAGGCGCTGGCGGGCAAGTGGGCCGAGGACGGCATTCGCGTGAATGCAATTGCACCGGGTTGGATCGAGACCGAGATGACGCAAGCCTTGCGCGAAGATCAGGGTCGTACTGATGGCATTATGACGCGAACGCCGATGAAACGGTGGGGACAAACCCAAGAGGTTGGCGCTTTGGTGCGCTGGCTGTTGAGCGATGAGGCAAGCTTTGTTACGGGCGCGGTTTACCCCGTGGATGGCGGCTATTTGGCAATGTGAGGAGACAAGATGCCAGACGATCATGATCCAAGAATGCCCTACCAGCTGCCATTTCCCAAGGAAGCGCTGGAGGAAATCGTCATCCCGAACGCGGTGCCCGAGGATGACCGGCTTTGGGTGCCTCAGGCTGACAATGTCTGGTTTCGACCTTTGTGCCTGAACCGCAGCCAAGGGTACTGGATGAATTTGCTGAAAGTGCGCAAGGCTGGTGTGCTGTCGCGACACCGCCATCCGCAGGGGGTGCACGGCTTTGTGCTGAAAGGTCGCTGGCACTATCTGGAGCACGACTGGATGGCCGAGACTGGATCATACGTCTACGAGCCGCCCGGCGAGACGCACACGCTTGTGGTGCCCGAAGGGGTAGACGAGATGATCACCTATTTTCAGGTCAACGGTGTGATGTGCTATGTCGACCCTTGGGGAAAAGTGTTGGGGTACGAAGACGTTTTCACCAAGATCGACCTTTGCCGCAAACACTTTGCCGAAGTGGGGTTGGGCGAAGACTATGTGGATCAGTTCATTCGCTGACAGGCGCCGGGCCTAGTGAGCCGCGCAACTTCAGCTTGGTTTTAAGCTCGACGGACGCGACGATAGTATTGTTTTCAACCATATCAATCAGTGCCCGTGCGGCCTTGCGGCCCATCTTTCGATGCGGCACCTGAACGGTTGTTAGTGAAGGCGAGACGATTTTGGCCAGTTCGATGTCATCAAACCCGGTGATCGAAACATCCCCCGGCACATCAATACCCATTGCACGTGCCCGCCCAATCGCGCCTACAGCAAGAACGTCGTTGCCGCAGATGATCGCGGTCGGGTGCCTGCCGTCTGTCATGAGTTCTTCAAAGGCCGCGGCACCGCTTTCCACTTCGTAGCGGGTCTCGACAATCCGGAGTTTGTCGGGGTCATGCCCGGCTTGGAGTAAAGCGTCTTTCACACCCTCGACACGCTGACGCGCACGGTCATTGCCTTGTGTGACACCTGAGATGACCGCGATATCGCGATGTCCGAAAGCAAGTACCTCCTGCACAAGCGATGTCATCGCCTTGCGATTGTCAAAACCAACAGTTGGCCGCGCGCCGTGCGCATCAAAGGTCCAGGCGATCAGTGCGGGTATCTTCTGATTGTTCAGAAAGTCGTAAAGCGCAGGGTCGCGGTCTGAGCCAATGAGCAAAAGCCCATCTGCCCCGCGCGAGACCAGCGTGCGGATTTGTTCCTTCTCGAGGTCCGGCTGATAGGCTGAACTGGCAACGATCAGTGTATAGCCTTTGCTGTAAAGCTGTTCCTGAAACGCCTGCAGTCCACGTGCAAAAATTGCGTTTTCCATAGTCGGGACAATCGCCCCGATGGTGTTGCTGCGTTTTGCAGCCATGACACGCGCCGCAAAATTTGGCGTATACCCAAGCGCCTCAATCACCTCCATCACCTTTGTACGGGTGCGTTCAACAACTCGATCCGGCGTGTTTAAACAGCGCGAAACGGTCGCCGTAGAAACCCCTGCGGCCTTGGCAACGTCTTCCAAAGTTGGCACTGATCCTGGGTTTGCCATTTTCGGTCCCTTGAAATGATTGGAGAAATATAGCGCAGAAAATTTAGAAATGTAAACGCTTGCATAAAAAATTGTAAGCGCTTACATTTATCCCGAATCAAACGCGCTCTCGCGCTCTTCTTCCTTTGGAACTCACACGTAGGATCCCACACATGACCCGCGAATATCTGAAAAAGGCCACTCTGACATCAGAGTCCGACGCCTCTGAGACACATGAGATCGTCAAGAATATTCTGAGCGATATCGAAGCGGGCGGTGACGCCAAGGCGATGGAATACGCGGCCAAGTTTGACCGCTACGAAGGCAACGTGCTGCTGACACCCGAAGAGATTGAAGCGGCGATTGCAAAGGTGCCCGAGAAGGTAAAGCGTGACATCGAATTTGCGCATGACAACGTAAAGCGTTTTGCCGAAACACAAAAATCTACCGTACATGATGTCGAGCTTGAGATCGTGCCCGGTATGATCGCAGGTCAAAAGGCGATCCCGGTTGATGCCGCTGGCTGCTATGTGCCCGGTGGTCGCTATAGCCACATCGCAAGTGCCATCATGACAGTGACCACCGCGAAAGTCGCCGGTTGTCGTCACATCACTGCCTGTTCGCCGCCGCGCCCCGGCGTCGGCGTTGCCCCTGCCATCATCTACGCAGCCCACATTTGTGGTGCTGACAAGATCATGGCCATGGGCGGTGTTCAGGGTGTGGCTGCAATGACTTTTGGGCTATTCGGCCTGCCCGAAGCCAACATCCTCGTCGGCCCCGGCAACCAGTTTGTGGCCGAAGCAAAGCGCATTCTCTTTGGCCGTGTTGGTATTGACATGATCGCAGGCCCAACCGACAGCTTGATCCTTGCGGACAACACGGCGGATGCGCATATCGTGGCAACTGATTTGGTTAGCCAGGCCGAGCATGGTTACAACTCGCCCGTCTGGCTGGTCACCGATGATCGCGCCTTGGCCGAGAAGGTCATGGAGCTGGTGCCCGGTCTGATTAACGATCTGCCCGAGGTAAACCGCGACAACGCCACGGCGGCATGGCGCGACTACGCCGAAGTGATCTTGTGCTCTGACCGCGAAGAAATGGCAGCTACGTCTGATGAATATGCACCTGAGCACTTGACCGTGCAGGCGCAGGACCTTGATTGGTGGCTGCAACGCCTCACCTGCTATGGCTCCTTATTCCTTGGTGAAGAGACCACCGTTTCTTATGGCGACAAGGCAACTGGCACCAACCACGTGCTGCCGACATCTGGGGCTGCCAGCTATACCGGCGGTCTGTCGATCCACAAGTTCATGAAGATCGTCACATGGCAGCGCGCCACGCGCGACGGTGCCAAGCAGGTTGCGATCTCGACTGCACGCATCTCTCGGCTTGAGGGCATGGAAGGCCACGCGCGCGCCGCTGATGTGCGTCTGGCGAAATACTTCCCCGACGAGCAGTTTGATCTGACCGCAAATGAGTAACCCACGCGCCCTTTTTGATCTGACTGGCCGGGTGGCTTGCATCACGGGTGCAAGCTCTGGCCTTGGCAGACGCGCCGCCATCACCTTGGCGGCGGCAGGGGCAAACGTGGTTGGAGTTGCGCGCCGCCGGGAGGCACTTCAGTCCCTTAAAGACGAGGTGGGTGGCGCGGCAGCCTTCGTGGTCGCCGATGTGGCGGACCGCGAGGGCATCAGTTCACTGCGGGACGCGGTGTCAGAGCCATTTGGCGCGCCCGACATTGTCGTGCACGCAGCGGGCATTAACACGCGAGAAGCCGCAAGCGATGTTACGCCCGCGGGATGGGACAAGACGCTCGCCCTGAACCTTTCTGCGCCATTCTTTTTGAGCCAGACGCTGGTACCAGAGATGCAGACGAAAGGCTGGGGACGGATTGTGAACTTTGCCTCATTGCAGACGTTTCGCGCCTTTCCGGGAGGCATCGCCTATGGTGCTTCCAAAGCAGGTGTTGGGCAAATGACCCGAGCGATGGCGGAGGCCTGGTCAGCAAGCGGTATTACCGCCAACGCGATCGGGCCAGGCTTCTTTCCGACCGAGTTGACCGAAGCGGTCTTCTCTGATCCTGACCGCGCGGCTCGCAATGCTGAGCAAACCTGCATGGGGCGCAACGGCACGATGGAAGACATGGACGGACCGCTATTGTTTCTGTGTTCTGACGCGTCCAGCTATGTCACCGGCCAGATACTGATGGTCGACGGAGGGTTTACAGCGAAATGAAAGCTTTGGTTTATCAAGGTGTTGAGACTGTTGAGTATGGAGACGTGCTTGATCCAACGCCACGCGACGGCGAGCACCTGATCAAGGTCGAGGCGGTCGGCATCTGCGGCTCTGACATGCACGCCTATCTTGGCCATGACGCGCGCCGCCCTGCCCCGCTGATCCTTGGGCACGAGGCTGCGGGCACAATCGTTGGCGGCGTTCAGGATGGCCGCCGCGTGACCGTGAACCCGCTGGTCAATTGCGGCACCTGTCCTGCGTGTCTTGCAAAGCGCGAGAATATCTGCCCCAACCGTCAGATCATCTCGATGCCGCCGCGCGAGGGAGCCTTTGCACAGTTCATTTCGATGCCCGATGCCAATCTGGTCACCGTGCCCGATGATGTGCCGCTGACCAAAGCGGCCCTTGCGGAGCCTCTGGCAGTAAGCTGGCACGCCGCGCGACTGGCGCTTGAGGCGTTGCATCCCGCCGCAGAGCGTAAGGCACTTGTTCTGGGGGGCGGAGCGATTGGCCTGGCGGCTGCGCTCGCTTTGAAAGCGATGGACGTGTCCGATATCACCATAGTCGAGCCAAACGCAAATCGCCGCCAGTTCCTGGTCGACACATGCGGCCAGAACGCTGTTGCCAAAGGCGAAGGCATGTACCCGATTATTGTCGATGCTGTCGGATACGCCGCGACACGTGCGGTATCAACCGAACTTGCCGAACCCGGCGGAGTCATTGCCCACGTCGGTCTTGGCGACGGCGAAGGTGGCCTCGACGTGCGACGCATGACCTTGCAGGAAATTACATTCATCGGCACCTACACCTATACGATGCAAGATTTCCGCGACACGGCCCAGGCAATCTTTGACGGACGCCTTGGCCCGCTCGACTGGATCGACACCCGCGCCCTGTCAGACGGCAGCGCCGCGTTCAAAGCCCTGCGCGCAGGCGCGGTGGCTGCACCGAAAATCGTCTTAGACCCCTGGGCCTGAGATCAACGCAAACTGCAGGCTCATGTCTGCCAATGAACACCACGAAGGGCTCTCTTAGATGAATATCGATAAGAAGATTGTGGATGACCTGGTTGCGAATGACGTTTCATTCGTCACCACGGTTCCATGTAAACAGCTGGCTGGCGTCATCGACGAGGTTGAGAACCGCAAGGAAATCTTCCACATCCCGTCCAACAAGGAAGACGAAGGGATGGGCCTGTGCGCCGGTGCTTTCATGGGCGGCAAACGCCCGATGATCATCATGCAGAACACGGCGATTGGTGTGACGCTGAACACGCTTGCAACGCTGACCCAGTTCTATCGCATGCCCCTTCCGATGCTGATCAGCTATCGCGGAGAGTTGCGCGAGCCGGTGTCCTGTCAGGTTGAAATGGCGGTTCACACCAAGGCGCTTCTGGCGCAGTTGAACATCCCGACCTATCACTTCCACTGGCAAAAGGATGTTGAGGAATTCGACAACATCCTGAAGTACACATTCATGTCCAACAAACCGGTCGCTATCCTGACCGACGCCAACTTCTGGGGAGGCTACGGAGACCAATGATCCGTTCTGAAATCCTGCGCGAAATCGCGCCCATCCTTCATGATCAACTGGTTGTCTGCAACATCGGTCTGCCCAGCCAAGAGCTGCATATGATCGACGACAATGCGAAAAACTTTTACATGCTTGGCACGATGGGGCTGTCGTCCTCTATCGGGTTTGGCCTTGCTTTGGCGCAAGACAAGACGGTCATTTCCATTGATGGCGACGGTTCGGTTTTGACCAACCTTGGCACTTTGCCGACCATCGCAAACAACGTGGCCGACAACTATATTCTGTTGATCATCGACAATGGCTCTTACGGGTCTACCGGTGATCAGCCGACCTATGCCGGTAAGAAAACCAAACTGGAAAACGTCGCCAAGGCTTGTGGCTGCGAGAACGTTGTGACCTGTCAGGCCGAAGACACTGGCAAGGTTCTGCAAGAAGCGATCGACAGCAAGAAGATGACGATCATCGTCTCCAAATGCGAAAGCGGCAACATCAAACTGCCGGTCATCACAATGGACCCGGTGGTGATACGTCACCGCTTTATGGAAGCTGTGAAAGCCTAAAATCATGGGAGCCGCCGCGCATATACATTCTGCGGAAGACGCGCGGCGGCTCGCCAAACGGCGCCTGCCCTGGATGGTGTTTGATTACATCGACGGGTCAGCCGGGCGTGAAACGGGTGCCGCCCGCAACCGCGCAGCCCTTGATGCCCACACGCTGCGTCCGCGCATTTTGCGCGATGTCAGCGACCGCAATCTGGGCACCACCCTCTTTGGCAAAGAAACCCTGCGCCCGTTTGGGATAGCCCCGATGGGCATGTGCAACCTTTCGGGGCAAGGTGCTGATCTGATGCTGGCGCGTATTGCCGCCAAGCACAAGGTGCCCTGCGGCGTCTCTACCGTTGCCTCCACGCCGATGGAAAAGATGATCGATGTGGCCGAGGGCCACGCGTGGTTTCAGCTTTACTTCAGTGGCGACGGTGTCGGCACGTTCAAGCTGGTCGAGCGTGCCAAGGCGGCAGGCTATGAAACGCTTGTGCTCACCGTCGACGTTCCCGAAGTGGGCCGCCGTCCGCGCGAGTTGCGCCATGGCTTCAAGATGCCGTTCAAGATCGGGCCGCGTCAGTTCATCGATTTCGCCCTGCATCCACAATGGTCGCTCGCGGCACTTTTTGGCGGAAAGCCGCAAATGGCGAATTTCGAGATGGACGGCTATGACTTTGACCGCACTGAAAGCCGGGCCAAGGCGGATTGGGAAACGCTGACGCGGATGCGCGACGCATGGCCGGGTAACCTTGTGGTAAAAGGTGTCTTGGACGTCGAAGATGCAGTTGCGCTGAAAGATGCGGGCGTGGACGCGATCCAGGTCTCAAGCCACGGCGCGCGCCAGTTGGAAAGCGCCCCTTCCCCATTTCTGGCATTACAGGACATTCGCGCCGCTTTGGGCAACGAATTTCCCTTATTCTTTGACAGCGGTCTGCGCTCTGGTGAGGATGCGCTCAAGGCGCTCACCGCCGGGGCCGACTTCGTCTTTTTCGGGCGCATTCTTCAATTTGCGATAGCTGCCGCACAAGAGCCGGGGCTGAAACAGCTTTGGAGTGTTCTGAGTGACGAGTTAAGCATTGCCATGGCGCAAACGGGCATGACGGACTTTACCGGTTTACGCTAAACGCCAAGAAACTGACCTTTGACGCCTTCGTCAATGTCGTGCATCGCACCGCTCCAGACGGTTTCACCACGCTCCAGAATGACGGCGTGGTCCGCAACTTCGTTTAATTCTTTCAAAGATTTATCGACGACCAGCAGGGCCATCCCCGTCTCTCTTTTCAAGGTGGAAATTGCGCACCAAATCTCCTGACGCACCAGCGGGGCGAGGCCTTCGGTGGCCTCATCCAAGATCATCAGCCGCGGATTGGTCATCAACGCACGCGCAATCGCCAGCATCTGTTGTTCGCCACCCGAGAGCGAGGCAGCCACTTGGTCACGGCGGTCGGCCAGCGGCGGAAAAAGTGCTGCAACACGCTCAAAATCCCAACCGCCTGCGCGCGCAGCGGCGATCAGGTTTTCGCGGACCGTCAGATTTGTAAAGCAACGGCGACCTTCTGGCACCAACCCGATCCCAAGACGCGCAACCTTGTAGGATGGCACGCGGGCCAGATCTTGGCCGTCAAACATCACGCTCCCGCCGGTCGTCGGCAGCATCCTGCAAATTGTTTTGACGGTGGTCGTCTTGCCCATGCCGTTGCGGCCCAAGAGTGCCAGAACCTCGCCTTCGGCTACACTCAGAGACACATCGAACAGCGCCTGTGATGCACCGTAGTGCGCCGCCACATGCTCGACCGAAAGAAGCGTCATGCGTCCTCTCCCAGATAGGCAGATCGCACGGTCGCATCCGCGCGCACCTCTGCCACGGTGCCGGTCGCAATGACTTCGCCATAGACCAGAACGCTGACACGGTCTGCCAGCGCAAACACCGCATCCATGTCGTGCTCGACCAGCAAGATCGGAGCCTTGGCCCGCAGCCCGTCAAGAAACCCCGTCATCTTTTGCGAGCCTTCTGCGCCAAGGCCCGCCATCGGTTCATCCATGACGAACGCTTTCGGCTCCATTGTCAGGGCCACCGCGACTTCCAATTGGCGGCGCTGACCGTGCGAAAGGTCTGACGTGCGCATCTTTGCAACATCCGCCAATCCCACGCGAACAAGAGCCGCTTCGGCGATATCGCGCAGCTCGGATGGCGCAAGGGCGCGCTTGAAAAAGCGATAGGGCGAGCTGCGCGCGCCGATGGCGCCCAACATCGCGTTTTGCAGCACCGTGTCTTCCATCGCCAGCGCCGATATCTGAAACGTGCGCCCCAAGCCGCGCCGCGCCCGTGCCGGGACCGGCAGCGATGTAACGTCTTCGCCCTTCAAGAACACCTGCCCCGCATCGGGTGCAAGGCTCCCGGCGATTTGTTTGATCAGTGTTGATTTGCCCGCGCCATTCGGGCCGATCAGCGCATGGATCTCACCCGGTCTCAGGTCAATGGTAACAGCCCGGCTGGCTTTGAGCGCACCAAAGCTTTTGGTGATACCGCGGGTTTCCAGAATTGGGCTAGTCATGTGCCACCGTCCGAGCCGAAAACGTACCGATCACACCACCGCGCGCAAAAAGAACAATCAGAAGCAACAGCACACCAAGGTAGATGTGCCAGAAATCAGACAGCCCGCCCAGAATATGCTCCAAGGCGATGAACAAAACAGCGCCTACGACCGGGCCAAAAAGCCGTCCCACGCCTCCAATAATGACGAACACGATGATCTCGCCACTGGTTTGCCAGCTGAACATTGAGGGGCTGACGAACCGATTAAGATCAGCAAAAAGCGCACCCGCCAGCCCGGTGACCATGCCCGAGAGCGTGAAGGCAACCAGTCGCAACCGAAAGGGAGCGATGCCGACGGTTTCGACCCGGTCTGAGGATTGCCTTGCCGCGTTCAAGGCCAATCCGAAGGGCGACGCGGCAAGGCGCGCGGCAAAGAACAGAACAATGATGAGAATTGCGAAGGCAATCCCATAAAACTGGATAGGATCAAGTGTGTTCAAGCCGGGAAACCCGTTGCGCACGTAGATCGACAACCCATCTTCACCTCCGTAAGCGGGCCAGCTGATCGAGAAGAAAAACAGCATTTGCCCAAACGCCAGAGTGATCATGATGAAGTAAACACCAGTTGTGCGCAGGCTGAGCGCGCCAATGATCAAAGCAGCCAAACCAGAGGCCAAGATCGCAACCGCCCAGATGATTGGCATCGATTTGGTGCCTTCGATCAGGAACGGTGCTTCAAGGATGGGATCAAAGGTTTGCGCGTGGCTCGCCAGCACGCCCATCGCATATCCGCCAATGCCGAAGAATGCCGCATGCCCCAGGCTGACAAGGCCACCATGGCCCAGTGCGATATTCAACCCGACACCCGCCAAGGCAAGGATGGCCGCCTTTGTCGCCAATGTGATCATGAACGGTTCGTCCGCCCACCACGCCCAAAGCGGGAACAGGATCAGGCCCAGCAGCATTGCCGCATTAAATAGCACCTCGCGCTTCATGCGCGTGCACCGAAGAGCCCGGTGGGTCGCCAGATCAGAACCGCGGCCATCAGGATGTAGATCAGCATTGACGCCAAGGCCGAACCGACAGCCGCAGCGGATGAGCTTTCCATGAATTGCCGGAAAAGTGTTGGAAGCAAAACGCCGCCCAGCGTGTCTGTCAGGCCGACCAAAAGTGACCCGATCAGCGCTCCCTTGATTGATCCGATACCGCCGATCACGATCACCACGAAGGCAAGGATCAACACAGGCTCGCCCATACCGACCTGCACCGATTGGATCGCGCCCACTAAGGCGCCTGCAAGGCCTGCGAGAGCTGCGCCCAGTGCAAAGACGATCGTGTAAAGCTTGGAGATATCGACACCCAGGGCGGCAATCATCTCTCGGTCGTTTTCGCCCGCGCGGATTTGCACGCCAAGCCGGGTTCGGTTGATCAAAAGCGTCAGGCCGGCCGCAATGACAAGGCCGATGACTATCAAAGTCAGGCGGTAAAGCGGATATTCGATGCCGCCGGGAAGCGTTACCGGACCGGAAAGTGCTGCGGGTATGTTGAGGTAAAGCGGGAACGAGCCAAATAGCCAGCGGGTGCCTTCCGAGAATATCAGGATCAGAGCGAAGGTTGCCAAGACCTGATCAAGATGATCCCGGTTATAGAGCCGTCTGAGCACCACCACTTCGACCAGTGCACCAGCCGCCGCCGCCGCCGCCAAGGCCGCGATCAGCCCCAGCAGGAAAGACCCGGTCGCCCCCGCAACACCAGCCGCCGCAAAGGCACCAACCATGAACAGCGAACCATGCGCAAGGTTGATCAGGCCCATTACACCGAACACAAGCGTCAGGCCGGCAGCCATGAGGAACAGCATCACGCCAAGCTGCAAGCCGTTCAGAACCTGTTCGATCAAGAGCAGGGTGGACATCACACCGTCCTCTTGTGAGGGTGCCGATCATGCCAAAGCTTGCCGATATCCGCCGTGCCGCGCCGCAACACGCGCCACAGATGACGACGCTTCTCAACGAGATCATCGCCATTGGTGGCACAACGGCGTTTGAAGTGCCCGTTACCTGTCAAAACATCGTTGACTGGTATATCGACGGGGCTCTGCTTTCGTGCTGTCATGTGGCGGTTGATAAGCACGGCGATATTGCCGGGTTTCAGTCGGTTGAACTTGAGGAAGAGCCGTCGGGCGTTGGCTATATCGCAACCTTTGCGCGCCAGACGCCAGTAGTGAAGGGCGTTGGAACGGCGCTTTTCGAGGCGACCAAGCGCTTTGTTAAAGACGCAGGTCTGACCACGATCAATGCAAAGATACGCGCCGACAATGTGCCGGGTTTGGCTTATTATGCGAAGATGGGATTTGAAGATCATTCTATTGTCCCGGGCGTGCCATTGAAGGACGGCACGCCCGTTGACCGCATCATCAAGCTCTACCACTTATGAGTTACATTTTGCACTCGGCGGCATAGACGTCTGCGTGCCCCTCAAGAGCTGTGCCGATGATCTTATTGGTAAAGACATCGCCTTCCTTGATCACTTCGCGCACATAGATGTTTTGCACCGGGTGGTTGTTGGGCCCGAAGGCAAAGTCGCCGCGGGTGCTGTCAAATTCAGCTGCCTTCAACGCCACACGGAAGGCGTCGGCGTCCTTCACATCGGCGGACTTCAGAGCACTTAGGATCAGATTTGCCGTATCGAAACCTTGGCTTGCATAAAGCGATGGCAGGCGACCATATTCGGCTTGGAAGCTCTCTACGAAAGCGGCGTTCGTGGGGTTGTCGATGTCCTTGTTCCACTGCGAGGTGTTCACCACGCCCATTGCCGCATCGCCCACGGCTTGCAAAATGCCCTGATCAAAGCTGAAAGCCGGACCCACCAGCGGGATATCGACACCGCTGTCAGCGTATTGCTTGAGGAACGAAATCCCCATGCCACCGGGGAGGAAGAAGAACACGCTATCGGCACCGGAGGCACGGATTTGCGCGATTTCCGATGCATAGTCCGTCTGGCCAAGCTCGGTGAATAACTCGCCCGCCAAATCGCCCTGATACTGGCGTTTGTAACCGGTCAAGGCATCCTGACCTGCCGGGTAATTCGGGGCCAGAATGAACGAATTGGCAAACCCTGCGCTGTTGGCATAGGCGCCGGCCGCTTCGTGCAGATTGTCATTCTGCCACGCGACGTTGAAGTAGTTCGGGTGGCACCCCTTACCAGCAAGTGCCGATGGTCCGGCGTTTGGCGACAGGTAGAATTTACCTTGCGCCACAGCAGCAGGTACCACCGCCATTGCAAGGTTCGACCAGATGATGCCGGTCAGGATGTCGACCTTTTCGGACTGGATCATCTTGTCGGCCAGTTGAACGGCGATGTCAGGCTTGCGCTGGTCGTCTTCGATCACGACCACGACGTTATTCATGCCGCCCTGTTTGATCGCGAGCATGAAGCCATCGCGCACATCAATGCCCAAGCCCGCACCGCCGCCCGAAAGCGTTGTGATCATCCCAATTTTCGCACCGCCGTGGCCGTCAGCCACAGCCGTGCTGGCAAATCCCAGAATGGCTGCCGCAAGTGCCAATGATTTCAGTTTCATAACTATCTCCCTTGTTGGTCTTCAGCTGCGCCTCTGATTGGGCGATTTGCCGTTAGTGTTCTGTTGCAACGGTTTGGCACAACCATTGCACGGCTGCGAGTCGATCTTGGTCTGGGACAAGAAATCGTCTCGCCCGATTGACAACCTTCGGCGCATGCTTCCAACTCGGGCCATGCGATATCGACTTCACGCTTCGCTTGGATACAATCTGTCACTGGCCGCACGGCTGCAAGAACGTCGGCTGGATGACGCGTTAAAAACGCTTGGCCTCACCCGAATTACATGGTGTGTGTTGCTTGGCGTTGGAAATGAAGGCCTGGAGCAACCCTCTGAAATCGCAAATTTTGTCGGGATCGACAGGACCGCAGCCTCCCGAGCATTGCGCGGTATGGAGGAAGATGGGTTGATTGTGCGAACCGGTGGCGACGGAGACAAGCGCACAAGGCGCGTGCAGCTAACGGCATTTGGTCAATCTTGCATCGACAAGGGAACGCCGTTTGCAGTTGCCAACAACGAAGCCATGCGGGCCAAACTCACGGCTCGGGAACATCAGGTGCTTTCCGAGCTTCTGGGCAAACTGAACGAGGGCGAAAATGCCGAGCTTTCAACGTTTTAGATCAGGTCGGGAATCACTTTGGCAACCGCTTCGCCAAGCGATGCGTGCGCTTGAGCATTCCAATGCACGCCATCCAAAGCATCTACGTGGATGTGCTTGCCCGCGTCGAAAAAGGCTGCACCTTCGCGGACAGCTGACCTTTCCATCAAACGCGGCAAGTCGGACGCGCGTTCAGGCCCGCCGTAGAAAATGTCCCCCAACTCGCCACGTATTTCAACGACAGGTGGACAAATTGCCAAAGTATGCTGAACTACGCCACTCGCCATTGCTTCACGGATAAGACGCGCCACACCAAGTGCTATGTCGATAGTACCAAGACCGAACTTGCGTTTTTGGTCGTTCGTCCCAAGCGCGATGATCAGCAAATCGATCGGTTTGTGCGAATGCAGGATCGCGGGCAAAATGCGCAATCCGTTCAGATGCTCGCCTTCTACGGGATCGTCAAAAACGGTAGTGCGCCCCGGCAGGCCCTCAATTGTCACCGCGTAATTATCTCCCAGCGCCTGCGCCATCTGATCACCCCACCGCACCCCGCGCGGAAGAATGGGACTGTCGGTTAAATCACGCATCGGTGCCGTGCCAAAGGTGTTGCTGTCGCCGTAAATGAGAATGTGTTTCATGCACTTGCCCCAGAAATGACCGGGCCAACCGATCACTATTTTCCTTTGTCTTTGTCATAGAGATAGAGCGTCACCTTGCCCTGCACCTGCTCAGCCCAAATGAAAGCATCGCGAACCGAAATATCTTCGCGTTCCGCGTAGTCAATTTCCACCCCTAATGCTGCTTCGGTCACATCCGCGTCGTCAGCCACATTATTTTTCGCCGCGCTTTCAACCACAGCGAGTATTGATTTCCACCGATACTGTTTCTCTCGCAGATCAACTACGTTAACGATCATACCATCCTCCGCGCATAACACTTGCGACGTGTTTATGCGTCTGCCGATTAACGGACTATAAAGAAAGGGGAAGTTTCAGATTTGCGCAAAAACTGATGAAAGAATGGGCTAATAGCCACGGAATCTTAACTGTCGTTTAGAAAACAACGGATCGTTTCAAGCAATAAGGCCTACACCGAGCGCCACACGCCATATCACTCTAATGCCACCTGAGGTTGTAATCCTGTTTTAGAGAATTACTCCGCCGAAGAGGTCAGCCGGGAACGCCGCGCATCTCGGGCACGAATAAAATGCCTGCGGCACCTATTCCAGAAGCCATACCTAATACAAATGTCAGCATTACGGGTATCCGTTTCGGATCTTCTGTCGCAACCAGAAAAAGCCATCTTCCAAATCCCAAGGTGAACAGTATTCCACCAGCGACAGCCCGATGCTCCAAAATTATGTCAGGATTTTTAAAGAGGTAAACAAAGATCCAAAACCACAGCAAAGCTGACACAAAAAATTCAATAATGTATTTCATGGCAAAACCAATACCGTCTACGAAGTGATACGTCGACGCTTTGTAACAATAGAAGCAGCAATAACGCCAATCGTAACCACGCAGATGATTATCGTTGAGAGCGCGTTTATCTCAGGGCTCACCCCAAGACGCACAGAAGAAAAGATTTTGATTGGCAACGTCGTCGCGGCCGGACCGGCGGTGAAGGACGCAATCACCAAATCATCCAACGACAGTGTGAACGCCAAAAGCCATCCCGCGAAAACTGCCGGCGCAATGATGGGCAAGGTCACGAAGCGGAAGGCCTCGAAGTTTGAGCATCCAAGATCAAGCGCCGCCTCTTCCAACGAGCGATCAAAGCTGACCAATCTTGATGACACCACGACCGAGACGAAGCACATCGCAAAGGTAGTATGCGCAAGGACAATCGTCAGAACCCCGCGGTCCAATCCGATCGAAATAAAGAGAAGTAACAGCGATAGTCCGGTGATCACCTCGGGCATGACCAATGGCGCATAGATCATGCCGGTGAACAGTGGTCTGGCCACGAAGCGCCGCCGTCGCACAAGTGCGTATGCGGCCATCGTCCCCAGAACTGTCGCGATGGTCGACGAGAGAAATGCGACTTTCATCGTGACCCAAGCGGCATCCAGAAACGCTTGATTCTGTAAAAGTTCACCGTACCATTTTGTAGAAAACCCGCCCCAGACTGTTACCAGCTTCGACGCGTTAAAGCTGTATATCATCAAAATCAGCATAGGCAGATAGAGAAATGCAAATCCCAAAGTCAGTGAGATCACGTTGAAGGCGGATAGCTGCCTCATGGTGCGGCCTCGCGGTTCAGCTGCCTTTGAAAAAGTGCAATTGGGACAACAAGGATCAGCAACAACACGATGGCCACGGCACTGGCGATGGGCCAGTCCCGGTTGGTGAAAAACTCCTCCCAAAGAATCTTCCCAATCATCAGCGTATCAGAGCCACCCAAAAGCGACGGGATCACGAACTCTCCCATCGCCGGGATGAAGACCAAAAAGCAGCCTGCCAAAATGCCTGGCCGCGACAGGGGTGCTGTGATCGACCAAAAGGCCTGCGGCCGGGTGCAACCAAGGTCCTCGGCCGCCTCCAAAAGCGCGTCGTCCATGCGTTCAAGCACGGCATAGATCGGCAGCACCATGAACGGCAGGTAAGTGTAGACGATGCCGATATAGACCGCGACGGGTGTGTTAATGATCGCAAGCGGCGTATCGATCACGCCCAGCCACAGCAGCACCTGGTTCAACAGGCCTTCGTTGGCCAGGATGCCCATCCACGCGTAAACGCGGATCAAAAAGCTGGTCCAAAACGGCAAGATGATCAACAGCATCAGACCACCCCGCCAGTTCTCAGGCGCCCGCGTCATGGCATAGGCGATGGGGTACCCAACCAAAAGGGTCAGAACGGTCGAAATGCCTGCGATCTGCAGCGAAGACAGGTAGGCTTTCCAGTATAGATCGTCTTCAGTCAGGAATGCGTAGCTTTCAAAATCCAGCGCGCTCCAGAAGGTTCTGAAAGCCTCCCATCCGCCCCAAACATCCAAAGTCGGCGTGTAAGGCGGAATCGAAAGGGCGGCGTCGCTGAGCGATATTTTCAAAACGATGACGAAGGGCAAAAAGAACAGCGCCAGCAGCCAAAGAAATGGCAGGACTGTGAACATGCGCTTCATGAGGGCAACACCAGTCCGGCGTCATCGCTCCAAGACAACCACACCTTGTCCTCCCAAGTGAAGTCGCGCCGGTTTAGACGAGAGCGATTGCCCACTTCGCAGGTGATGACGCACCCCTTACCGACCTCGACATGGTAGGTAGACAGGTTGCCCAAGTAGCCAATGTCCAGCACTGTTCCCTGAACCCTGTTGCGCGTGTCTGGCGCATGGCGGCTGATCGCAATTTTTTCCGGACGTATCGCAAAAGTTGCCGAGGCCCCAAGAGACAACACCCCTCCAGCTTGACCCGCGACAGGTGCCCGTCCTTCACCCCAACTTAGCTCGGTCACGGGTGAGACGGCAGAGACCCGCCCCTCGATCAGGTTCACATCACCGATGAAGTCCGCGACGTAGACTGAATTCGGCTGTTCATAGATTTGCGCGGGCGTGTCGACTTGCATCAATTTGCCTTCGTCCATGACCGCGACGCGAGTGGCCACCGTCATCGCTTCTTCCTGATCATGAGTGACGATCACAAAGGTTGTGCCGGTCGACTCCTGAATATCGACCAATTCGAATTGAGTGTCCTGGCGCAGCTTCTTATCGAGAGCGCCCAAGGGTTCATCAAGCAGCAAGAGTTTCGGCGCCTTGGCCAAAGCGCGCGCCAAGGCCACGCGCTGACGTTGACCGCCAGAGATCTGGTGCGGCTTGCGGCGGGCGAATTTCTCCAGCCGCGTGAGCTTGAGCATCTCCTCCACGCGCGCCGCGATCCGATCCTTTGGCATCCGTTCGCGCTTCAGACCAAAGGCGATATTGTCCCAGACGCTCAGGTGAGGGAAAAGGGCATAGGACTGGAACATCATGTTCACCGCGCGCTGGTTGGGCGGCACCGATGCCATGTCCTGGCCGTCGATAAAGATGTGGCCCACACTTGGCTGCTCAAAGCCCGCCAGCATCCGCATCAGGGTTGTTTTCCCGCAGCCCGAAGGGCCCAAAAGCGCAAAGAATTCCCCAGGATAGATATCAAGTGACACGTCATCAACGGCTGGAACATCATCGAACCGTTTGGTGACGCCCCGCACCTCGATCAGGGGCTGGGCGCCAGGTATCTCCCAAGGCTCGAGCGTATTATCCATCACCGTTTGATAACACGGCGTCTATGTGCCTGACTTAATTTTTGTCCACATCCGCGTGACCACACGCTGCGTCTTAGGATCATAGGGGCTGAAGGTGTAAAGCGTCTGCATCGTCGGCTGGTCTGGATAAATGGCTGTGTCGTTCAGCAGATCAGGTTCCAGAAACTCTTGCGCGGCCTTGTTGCCGTTGGCGTAGAAAACATAGTTCGACGCTGCCGCCATATTCTGCGCATCCATAATGAAATTCAGGAAAGTGTGGGCCGCCTCAGGGTTTGGCGCGTCTGCCGGGATAGCCATCATGTCGAACCAGATGAGCGCGCCTTCCACCGGAGCACTGTAGGCAATTTCAACGCCGTTGCCGGCCTCTGCCGCGCGATCGCGGGCTTGCAAACCGTCGCCGGACCAACCAAGGGCCACGCAAATTTCGCCGTTGGCAAGCGCATTGATGTATTCGGACGAGTGGAACTTGGTGATGTAAGGGCGCACCGCCGCGATCACTTCACCCGCCTGCTGCAGTTCGTCCGCATCTCGGCTGTTTGGGTCAAGTCCAAGATAGGTCAGCGCCGCCGGGACGACCTCGTTCGGCGCATCCAGAAAATGCACACCGCACTCACCCAGCTTTTCCATGTTGGCCGGATCAAACACCAAGGCCAGCGAATTGATCGGGGCATCTTCTCCGAGCAACTCTGTCACTTTGCCTACATTCACCGCAAGCCCCGTTGTGCCCCACATATAATTGATGGCGTACGTATTGTCCGGGTCATGAACGGCTGTGCGCTCTTTGATTACGCTCCAGAGGTTCTCAGCGTTTGGTAGTTTCGAATAATCAAGCGGCTGAAACGCGCCTGCCTGTATCTGACGCTCAAGAAAATCGCCCGTCGGCACGACGATGTCATAACCAGAACCACCTGCGAGCATTTTCGTCTCTAGCAACTCGTTTGAATCAAAGACGTCATAAATCAGCTTGATCCCGGTCTCTTCCTCGAACTTAGCCAAAAGACTTTCGTCGATGTAGTCCGACCAGTTATAAACCCGCACCTCATCCGCAAATGCTGACGTGATGCTTAGCGCGGCCACAGCCGCCATTGGAAAAAGCTTTGTGATCATCTTGCCAATCTCCTTGTGAGCAAGCGCCATTTGACGAAAAATCACGTGCTCGACAAGTGAAATAGCGCGCGATCAAGAGAGAAAAAATTGGGTCGGCGCACGGGGCGTGTGCCGCCGACCCACTGGCACCCTAACTCGCCGCTGCTCTCGCGGCGAGATACTGGTTAAATCTCCACATTCCCCATGCAGCGGGAATGGCGGCCAACCCACCGATAGCCCATGCCATGGGTTCGTCTGACATTGTCTCGAAAAGTTGCGTGTAGGCGTGGATGCCGGCAAAGGTCATCGTCGCGTTGAAAAGGCCGCGCTTGTTGGCGTGTGCTGTCCAGAATGCACCCGCAGCAAGCAGGATGCCCCACGCGATGGTGAAGACGTGCTCCGAGATATGAAAAAACTGCGCTTCCCATGCCTCGCGCACCTCGCGCCAGGCATCATAATCCAAGCCCTTTTCCCAAACCGGCGCACCACTGGCCAGCGAAATCCCCACATGGTCGCCCCAAAGCGAGCCGACAAGAAACGCAAGGTTACCGACGACGATTCCCATAACTGCGAGGATGCCAGTGTGGCGCGCGTAGCGTTCTGACAACTTGGTGGCAGCCCAGGCGCAAGCACCAACCAAAGCCGCCATTTGCAGGATCGTCAGGGTCGATTCCGGCGAGTAAAAGACATAAGCCGCGTGAAAATAGGACGTGCCAGTGTCTAACATTTGCGCAAAAGGCACGATGGCGAGCGCCGTCACGAAGCGCACGTTCAGCAGCGTGCCCGCAGCGGCTACCAGCAAGGCGACATATCCAAGGAAAACCGCGCGCATCAGCCCTTCAATGTCTGACACGGCCATGCCCAAGCCTGAGATATGCATTGCCAGACCGAAGAGCATCACGGCACCAGAGCAGAACCGAAGCACATCGGGACCGCGTGAGAACATCCAGACACTGGCGGCTGAAATTGCCAGACCGCCAAAAATCATGATCGGTTCTGCAATGTCGCGGAAATTGTCGACCAATTCAGATCCGGCTCCACCGACCAGCATGCCCGCACCCACGAGGGCTCCGGCATTTCCCAGCATACGGTAAAGCGCACTTGCCCTGGTCAGGACACCCGCGCCTGCAGCCAAAAAGATGCCTCCCGCGGCAGCGACAGCCAAGGCATCGGCCAGCCAAAAGATCAAACCAAAGGTTGCGGCAAGAATACCAGCGCAAAGGACGGCATTAACGGCAAGCGAAACCATCGTTTCCCGCGAACGGCGCGCAATTTCTGCTGCCTGTTCGTGCGTGATCCAGCTTTCCGCGACAAGGCTTTGTGTGTCGACCACGTGGGGCAATGCAACTCTCCATTATGAACATTGTTCACAAACGGATAGCATGCCGCCATGCGCCATTCAACAATTTTTTTGAACAGCGTTCATGTATCAGCCTCCTACTGTTTGAAAGCAAGAGACCCCTGAAGCCATTTTATGTAAGAAACAGCTGAAAATATGGGAAGATTCACGGCCTTCCCAATCGCTCTGGTGTATGGAGTCATATTCGTGCACTCTAAAACAATCGCCGCAACGCTGGGGTTGTTTCTCACCAATAATTGGGCCGCCTCTACATTCTCCGACTCGGCCTGCAAGACATCCATCTCGGCCTGATCGTTCAAAATGACATCGACAAAATGCCCTTTTGGCGCGCTGATTGGGGTTCCTTCCGGAACACCCGCCGCCTTCAGGTGGGCTTCTGAAAGGCTATCGGCCGAAATCGTCAGAACCCCGGCCCGTTTTCCGGGCGGCAGCAAGGCATTGATGCTTGCGACCTGAAAAAGCGACGAGGTAACGACAGGAACAGAAACCGCCTTTGCCAAGTCCTGCTGAAAAGTGCACAAAAACCCACAAGTCGTGGTGATCGCGGCAACCCCTTCGGCCTCAAGCTCTTTCGCGGCTGCAATGAAAACTGGCAAAAGGCCTTCCGCCCCCTTGAGAACCACCTGATCCGGCGACGCATGACGCACGACACGATACACAACCGGGAAATCCCATGTCTGAGCATTCCCCATGTCTCCCGGAATGCGCGGGAAATGAGACGAGAGCATCAGGATTCCAATTGATGCCGAATTATCCATGCTTGCCCTCGTCGTCCCTTACGGCTTTTGTGCACCTGGAAGGAAAGCCCATGCGGGGCACGGGGTAAAGCGGGATGTCACAAATCGAAGCCAAGCGCACCGTCGCCATCATTGGTGCGGGTATTGTTGGCGTCTCAACCGCGATCTGGTGCCTTCGCGACGGCCATGACGTGATCCTGATCGACAAGAAGGGCCCCGCTGAAGGCACGAGCTTTGGCAACGGTGGTGTGCTGGCCTCTTGCGCGGTCGTCCCCGTCACCGTGCCGGGTTTGTTAAAAAAAGCACCACAGATGTTGTTTGACCCAAACCAGCCGCTTTTCATGAAGTGGTCCTATCTGCCCAAACTCGCACCTTGGCTGATCAAGTACATGCGCACGGCAAACGCCGATGCTGTCCATAAACGCGCCGCGGCCCTGACGCCCATTATCGGTGACAGCCTTGCCGATCATCAGGCCTTGGCCGCGGGTACCGGGGCCGAAAAGTGGATCAGGCCCTCTGATTACCTTTACGTTTACCGCGACCGCCCGCATTTCGACAGCGACGCTTTTGGCTGGAACGTCCGCGCACAGAACGGCTTCACGTGGGAGACGCTGGAAGGCAAGGCATTCACCGACTTTGACCCCTGCTTCCATCCGAAATTTGGCTTTGCCACCAAGATGGAAAATCACGGGCGCATCGCCGATCCCGGTCAATATGTGAAAGACCTTGCGTCATATGCCACGTTGCAGGGCGCAAAGCTCCTGATTGGCGATGTCAGCGACATTGTGCGAGCGAACGGCGCAGTCACTGGCGTGCGGGTCGGTGGTGAGACCGTTGCGTGCGATGCTGCCGTTGTTGCCACGGGTGCATGGTCTGGACCGCTCGCCAAAAAGCTGGGTCTCAACGTGCCGTTGGAAAGCGAGCGCGGGTATCATCTTGAGCTTTGGGAGCCATCTGTGATGCCGCGTGCCCCCGTAATGATCGCCGAAGGCAAATTTGTCGCCACACCAATGGATGGCCGTCTTCGTCTGGCGGGTGTGGTTGAATTCGGCGGACTTGATGCGCCTAGATCGCGCGCGCCCTTCGCTCTTTTGGAACGAAACATTCGCGACGCGATCCCCGGCCTGACGTGGAAAGAGACCCGCGAATGGATGGGGCATCGTCCATCAATCTCTGATTCGATCCCGCTTATTGGAGAGGCACCGGGGCTCAAAGGTGCCTATCTCGGCTTCGGTCATGACCATGTTGGCCTAACCGGAGGCCCAAAAACCGGGCGTTTGCTGGCGCAACTGATCAGCAAGCGTAATCCAAACATTGACCTTGCCCCCTATTCGCCTGCACGCTTTGCGGCATAACACCGGGAAAACCCGACGATTTTTCAACTGGGAGAGATGAAAATGAAAAAACTGACAACACTCATGATGGCCACCGCGCTGGCAACCACAGCCGCAGCGCCAGCCTTGGCTGATGGCCATGCGCAAAAATGGGATATGCCGATGGCTTATTCCGCGTCAAATTTCCATTCCGAAAACGGCGTGAAGTTTGCTGACTGCGTGCGTGAAGGCACCGGTGGCGCGATTGATATCACCGTGCATCCCGGTGGCTCACTCTTCAAAGGGGCAGACATCAAGCGCGCGATCCAGACCGGCCAGGTGCCAATTGGCGAGCGTCTGCTCTCGGGACACCAAAACGAAAATGCGGTCTTTGGCTTTGACAACGTGCCTTTCCTTGCCACGTCCTTTGACGATGCCGAGATGCTGAACAAAGCCGCCTCTGCCAAGATCGGCGAGCTTCTGGATGAGCAGAACTTGACAGTGCTCTACTCGGTTCCCTGGCCGCCACAAGGGCTTTACTTTGACAGAGAAGTGAACGCGGTTGCCGATATGGAAGGCATCAAGTTCCGCTCCTACAACAACGCCACCTCGCGGTTTGCTGAATTGACGGGCATGTTGCCGGTCACCATCGAGGCAGCCGAGATTTCACAGGCTTTTGCCACCGGCGTAGCTGAAGCAATGATCTCATCCGGTGCCACGGGATATGACCGCAAGGTGTGGGAGTCCCTGTCGCACTTCTACGAAGTTAATGGCTGGCTGCCGCGCAACTATGTGATGGTGAACAACGACACTTGGGCTGACGTATCAGACGAAAACAAGGCTGCGATCACCGCTTGCGCCGAAACAGCCGCTGCCGAAGGCCTGGAGGCGTCGAAGGCCTACACGCAATTCACCATGGACGGTTTGGCCGAGGGCGGCATGACCGTTGGTCCGGCAGGCGACGCACTGGTTGAAGAGCTGAAAGTGATCGGCGAGACGATGGCCGCTGAGTGGCTTGAAAACGCCGGTGAAGATGGGGCTGCCATCCTCGATGCATATAAGGCGATGAAATAAGAAAATGGTGCGGAGCCTATGCGGCTCCGCACTTCAAGTCATGAGTGTTCAACAGAAATACTGTGTCGACAGGCGCGCGCGCAACCGGGTCGCGTCCGATCTGCGCCGCCTGATCAGCGGCAAGATCACCAGCGATGATTTCGAAAATGACCAGCCAATTTCCGAAGATCCAGCGATCGAGGCAGTCTATTCCACAGCTTGGTGTCTGTATTCGGATGGCGCCCCGGAATTGAAAGGTGCCCATGCGATGCGTCCAGCAGAAACACGCGAGGCTTTGAGGTGGATTCTGTTTCTTGACGGCAACTGCCCCTATCTCTGGCCAAAACGAGGGAGTCCGGGCTGGGCAAACCAAAGTGAAATCCACAAACGCATCTTCCTTTTCGGCGGTCGCGGCCGTGCGAAGCGTTTTTTTGCCGCAGGCGATTTCGCAGCGTGGCCTTTCATCTCTCGAGCAGATTTCAAACACGCACTCCGACATCCCAAACGGCTCTCGGGAAACCCTAAAGCGCGAGTTACCAATGTCAGCACTTAGAAAATCCCTCGACTTCCTCTATACCGCCGCCGGTGTGCTGGCAGGCATCTGCCTGATCGCCATCCTCTTTTTGATTGTCATCCAAATGCTGGCCCGCTGGACTGGCGAGGTATTCCCCGGCGCGCCCGATTACGCAGGTTATGCAATGGCAGCCGCCTCCTTTCTCGCCTTTGCCAATGCGCTCAACAAAGGCAGCCACATCCGCGTCTCAATCGTGCTGAACGCACTGGGAAAGCGCGCTAAATGGTTTCTTGAGGTCTGGTGTTTCGCCATCGGCACTGCCGTTGCGTGGTACGTCGCGTACTTCACCTACCGCATGCTGGGCTTTGCGATCAAATTCAACGATGTCAGCCAGGGTCAGGACGCCACGCCGCTGTGGATCCCGCAATCCGCGATGTTCGTCGGCATGATCATTCTGGCCATCGCACTGACCGACAATCTGATCACCCTTTTGATAACCGGCAAACATCGCATCATCCGCGATGTCACCGACACACAGGCGGAATAGCAGCATGGATCAAGCCTACGTCATTGTCCTTTTCCTGTTCGTGCTCTTCACGCTCCTAGGCTCTGGAGTTTGGGTTGGCCTCGCCTTGATGGGCGTAGCCTACGTCGGCATGGAGCTTTTTGCCTCCGGCCCTACAGGCGACCGCATGGTCACCACGATCTGGAGCGCGTCCTCAAGCTGGACGCTCACTGCCCTACCGATGT
>JABDJX010000210.1 GCA_013003245.1 Silicimonas sp. | reverse complement strand
ATCCTGAAGCGCTTTGAACATCTTGGCGGCCACGCCTGCATGGCTGCGCATCCCGATGCCTACGACCGAAATCTTGGCCACATCCTCGTCGGTCCCCAGTTGCGCATAGTTCACTTCACCCGAAGCTTTGATCGCCTCCATCGCGGCCCGCGCCCGCGCCACCTGTCCTACGGGCAGTGAAAATGTCATATCCGTGCGCCCATCTTCCGAGATGTTCTGCACGATCATATCCACGTTCACGCCCGCCTCGGCCAAAGGTCCAAAGATCGCCGCCGCAATACCCGGTCGGTCCGCCACGGAAAGAAGCGTCATCTTGGCTTCGTCACGACTGAACGCAACGCCCGCAACTGCATTTTTCTCCACGATATCCTCCTCGTCGCACACCAGCGTGCCTGCGTGTTCATCATTGTCCTCAAAGCTTGACAGCACCCGCAGCCGCACCTTGTTGCGCATCGCCAGTTCCACAGACCGCGTCTGCAGCACCTTGGCCCCCAGCGAAGCCAACTCCAGCATTTCCTCAAAGGCGATCTTTTCAAGCTTGCGCGCCTTACCGGTAATCCGCGGATCAGTCGTATAAACGCCGTCCACGTCGGTATAGATATCGCACCGCTCGGCGCCAAAGGCCGCTGCAAACGCCACGGCAGTGGTATCAGACCCACCGCGCCCCAGCGTGGTGATCCGCCCGTCCGGCCCGATCCCCTGAAAGCCCGCGACCACAGCCACTTTCATGCCTTCACCAAACTTCGCGTTGATGTTCTCTGTTGCAATTTCCTCGATCCGGGCCGCCGCATGCGCATCATCGGTCTTAAGAGGCACCTGCCAGCCAGCCCAGGACCGCGCGGGCACGTCCATCTCCTGCAACGTCAGCGCCATAAGGCCCGCCGTGACCTGCTCACCGCTTGAAACCACCGCATCGTACTCGCGCGCATCGTAAAGCTTCGACGTTTCCTCGACCCAGCCCACCAACTCGTTGGTCTTGCCCGACATCGCCGAGACGATGACGATCACGTCATAGCCATTGGCCACCTCGCGCCCAACGCGCTTGGCCGCGCGCCGGATCCGGTCCAGCGAGGCAACCGACGTGCCTCCAAATTTCATCACCAATAACGGCATAATACTTCTCTTTCACCCGCGCGCTTGCTACGGGATCGCCCTCCCATGGGCAAGGGCTCAACAGCAGGAAACCACGCCAGTTCGGGCCTTTTGCCACACCACCTAGAATACATCTCAAATCATGAATACCTTGCGTCGCATGAAATATCTCGCGCTAATTCTCAGCCTTCTCGCCACGCCGCTCTACGCAGGCAACATTATGATTGAAGACGCCTTTGCCCGCGTGGCCCGGCCAAACGCACCCGCAGGGGCCGCTTTCATGACCATTCACAACACCGGCGAAGAAGACGACCGCCTGATCAGTGCGTCATCGCCAATGGCCCAACTGGTGCAGCTGCACACCCACATGGAAACCGACGATGGCATCATGAAAATGATGCACGTCGAAGAGGGGTTCAAGGTTAAGGCGGGCGAAGTCCACGCATTGGCGCGCGGCGGCGATCACGTGATGATGATGGGGCTGAACGGGCCGATTACCGAAGGCGAAGAAATCCCCGTCACGCTGACCTTTGAAAAAGCAGGCGACATCGAACTGGTCATCCCCGTCGACAACACGCGCGGCCAGATGGGCCACTAGGCTAAGCGGTCAAAAAGCCGATCAACCCAGACAGGCACCGTCTGCGTCGCCACGCCCAACTCCACATGGTCAAAAAGCCCGTTGCCCGTCGCTTCAACGTTCATCTCAACAGTGCGCGCGCCTGACGTCTTGGCAATCTCGACAAAACCGGCAGCCGGATAAACCTGCCCGCTGGTCCCGATCGCCACGAATAACTCCGCCGCTGACAGGTGCGCCGTGATCTGACGCAACGCTTTGGGCATCTCGCCAAACCAAACAATGTCCGGTCGTGTCGCTGTTGCGGCACAAAACGGGCACGGGTCCTCCGCGTTCATAACCAAAGGAGCCGCCCAGCGCGCGGCGCAGGCCGCACAGGTCGCCCGATCCAACGCGCCGTGCATGTGGATAACCTGCGCTCCCGCGGCCTCGTGCAGGCCATCAACGTTCTGCGTCACCAACACGACATCACCGGCAAACCTGGCCTGCAACCGCGCCAAAGCAAAATGCGCCGCATTGGGCTCAGCCTTTGCCGCATTGGCCCGGCGCGCATTGTAAAACTCGTGCACCTTCACCGGATCGCGCGCAAACCCCTCAGGCGTGGCCACGTCTGCAAAATCATGTTGCGTCCAGACCCCGCCTTTGTCGCGAAACGTGCCTAACCCACTCTCCGCCGATATCCCGGCCCCTGTCAGAACAACAATCTTCATCACGCCACCCAACCGGGTTTGCCAAGCTCAGGCAAGCCGATGAAACGTCACACCTTCATCTATTGAAAAATACTCCGGGGAGGTCTGGAGGGGTAGAGCCCCTCCAGCGGAGCGACGCGCAAAGCGCGGCGCAATCCCTCAGACCGGCTTGTCGACCCGTGCGGTCACATGCACTCGGCCCTTCACAGCCTCAGGCCATGTCAGCGCAATCTGGTCTTTCGCCGCCCCCGCCTCAGTGGTCGCATAAGGCATCGCAAAAATACCCAAGGCGCTACCGTTGGTTACAGCGCCCTCGGCAACCACCGACGTCACCTCGCGCGCCCGCCCGCCAAATGGCAGATAACCGGCAAAATCGACCGTCCATTCCACTGCCTCGGTCGCCTGATCAAACTGAAGCACCACCGGGTTCTGCGTTACCTGCCCAATCCCGTTGAACGTATTGCCATCAAAAACCACATTGCGCACCAATCCATAGGCCAGATCAGCCAGCGAGGTATCCACCCGCTCAATCCGGTCCGTTGTTCCATTGAGCGACTTGAACGCATTGCCCGTCACGCTCAGCCCCTGAATAAAGTGCCCAGCCCCATACGGCTTGATCACAATCCACGAAAACCACGGAGCGGCATCATTTACGGTGAAGATATTGCCCGTCACCGTCAGCCCGCCAAACGAAAATTCGGACGAAAACTCAGGGGCCGCATCGTGCTCGTTCGTCCACTCGATAAAGCAATTGTCAATGTAATTGCCCGTAACCACCGACTTCACATTGGGCTGCGTAAAGACCAATCCCGCCACACGCGGCCCGTCGGTCACGTTGTCGCCCTGAAACCAGTGATTGCCGACAATCAAATGTCCGTTGCCAAATAAAACCATCGTTGTGCCAAAGCGCTGAAACCGGTTGTCGCGCAGCTTGGCGTCATTGGCATTTACGTTCAGCGCCAATGAAACCCGCGCGGTTGCATCCACCGCCTGCTCGTCACTGACAAAGTGACAACGGTCGATCTGCAGATCCTGACACCCAAGACCATGGCTCGTGACACCGCGATCCTTGGGCTTGGTGATAAAGCTGTCTTTGAGGTGAAACGTCGAACCGGACGGTGCCAGCAAGATCCCACTCGCCTCGCCCTGACAGTGCACCTCGATATCGGTCAGCGTGAATTTCGACAGCTTCGCAAAGCCCGCAAAATCAAGCACATACTTGAACCGTTTGAATGTGTACGTCTGTGATCCGAGGGCCGCAAAAAGCGGCTGACTCAGCGTGATGGTGCCCGCCGCAACATTCGTCTGCGCCACATAAACCTCGCGCCCGACGCCCACGCCTTCCACCAGCGATCCGACGGCTATATTTGCCACATTATCCACGTTGCTCAGTATATCAGGCTGGCCCGCGTCATAGCTCGCAACGCTGGTCTGCTCGTCCGTGTCCCATGCATTACCGGGCACCACGTTGAACTGACCGTTGCGAATGACCCGGCGAATTTCATAGATGTTCTGCCCGGCAGTGGCCGCCATATCAATCGGCTCTGTCACCTCAATGCGGCGTCCGCCCAGATCAAAACTCTCATGATCGGCGAACTCCAAAAGCGCCTGAAAGCCTTTCGTGAACCCCAAAACCTCATCGCCAAATGCGGCGGCATAGGTCGGCAGATCAAAGTTACGCCGCAGGATCAGATGCTTGTCGGCAGGCATCGTCACGGTTCCGGAAAACCGCACCGGATACTCGAACGTGACATTGTCGCTCAGCGCATAAACGCCCTCGGGCACCAGAATACCCCGCCCCGCTGCCGCCAGATTTGCCGCAACAAACGCACCGGTATTATCACTCACCCCATCGCCAATCGCGCCATAATCGCGCACATCGACCCAATCCATCATCGTGCGATAAAAAACGCTCGTCACATCCTCGATCAATATATCGTCGATCCGCACAATCCCGCCGGTCGCCCCCGTCAGATCCAACCCAAAGTGCCCATAGGCAACCGGGTCGCCCCAGGTCATATCCACGCCGGTGCGCGCGCCCGTGCCAATGATCGCAGAAACCTCGACAACCTCGCCGTAACTCGACAAGAGCACCGCTGCACCCGTTGCCGTCACACCGCTCACCGCAGACCCGCCAGCGTCACCGGCCCAACCGGCAATGCGCACCGACGGAAACGGACCCGAGATCGCCTTCACCCGCGCCGTCACCCGCAAATAGCATCCCGGCAAAAGCGGCGTCTCGCCGGTATAGCGCAGGCGCTGCATGCTGTCGGTCTTTAAAACTTCCAGACAACTTGCGAAATCCGTGTCGCCTGGCACAACAGCGGCGGTTCCAACCGTGTCATAAGTGATCGAGCCGGGGGTCCCGTCCTCGCTTGACCAAACGGCCAGACCATTTGCAAATGCAGGCGGTGTCAGAACCAGCCCGTCGGTGATCGCCTTGTTCATGCGCTATGCCCTCTCTCGACATGGAAAAAGCCGGGCCCCGCTTGGGAACGACTTTTCTTGAAATCTGAAAGAAAGGTAGAAAACCGCGTTTAAAGGCCGCTTAAGTCAGCGCGCGCAGGGGCTTCAGGCCCCCAATTGCGGTGCCTGCACAAGATAAACACCGTTGATGCGCCAGCCATCAGGCGTTTCAACCATCTGATAGTCCAGCACAAAGAAAACGCCCTCTTGATCCTGCACCATCACCTTTTGCCACAAAAGCCCTTGTTCGTCGCGCAACTCCAGAAACTGCAACTGCCCCGGACGCCACACCATCGGATACCCCTGGCGTACCATCATTCCAAAATTTTCCGACGTGCCGAACATGCGCCGAATATTGGGCGAGGCAAACGTAAACGCCTGAGCAAAGTCATCGGCCCGAAACGCCTCTATCTGGCTGGCAATCGTGCCCTCAATTTCCATATTCGGCGCCAGATCTTCGGCAAAGGCGCCTTGCGCCCAAATCGCCATGGCAATCGCAACTGCTACACGTCTTAGAATGCGCATCTGATCCTCCCGCATATGGTCTATCTACGGGCGACAAGCGCATTCAGTTCAGTTTTCGGCCAAAAGTCGCCGCTAACCCAGCGCGCCAGCCAGCGCCTGATCAATCAAATCAATCGTTTCGCGAACTCCATAAAGCGCAATGAACCCGCCAAACCGCGGCCCCTGGCTGGCCCCCAGCAAAACCTCGTAAAGCGCTTTGAACCAATCGCGCAACGGCTCGAACCCATGCTCTTTGCCAACCGCAAAGACCATCGACTGCAACTCTTCGGCGTCCAAGCCTGCGTCCCACGCCGCCAGACGCCCACGCAAATCCTCCAAAGCAGCCCGCTCATGCGCCTCGGGCGCACGAAACGTCCGCGTCGGCTTTACAAAGTCATTAAAGTACCGCACCGCAAAGCCCGCCGCCTGATCCAGATCAGGATGCGTCTTAGCCGACGCCTCCGGCGCATAGCGCTTGATAAAGCCCCAAAGCTTGTCTTTGTCCTGCGCGCCTGACACGGATGCCAGGTTCAACAGCATCGCAAAGGGCACCACCATGTTCGATGCCGGTACGTCCCCTGCATGAATGTGATACACCGGATTGGCCAGACGCTGCGTCTCGTCCTGCCCCTCATAGGCGCGCAACTGCTGGTGATACTCATCCACGGCCCGCGGGATCACATCAAAATACATCCGTTTCGCCGTCTTCGGCTTTTGATACATGAAATACGACAGGCTCTCGGTCGAGGCATAGCTCAGCCACTCATCCATCGAAATCCCGTTGCCCGAAGACTTGGAAATCTTCTGCCCCTGATCATCCAAAAACAGCTCATACGAGAAATGGTTCGGCGGCCGCACTCCCAAGGTCCGGCAAATCGCATCGTATATCTTCTCGTTTGTCGCATGCTCCTTGCCGTACATCTCGAAATCGACACCAAGTGCAGCCCAGCGCGCGCCAAAATCCGGCTTCCACTGCAACTTCACGTTCCCGCCGGTGACAGGCAACGTCCATTCACGTCCGTCTTCATCGTCAAACGTCACGGTCCCGTTCGCGGCATCAACTGACTTCATCGGCACATACAAGACCCGCCCCGTCTCGGGATGGATCGGCAAAAAGATCGAGTATGTCTCACGCCGCTCTTCGCGCAGAGACTTCAGCATGATCGCCATCAAATCATCATACCGTTCAACACAGCGCAGCAAAATCTCGTCAAACTGGCCTGATCGATAAAACTCCCGCGCCGAATAAAACTCATAGTCAAACCCAAACGTATCGAGAAACCGCCGCAACATCGCGTTGTTATGATGCCCAAAACTCTCGTGCGTCCCAAACGGATCCGGCACGCTCGTCAACGGCTTTTGCATATGCTCGGCCATCGCCTCCTGATTGGGCACATTGCCCGGAACCTTGCGCAACCCGTCCAGATCGTCAGAAAAACAGATCAGCTTGGTGGGAATATCCGAAATCACCTCAAACGCGCGCCGCACCATCGTTGTGCGCAAGACCTCGCCAAAGGTCCCGATATGCGGCAGCCCAGACGGCCCATAGCCTGTTTCAAACAGCACATAGCCTTTCTCAGGCGGGCCGCTCTCATAGCGCTTCAAAACCCGCCGCGCCTCTTCAAAAGGCCAGGCTTTTGAGCTCATCGCAGCGTCTGAAATCGCACTCATCGTCATATCCTCACGCGTCCAAGCCGGTCACCTATTGCGGCACGCGGTCAAGGTCAATAAATTCCCATAAATCCCCTGCAATAAGGACGCCCAGCCTTTGCCCCTCTCCGTCACCGACTTCACGCCTGAAGATACATTAATCGCCGTCATGCTCTCTGTCTCGGCATCCGACGAAAACCTGCGCACCGCCGAGCTCATGTCGATCCAGCGCATGGTCAACCACCTGCCGATCTTTAACAGCTATCAAACCGACCGGATGACAGACGTGGCCAACGCACTTTACGACGTGCTGGCCGAAGATGACGGGCTCGATATCCTGTGGGAGGCCGTGCGCACCAACCTGCCAGAGCGCCTGTTTGACACAGCCTATGCCATGGCCTGCGATGTGGCCGCCTCAGATGGTGCTGTGCGCGAAACCGAATTAGCGCTTCTTGCCGACATGCGCTACGAGCTCAACCTCGACCGCCTGCTCGCCGCCGCCATCGAGGCAGGTGCGCGCGCCCGACATAAAGTGCTTTGACCACATCCCGACAATTCGACTGCATTTCTTCTTGGTAAAAATATCCTGGGGGAATTGGCCAAAGGCCAAGGGGGCAAAGCCCCAGAAATGCAAACCTTGCAAGCCGCCGTGCTTTAGGACACTGCAGTTTCGACCACTCCAAGCGAGCCCAAATGGACAATTTCCGCGGCGCAGGCCTTATGACCCTTGCGATGCTGTGCTTCGCCATAGAAGACATGCTGATCAAATTTCTCGCAGGCGCCCTGCCCGTGGGCCAGATCCTTGCCCTTCTGGGCGCGGGCGGCGGCAGCCTGATCGCCGCAACGCTCTTCATCCAAGGCCAAAGGCTCTTTCCACGCGACATCCTCTCAAAACCCGTCCTGATCCGAAACACAGGCGAAGTCATCGGCACCGTCGGTTTTGTCTCCGCCCTTGTGCTGATCCCGCTCTCAACACTGGCCGCTATCCTGCAAACCACACCGCTGGTCGTCACCCTCGGTGCTGCGCTCTTTCTACGCCACCACGTCGGCTGGCGGCGCTGGTTAGCCATCCTGATCGGCCTTGCAGGCGTGCTGCTGATCATCCGCCCGACCACGGAAGGCTTCGACTGGAACGTCCTGCTTGCGCTCCTTGGCGTCCTCGGTCTTGCCATCAGAGACCTCGCTACACGCGCCTCAACGCCAAACATGTCCGCCCTACAACTCAGCCTGATCGCGATGACGCTGATCGTGCCTACCGGCCTCTTTCTTGCATGGGTGTTCCAGACGCCCATGCAAACACCCACACCAAAGGAATGGGGCATCATCGCCATCGCCTCCATCGTCGGTGCCTTTTCCTACCGCTTCATCGTTATGGCCATGCGCGTGGGCGAAATCAGCTTCGTCACACCCTTCCGCTACACCCGCATGATCTTCCTGCTGATCATCGCCGTCATCGTCTTTGACGAGCGCCCCGACGCCCTTACCCTGATCGGCGCCGCCATTATCATCGCCTCCGGCCTCTACGCTCTCTGGCGCGAACGCAGACTGCAAAAAACCATCTGATCCATTATTGGCTTGAAAATATCCTGGGGGTCTGGGGGCAAAGCCCCCAGCGAGGCGACGGGCGCAGCCCGGCGCAAAAGGTCAGGTAAACCGCTCCACCCAGCCGCGGATCAACTCCTTTTGTAACTGCCTTGACCGACGCGCCCAGCTGCGCGCCCCCGGCGGGCGCTCGCGCGCCTCAGGCGGGATCGCATCGCGCCGCGCGGTATCGGCCCCAAAGATCGCAAAACAAAGCGGTCGGCCGTTTGTCGGCGTCACAAAACCCGCCAGAGAGCTGACATAATTCAGCGTCCCCGTCTTGGCATGCACTTCCACACCTTTTGGCGCAGGCCGCCCCTTGTTCAGCGTCAGATTCACCGTCTTCAGAAACGGTCGGATCTGTCGGTTCGCAGCCAGAATGGCCACCATGTCCCCGGCTGACATCTCCGAGCCATATCCAAGCCCGGAATGATCACGAAACCGCACGCCCATCGTGCCAAAATGCGTCCGCGCCCAGCCCGCCATGCGCCCTGCCGATTGCTCCAAGGACGCAAGTCCAGGCCCATAAGTCCGGCTGGCGGACAGCCCGGAAATTTCCGCAGTCAGATTGGTCGAATACTTCAGCATCGAGCGCAAAACCTCGACCAGAATGGGTCCTTCCACCTGTGCCAGGTCCCGCCCTTGCGCAAGCATATCCGCCAGTTCAGGAGGCGGCAAAACAATCCCGTTAGAGCGCGCCAGAGTTCGGAAAACATCACCTGCATAAAGCGCCGGAAACCGCACCGGCAACCACCGCGCACCCTCATTGCCCAGCGCACGACGGGCCACGAACCACCGGTCACGATCCTGCCCGCGGCGATAATCAAAGACCGGTGATTTCACGTCCACAATCGCCATCTGCGACACGGAGGTCGACGGCCGAAACCGTAGAGCCCGGGCTTGCATTGTGATTCCATACTGATCGTCTTGCTGGCGCTTCCACTCAAAATGCACGCGGTTGAAATTCAGGTTTATCCCCGAATACGACGGATTATAGCTCACGTGCTCCGGCTGTTGGTCATCGATCCGCTCGCCGGTCGGCAAGGCATTGGCCCAAACCAGAAATTTCCCCGTTACTTCCGAAATGCCCGCCTCGCGCACCGCCATGGCCAAATCCGCCAGCCGGTCGGTATCCAGCGTCGGGTCACCGCCGCCCACAAGCACCAGATCACCCTCAAGTTTGCCGTTCACGACAGGCCCCGTTGCAAAGGCACGCGTTGCGAACCGATAGGTCGGCTCAAGCTTGTCCAAAGCATAAAGCGCCGTGACAACTTTCAACGTCGAGGCAGGCGGCATTCGCTGATCGCCCAACCGCGCTTCCAAAAGCTCCCCTGTCCGCGCATCTGCCACCGCAAAACCAATCGCACCCGAAAGCTTTGCACGCGCCACCAGCGCATCACTTGGGGCGATCAGCTTGGTTGGGCGCGGCATGCGCGGTTGCGGGCGCACCGATACCTCGGGCGCATCGGCAAAAGCCATCGCGCTTGCCGATGAAGCAAGGCCAGCCAGAATGGTCCGACGGGTAAGCAGCGGTTTCATGGCCGTCAAACTACCCGCGCAATGCTTGCTTCAACAAGCACCAAATCCGTTAAATGCACCAGAATGTGATCCGCCATCCTCACCCTTTTTTCCACGCCCCCGACGCTCGGATTTCTGACGACGAGATGTCAGCCATCGGCACATTGACAAAGACCCAGGCAGGCGCCACCGCATTGCAAAGCCGTGCAGCTTCACGTCCGCGATAGCGATACCGCAGATAGCGTCGCGCCGCCGGCGAAAGCCGCGCCGATGTCCTCTGACCAGGGCGCGCAAGTACCCCAATCGGCACCAACTCCATGATATCACGCCAGTTTTCCCATCTGTGAAAACTCGCCAGGTTGTCTGCCCCCATCAGCCAGACAAACCGCACACCGGGATATCGCGCCACAAGAGCGGCCAGCGTCGCATAGGTAAAGCGCGTGCCCAATTTGCTTTCCAGATCAGTCACCCGGACCCGCGGATGCTGCATCTCTAAGCGCGCACGCGCCAGCCGCTGCTCCATCGGCGCAGGTCCGCGCTCTTTGAGCGGATTTCCGGGGCTGACGAGCCACCAGACCTCATCCAGCCCGAACCGCTTAAGCGCCTCGCGGGTGATCAGCGCATGGCCGTCGTGCGCCGGATCAAAAGAGCCACCCAAAAGGCCGATGCACATGCCTTCTTTGACGGGCGGAAATCCCAAAGTCATACGCGTCAGACGTCTTCCGACGACATCGACCAAAGGTTGATCATGTTGTCATCCACCGCCAGCGCGTCGATCGCCGCCAACTCGTCGCTGGTAAAGTCTGTGTTGGCCACAGCCCCTACGCAATCCTCGATCTGAGACACCTTCGACGCCCCGATCAGCGCGGTTGTCACGCGCCCACCGCGCAGCACCCAGGCAATCGCCATCTGTGCCAGCGTCTGCCCACGCGCCTGCGCAATGTCGTTCAAACCGTTCAAACGCTTGATATTTTCCGCGGTCAAAAACTCTGGCAACAGCGACTTGCCCTGCGTTGCACGGCTGCCCTCGGGAACACCTTTCAGGTATTTGCCTGTCAGCATTCCCTGCGCCAAAGGCGTGAACGCGATAGACCCAACGCCCACTTCGTCCAGCGTATCCAGCAATCCATCCCGTTCCACCCAACGGTTCAGAATGTTGTAACTCGGCTGGTGGATCAGGCACGGTGTGCCCATGTCCCGCAAAATCGCCACCGCCTCACGCGTGCGCTCGGCGTTATACGAACTGATGCCCGCATAAAGCGCGCGGCCAGATCGCACGATATGATCCAGCGCGCCCATGGTTTCTTCCAGCGGTGTTTCGGGATCAAACCGGTGCGAATAGAAAATATCGACGTAATCCAGCCCCATCCGCTTCAGCGACGCATCGCAAGACGCGATCAGATACTTGCGGCTACCCCACTCGTTATAAGGGCCATCCCACATCTTGTAGCCCGCCTTCGAGCTGATGATCAGCTCATCGCGCAGGCCGGCAAAGTCCGTCGCCAGGATGTCGCCAAAGGCCGTTTCGGCGCTGCCAGGAGGCGGACCATAGTTGTTCGCCAGATCAAAATGCGTGATCCCATGATCAAACGCGGACCGGCATAGCGCACGCTTCAATTCATGCGGCGTGTCTCCGCCGAAATTGTGCCACAGCCCCAGGCTGATGGCTGGCAACTTCAGGCCGGAGCGACCGCAGCGGCGGTACTCCATCGTGTCATATCGGGTCTCGGAAGGGCTATAGCGGGGCAAAAATGCGGGAGCAGGTCTGGACATGGCCGCAAACTCGTCTCAACCGCTGCCCTTGTCAATCAGCCGAGCCCCCGCATTAGGCGAATATGCAGCATCGGGTGGGGTTGTCCGCCAACTTTAGTATGTATCGTTGTCTCACAGCTCAGCTGAAAACCATAAGCCTCGTGGTCAAAAAGCTCTGAATGGTCTCGCGACCAGACATGGATTTTGCCGTCTTTCATTTCGATATTCCACTTATGGAATCCAAGATAGTTTTCCGCCTCGGCCTCATTCTCATAGTGTTCAAGCGCGATCACGCCGCGATCTTCCAACACATCTATCATCTGCCGCAATCCACTTGGCACATCATAAGCATGGTCCAGGCAATTCTTGGCGGCAATAAAGTGAAATTTACCCGTCTCAAGCTGGTCCATAATTTCGACCGCACCGAAAACGACATCACCGCCACCGGGTGCATCCAAGAACCCCATCAGGCGATTATAGGCGCTGGCCAACGGGTCCATATGGACGACTTCAACATCATAAGCTGTGGCTTCGCCCAGATTTGGCCGTGGCCCGCATCCAATATTGAGACATCGCAGTTCCTTGTCTGCAAGTTTGGCGCAGTCTGCCTCAAACGGAAACGGCTGCGCGCGCAGATGCGCCCAGCTTTGCAGCTTGTTTTGCCGTCTGAGCGTATTGATCCAAGTCCACCACCATTGGATCTCTTCCATCACGCCCTGTTTCCACTCGGGCCCGATGCTGTCGTCATAGCGAGCAATCTCGCTCAGACAGGCATCAGCCAATAGATGGCAAGTTTCCGAATAACTCTTCGCATAACCCAGCAGGGCTTTCGTGTTCACCACAAACGCCTCGCGTCTTTGCGGCGCCAGCGGTCTACCCGTGCGGATCGAGGACATCAGCAGGTTTTCGTCTTCAAGAGTGAGGCGTTCTTCCATAGCAACCGCCTTAGCGCTGCGTTGGTTAGAGCGACGTTAACTCTCGCAACATTTACTCTCAAAGTTTTGCGCCGCGCTGCGCGCGTCACCCGAAGCGGGGGCGCTGCCCCCGCG
>JABDJX010000208.1 GCA_013003245.1 Silicimonas sp. | reverse complement strand
GCGCCAGCGCCTCAGACGATTTTTCAACCTGTGCGGCCAACCGATCACCGGGCGTCAGCCCAGCCGCAGTCAGCGCACCCGCAATTTGCGCGGCACGACGCACAAATCCACAATGGCTCAGGATGCCGCCACCCGCAAACTGCAGAAACGGCGTATCCTGCCCGGCATGGCGGCCAAAAAGACGGTCGTAAAGCGGGTTCATACCCCGACACCCATGACCGCGTTCGGAAGCCACGTCGCCAGACCCGGGAAAATGCACAGCAGCAAAATCGCAATCACCATGCAGGCCACGTAAGGCAACGACCCCTTCAGGATGGTTTTCAACGATATGTCCGGCGCGATCCCGTTGATCACATAAAGGTTCAGCCCCACGGGGGGCGAGATCAGCCCGATCTCCATATTGATCGTCAGCACAACGGCAAACCAGATCGGATCAAAGCCAGCCGTCGTGATGATCGGCAACAGGATCGGTGCAGCCATCAATATCACCGCCACAGGCGGCAAAAAGAAGCCCGCGATCAACAGGAAAATGTTGACCGCTCCCATCAGCACCCAACGGTTCACATCCAATGTGCCGATCCACTGCGCGATGGATTGGGTGATGAAAAGCGATGACAACATGTAAGAAAACACGCCCGCCGCCGCGATGATAAACAGGATCATCACACTTTCACGAGTTGAATCGCGCAACACCATCCACAGATCGTTTGGGTTCCACAGCTTGTAGATTACCATCGCAATTACCAGACACAGCAGCGCACCCACAGCCGCTGTCTCCGAAGGCGTCGCGATCCCGCCATACATCGCATAAAGCACGCCCAAGATGATCGCGAGAAACGGCAGCACGCGCGGCAGGATCTCGACCTTTTCGCGCCATGTATAACTTTTTGCCGTCAGCACCTGCGCATTGCCGGATTTCCACGTTGAATAAAGCGACCACGCCATGAACAGCCCGACAAGCAGCAAACCGGGGATCACGCCCGCCAGAAAAAGCCGCCCGATCGAGGTTTCTGTGGCGATGCCGTAGACGATCATCGTCACCGACGGCGGGATCAGGATCCCCAAAGTGCCACCTGCTGCAATTGACCCTGCTGCAACCTCGTCAGGATAGCCACGCTTGCGCATCTCCGGGATGCCCATCTTGCCGATGGCCGCACATGTTGCCGGGCTTGATCCGGACATGGCCGAAAAAAGCGCACAGGCCCCAAGGTTCGAAACCACAAGTCCACCCGGCACTCGCGTCAGCCAGCGCTCAAGTGCTTCGTAAAGGTCCGCACCTGCTCGCGTTGACGCTATTGAGGCCCCCATGATGATGAACATCGGGATCGACAGCAGGGCAAAGTTGTTCAGCTTGCCGAACAGAATTTCCGGCATCAGCTCAAGCGACCGCACGCCGTCGAAGATAATCAGAAACCCACCCGAGACGATCAGCAACCCAAGCGCCACCGACACGCCGGAAAAAAGAACAACAATCGTGGCAATGGCGACAATCGCGCCCAGCAAAAGCGGATCCATCAGCCGTCCTCCAGACCAAAGGGCTTATCGACGCCAATCAAAAGCGCATAAAGATCAGCCACCAGTTGCAGCAGAAAAAGGGCAAGCCCAAGAGGAAGCGCCAGATAGGGTTTCCACAACAAAACACCCCAAACTGTGTCCGACCGCCAGTTGCGTTCAAAGGCCAGATGCCACCACTCATAGCCGTACCACAGCATGATCGCGACAATCACAATCGACATCGATAGCATCACAATGGCCAGCACCTTGCGCGGACCACGCGACAAAGCCAGCGGCAACAGATCGACGTTCACATGCCCGCGCAGGCGTTGAACATAAGGAAGCCCGATCAGCGTGGCGGCAATCATCAGATAAATGACGGCTTCGGTCTGCCAAACAGTAGACCCGTTCAGAACGAAGCGAATGAAAATCATCTGGCAGGTTAACGCCACGGCTGCGACGATCATCGCCGCCGACGCCCAGCCCGCAAGGGTTGAAAGCGCGGCCACCGCGCGCAGGAACAGGCTATCGCCCGTCCGGGCCACCACATGCGTTCCGGCTCCAGCTGACATCCTCGCCCCCTTTTGCAATTTTTGGTTTTGTTATTGAGAAGCCGGGGGACTGCCCCCCGGCTCATCATCCGACCAAAGCCGGAAGTGCATCACTCGACGGAAAGTGCCAGATCAAGCAGCATTTGGCCATCAGGCGTTTCGTCTACAAACGCTTTGTAAGAGGTCTCGGTCGCCAATGCGCGCCATGCGTCAAAATCTTCTTGCGACATATCGGCAATTTCGACACCAGCCTTCTCAAAGGTCTCGCGGCTGGCCGCATCTTCCTTCTTGGCTTCGTCCAGATAAAAGGCTTCGGCCTTGGCCGCACCGTCCATCAAAGCCTGTTGCTGCTCGGCAGTCAAACCGTCAAACGTCGATTTGTTGATGAGCAGCGGCTGATACATGAACCAGAGTGCAAAGTCGCCGGCGGGTGTATAGCAAGAAACCTGCTCGTAAATCCGGTAGCTGACGAACGACGAAGACGAGGTGTTCGCCGCGTCCAGAACGCCCGTTTGCATGGCGTTATAGATTTCGGACGAAGACATCGACGCAATCGATGCACCGGCTCCCGCCAACATCTGTTCAAACGCCTTGCCAGCGGCACGCGTTTGCAATCCGCCCATGTCGTCCGGCGATGTGATGCACTTATCCTTGCCCGCAAAACCGCCCGCAAGGTAACCGTGCACAAGCACCATCACGTCGTCTTCAGCCATCTTTTCCTCGATGGCCTCCATGAACGGGCTTTCGTTCAGGCGTGCGGCGTGGTCGTGGTTTTTCACCAGACCCGGCATCAATGTCAGGTTATAAGCCGGTTGCTGGCCGCCTGCGTAGGACAGCGGCAAAACGGTCATATCAAGCTGGCCGCGTGACAGTGGCGTGTATTGCTCGCGCGCCTTGAACAACGATTGCGTTGGGAAAATCTTGATTTCCAGATCAACATTCGCAGCGGCAACCTCGTCTGCGACGATTTTCGCGACCTTGTGGCGCACATCGTTTTCTGACCATTGATGCGACAGGCGCAGATCGGCGGCTGAGGTGCTAAGCGTGCTTGCAAGCAAAGCCGCAATGGCGGTGACAGTGAGCGATTTCATGGTGTCCTCCCGTGACGTTGCCCGTTTTTCAGGCATTCCAGCGAATAATTATGGGGCGGTAGTGTGCATTGTCAATCATCTTGCATACAATTCCTGCCACCTTGTACACCAACGGACCTTTGGCTATCCTCTCTTTATGGATCGAAATCTGACAGATTTTATCGCAAGCGAGCTTGAGACGTTAATTCTCGAAGGGGAGCTTGAGCACGGCTCGCGTCTGGACGAAACGCAACTGGCAGAGCGCTTTTCGGTCTCGCGCACCCCTGTTCGCGAAGCTCTGCAAAGGCTCACGCTCTCCGGGCTGGTCGCGCATCGTCCACGCAGAGGGGTCTTTGTCCAACAGCCCGGACCGGTTGAGTTGATTCAGATGTTCGAACTTATGGGCGAACTTGAAGCAGTTGCCGGGCGCCTTGCTGCCACACGGATATCAGACGCGTCCCTGGCAACCCTCAAGAAGATAAACACCCGCTGCAATGCGGCAGTGAAAGACCATGACACAGACGGCTATTATGCCGAAAACGAAAGGTTTCACGCAACGATCTACCGCGAGGCAGGCAACCCTTTTCTTGAAGACGAGTGCCTGCGATTGCAGCGCCGCCTTCAGCCCTTTCGTCGCCTGCAACTTCGCCTGCGCGGGCGGCTGAAGCAATCGATGGCCGAGCACGAAGACATCGTGCGCGCCTTGGAAGACGGGAACGCCACCGCAGCAGCAGATTGCCTGCGTTCACATGTGGCTGTGCAGGGCGAGAAATTCCATCTGTTGGTTTCAGATCAACGACCAGCGCCTTTTCCCAGCTTGAAGGGTGGTTGATGTTGATCGGAAGCAGGCGTTTATCGCCTGGTGCTTTTGACAAGAAGCTGGCCACTCAATGGGTTGGCTCGCCTGCTCACTGGTCAGCCGAAACCAGCCCGAAACCTGAAAACAAAACTCAAGAGCAAGGCAATTCGGCCGGGGCGCAAACTACCAGATCGACAAACTCGGCCAGACGGTAAACACTGTGGTTATGACAAGACCACCAGCGTCCCCGCTTTGTGCTTTCGACATACGTCCCGATGGACGCAGTGAGGTAGTTGATCTGACCGCAGAGGCGCTGCCAGACCTGGCTGAAGGCTATCGATGGTTCCATTTCGATCTGAACCATTCCGAGACCGAGAGTTGGTTGAAGACACACCTGCCGCCGCTCGTTGTCGAGGCGCTGACGCAGGCCGAAACGCGTCCGCGCTGCATGCAGATGGAGGGTGGATTGTTTCTGACCTTGCGCGGTGTAAACCTGAACCCCGGTGCGAATTCAGATGACATGGTCTCTGTGCGACTTTGGGCAACAGAGACCCAGATCATAAGCGCGCGTGTCCGAAAAATTTGGGCCGTCGATGCCATCCGCCAAGAGATGGAAGCCGGGGCTGCACCGGTGTCAGTGACGATGTTTTTGGCTGACCTGTGCCAGGGCCTTACAAAGCGGATTGAAAAGGTGTCGCTGGAACTGGTCGAGCATACCGACGAGCTTGAAGAGAATACGCTGACAGCATCGCCCTCGGCGGCGACCAGCCTTGCGACACTGCGGCAAAGCGTCATCAAACTGCGCAGGTTCGTCCGTCCGCAAAACGAAGCCATGGCCGATCTGGCCGCAGGCGATCTTTGGCCGCTGGATGAAACCAGTGCGAATTTCCTGCGCGAGACATCAAACCGGACAACACGGATCGTCGAAGAACTTGACGCCACATCTGATCGCCTGCAGGCGCTGCAGGACCACGCCGATATGCTTCATGCCACAACTTTGGGGCGCAACAGCTATGTGCTGTCGGTTGTCGCCGCGATCTTTTTGCCGCTGGGCTTTTTGACCGGTCTTTTCGGCATCAACGTGGGTGGCATGCCGGGCGTTGAGGCTGCATATGGGTTTTGGATTGTAACGATATCGTCGGCAGTTCTTGGCATTGTTTTGTTCTTGGTTTTCAGGTTTCTCAAATGGCTATAAGCGGAACTCGCTTGACTGGCGTTCATATGGAAGTGCCCCGGATGCTGACGAACTGCCTTAAGACCTGCGTCGTCATTCTGACGGTTGTGCTGGCCCTTTATGTGCAGCCTTCTTTCGCGCAAGAAACGACTGCACAGGAGACGGCCAGTCCTGAGAGCACCGTCACCAAATTGCTGGACGTCTTGAAAGACGATGCGGCCCGCGCCGAGCTTATCCAACAGCTAGAGGCACTGACCATTGAGCCAGAGGCGTCAGATGCTCTGAGCGAGGACGTGCTTTCAATTGGAAGGCGCATCGCGCTGGTGACACAAAACGTGGTTCAATCAACCGCGCAGAACGCGGCCGAATTCGCAGAGTCGCTGACAAATGCCGACAGCGCATTCTCGGGGCTGCGCGGAGATGAACTTGCGGTCCTGTGGGCGGCTTTGCCGAACCTGCTTGTGGTCATCGTCATCACCGTCGCCGTTTTCCTGATACTGCGAAGGATCGCCGTTCCCTGGTTCAGGCGGTTGGGAGAACGCGCCAAAACCGCCACCCTATGGGACCGCATTTCGATGTTCATCGGCTCGAACATGGTTGATGCGTTGATCGTGATAATAGCCTGGGCCATCGGATACGCAGTCACAGTTCTGGTGATCGGCGAGTTCGGGCAGATCAACATTCGCCAGTCGATGTACCTGAATGCGTTTCTGGTGGTTGAACTGCTCAAAACGGCCATTCGCCTGGTTTTGTCACCCAATGCCCCCGGCTTTCGGCCTGTGCCTCTGTCAGACTACGCCGCAAGGTCACTCACCAAGACCACCAGCATCGTCGCAAGCGTGCTTGGCTACGGGCAACTGCTTGTCGTTCCAATCGTCAATCAAAGCACTTCCTACGCGGCAGGCGCCGGCATCTCTGCGCTGCTTGCGGCCATCGTGCTGGTGTACCTGATTTACGTGGTTGTGCGCCGCCGCAAGCGCGTAGCGAAATGGCTGGTGTCGCGGGTCGATACCAAGCCTGCCGATCATCACATCGACGCGGACACCGATGCCGATGCAGAGCAGTTCGCTGCCGACGATCCCGCGCACAGGACAGAAACAGAACCGCACGGGGTCCTGGCATCCCTTGCCAAACGCTGGCACTGGTTCGCGCTGGCCTATTTGTCGGCGATGTTCATTATCTCGATGACCCAGCCCGTCGACCGGGTGGTTGGTGTTGTTATCGGCTCGGCAAAGATCGTCGTCGCCTTGGTGATCGCGTCGCTTTTGTCGCGCTGGCTGGCAGCAGTCATCATGAACGGGATCACATTGCCCACAGACATCAACCAGCGCCTTCCCCTGCTTGAACAGCGCCTGAATGGGTTTGCATTGAAAGCCTTCCGGTTTCTGCGCTGGACGATCATGGCGATCACAATGTTCTTCATTCTCGATATCATCGGCCTGATTGACATGCGCAGTTGGTTGGAAAGCCAGGTTGGCTACTCTCTCACAAGCACGCTCGCGACCGTTCTGGGTATTGTTTTCGTTGCGTTTTTCCTTTGGCTGGCCGTCACATCGTGGATCGATTATCGTCTCAACCCCGATTTTGGCGACGTGCCGACCGCGCGGGAAACAACGCTTCTCAGTCTCTTTAGAAACGCGGCCACAGTCACGGTGATCGTGCTGACGCTGATGTTCTGCCTGTCGGAACTGGGCCTGAACATCGGCCCGCTTCTGGCGTCCGCAGGTGTGTTGGGTTTAGCGATCGGCTTTGGCGCACAAAAGATGGTTCAGGACATCATCACCGGCATTTTCATCCAGCTTGAGAATTCGATCGACGTTGGCGACATCATCACCGTTGGCGGGATCACAGGAGGGGTTGAAAAGCTGTCTGTGCGCTCTGTCAGTTTGCGCGAAGTGAACGGCAATTTCCACACGATCCCGTTTTCATCTGTCGATATGGTCTCAAACTTTTCGAGAGATTATTCCTATTATGTCTGCGATATGGGCGTGGCCTATCGCGAGAATATCGACGATGTGAAGGCTGCGATGACCGAATGCCTTGATCTGTTGGTGCAGGACCCCAAGTATGGCGATCTTGTCAGAGATCAGCTTGAGTGGATGGGGGTAGAGGCCTTCGCGGACAGCGCCGTGGTGGTGCGTGCCCGGATAAAAACTGTTCCCGGCCGCCAGTTTGTTGTTGGTCGCGCCTACAATGAGATTTTGAAGCGCGTCTTTGACGAGCGTGGCATAGAAATACCTTTCCCGCATCAGACGCTTTATCTGGGCGAGGCCAAAGACGGTTCCACGCAAACGTTCAAACTTCGGATGGAAGAAAGCTGATATAGAAGCAGTGGTATTCTTGGAATGCCTTCTCGACCTCGCCCTGAAAGACCATGTTGTTGACGTGGATCATCGAACCTTGCCCTGCAGATTGGTGCGGGACGTTAAACAACAAGCGATCTGCCAGCACTGCCCGTCGCAAGGCCATTCACATCAAAGATATAGCACTGGAATTGTACGGCTGTTGGGCGCGCGATGGCACGCTCTGCGTCACGGTCTGTTGTACAGACTTGGTTTGAGGCAAATGCGCCCCATATTTGAGGTATGATCAAGTTTACACCGATCCTGCTGGCCATTCTCTATGCGCTGGCGATGTACAAGTTCTCGGCCTGGCGCACCGCGCGAGAGCTGGACGCCAAATCGTCTGAACTTGCCGACCCGGGCCTGAAGCGGTTAACAGATCAGATGGCAGCCGCCCTCGATCTGGAGCGTATCCGCGTGCACATTTACGAGATTGAGCCTGTCAATGGATTGGCGGCCCCCGACGGGAGGATTTTTCTCACGCGTGGGTTTTATAACAAGTACCGGCAGGGTGAGGTAACCAGCGATGAGATGGCCTCAGTCATCGCGCATGAGCTGGGGCACGTGGCCTTGGGACACTCGCGCCGGCGGATGATTGATTTTTCGGGTCAGAACGCGCTGCGCACCGCACTGATGATGGTAATCGGGCGCTTTGTACCCTTTGTCGGGCCCATGATTGCGAATTTTCTGGTGACATTGCTGGCCGCGCGCCTGTCGCGCTCGGACGAGTATGAGGCGGATGCCTATGCCTCTGCCCTGCTGGTGAAATCGGGGATCGGCACCGCGCCGCAGAAGTCGCTTTTCAAGAAGCTGGAGACATTGACCGGCGCGCACGGGGCGGCGGTGCCTGCATGGATCATGAGCCATCCGAAAACGCATGAGAGGATTGCGGCGATTGAGAAGCTTGAAGCCAGATGGGACGCGGTCGCTCAGACCTGAGTGAGGGCTTTGGCAAGGCGCGGGACTTTGGCGCGCTTCAGGATCGCGCGGGGGTTGGAGACATCAATGCCATGCGCGTGGGCGCGATCCAGAACAGAGTTGACCACGGTGCGCATGCCCGTTTGATCGGCATGAAAGGCTTCCAGCAGGAAATCGTCTGGGTGGCGGCGGGTGATGCCATAGGCTCCGAGGGCGCGCAGCGGGAAATCCTTGATGTTGAGGGTCAAAAGCTCTGACGCGCCGCCGTCGATGGCGGCTGCCAGCACGTGGACGTCGTCCCTGTCAGGCAGCGCCAGTTGCGCTTGGGTGTCTTGCGAAACAGCCACGCTCGCATCGGGAAACAAGGCTTTGGCGGCAGATATCTCGAAGGCGGCGATCTTGCCATCTTCCTTGCTTTTGCGGGCCGCGGCGCGCTGCCATTCCTCCAAGATGCGCTCGGACCAGAGCGGCTTGAACACGCCGGTTGAGGCGGTGGACAAGACCAGATCGCGCAACAGCGTCGGATAAAGCACGCAGGCATCGATCAGCACTTTCATGGCAACAGGCGGAAGGTCAGCGCCTTAAGGTACCCGCTTTCGGCAAGGCTTGTGTGCATCGGATGATCGGGGCCGGCAAAGCCCGTGCGCAGCAGTTGCGCCTGCCGACCGGCGCGCCCGATACCGCGCAGACACGCGCTGCGAAACTGGGTCAGGTCTGCGGCGTGGCTGCACGAGCACAGCGTCAGGGTGCCCCCGGGTGCTACCAGAGGGGCAGCGAGACGCGCGACCTTTTCATAGGCACGCAAGCCTGCATCAAGCGCGCCTTTGTTCGGAGCGAAAGCAGGGGGATCACAGACAACGACCTCAAATGTCGCGGCGTCTTCGCCAAGGGCGGTTAGCGCTGCAAACGCGTCGCTTTTCCGGGTTCGGAACCGCTCAGCGACACCCATCGCGTCCGCACCAGCCTGCGCCAGATCAAGGGCGGGCTGCGAGCCATCCACCGCAAGCGCCTCTTTCGCGCCGGCAGCAAGGGCGGCCAGAGCAAAACCACCGACGTGGCTAAAAACGTCAAGCACGCGGGCGCCCTTTGCCAGTCGTGCCACAAAAGCATGGTTCGGGCGTTGATCAAAGAAAAGGCCGGTTTTCTGCCCGCCCGTCAGGTCGGCCATGTAGGTGGCACCATTCATGGGCACAGGCACGGGGCCATCAAGTGCGCCATGGGTGACGCTCACCCCTTCGCCGAGACCTTCCAAAGAGCGGGCGCGACCCGAGGCGTTCTTGACGATGGTCTTGGCACTGCAAATCTCGATCAGAGCGTCGGCAAGATCGTCGAACAGAACGTCCGCCCAGGCGGCGTTAGGTTGAACGACAAGCGCGTCTCCAAAGCGGTCGATCACGACACCCGGCAAGCCATCTGCTTCGGCGTGGATCAGTCGGTAGAAAGGTGCATTGTAAAGGCGTGTGCGCAGATCAAGCGCCGTTTCGATGCGCGCGTCAAGCCACGCACGATCAATCGTCGCCTCGGCGTCGCGATCCAGCAGGCGCGCGAAAATCTTCGAGTTTGGATTGACCGCCACCGTGCCCAAGGCCCGGCGCTCGCTGTCTTCCAGCCGGGCGATGGTGCCCGGAGCAAGCGCCTTGGTGCGCCGGTCGGTGACAAGTTCGTTGTCATAGACCCAGGGAAAGCCGCGCCTGATGCGACGCGAATCGGTTTTGGGGCGAAGCCGGATAACGGGATGATCTGTGTTCATCCCCTTCCCTTAGCGGCTTCGCCCAAGCGCTGAAAGGGGATCAGTGTTTGCGGCCGGAGAACAGTGAGGCAATCCAGCGGGCGCGCAGACGGCGGGCCTGATTTTCGAGTTTGAATGAGTCGACGTAGTTGTCATTGATATTGCGCATAAGAGCACCTTTGGTTTTTGTTCGCCCCCGACGTAGTGGTCTTGGAATCCGGTTACATCCCAGAACATTGCATGCCCGTCATGCGCTGCTCGCATGGGTGCCCAACGTGCAGTTGTTAGCGCTAACTTAAAGTGCTATCTAAGGAGCAAACCTGATTTCGGGAGAAAACCATGCCCCTCAATGACACCGTCGCCCGCGTCACCGACCGCGTGATCGAACGATCAAAGACATCGCGCACCTCTTACATGGACAAGATCGCGCGTGCGCAGGATGCGGGTGTCGCGCGTGCGCACCTCACTTGCGGAAATCAGGCGCATGCCTATGCGGCGATGGGCGGCGACAAGGGGGCGCTTGTTGCAGAGAGCGCTCCCAATCTTGGGATCGTCACGGCCTATAATGACATGCTGTCGGCGCATCAGCCGTTCAAAGACTATCCCGACCGGATCAAAGACGCCGCACGGCGCGCGGGTGCGACCGCTCAGGTTGCCGGTGGAGTGCCTGCGATGTGCGACGGGGTGACCCAGGGCCAGACGGGGATGGAGCTTTCGCTTTTCTCTCGCGATGTCATTGCCTTGGCCGCAGGTGTTGCCCTTAGTCACAACACGTTTGACGCAGCTCTTTATCTGGGCGTGTGCGACAAGATCGTGCCCGGACTGATCATCGCTGCCGCCACCTTCGGCCATATCCCCGGCGTGTTTGTGCCTGCGGGACCGATGGTCTCTGGCTTACCCAATGACGAAAAATCTAAGGTCCGACAGGAGTTTGCCAAGGGCAATATCGGGCGGGATGAGCTGATGAAGGCCGAGATGGCGTCTTACCACGGGCCCGGCACCTGCACATTTTATGGCACCGCCAATACCAACCAGATGCTGATGGAGTTCATGGGGCTGCACATGCCCGGCACGTCTTTTGTGAACCCCGGCACGCCGTTGCGCGATGCTTTGACCGATGAGGCCGCGATGCGTGCGGCGGCGATCACAGCGCAGGGCAATGACTATCGCCCGGTTGCTGATATTCTGGACGAAAAGGCGTTTGTGAACGGCATCGTGGGCCTGATGGCCACGGGCGGATCGACCAACCTTGTGCTGCACCTGCCTGCGATGGCACGGGCGGCAGGTGTGATCCTGGATGTTGAGGATTTCAACGATCTTTCCGGTGCCACGCCTTTGATGGCCAAGGTCTATCCAAACGGTCTGGCGGATGTGAATCATTTCCACGCCGCCGGAGGTTTGGCCTTTATGATCGGTGATTTGCTGGACGCCGGCTATCTGCATGCCGACACCAAAACGATTGCGGGCGACGGGCTGGCGCTTTATGCCAGCGAACCAAAGCTGAAGGACGGCGCCGTTGTGCGCGAGGACGGACCAAAGGCGACGCTGAACGACAAGATCCTGCGCCCTGTCTCTGATCCGTTCCAGCCCACAGGCGGTTTGCGCGAACTCAAGGGCAACATGGGCCGCGCGGTGATGAAAATCTCTGCCGTCGCCCCCGAACACCGGGTGATCACGGCCCCTGCCCGCGTCTTTCACGACCAGAACGCGGTGAAAGAGGCGTTCAAGGCAGGCGACCTGAGCGAGGATTGTGTGGTCGTCGTCCGCTTTCAGGGCCCCAAATCCAACGGAATGCCCGAACTGCACGGCCTGACACCTGCTCTGTCGGTCATGCAGGGGCGCGGTCAGAAGGTGGCGCTGGTCACGGACGGGCGCATGTCGGGTGCGTCGGGCAAGGTGCCTGCCGCGATCCACCTTGCACCCGAGGCCGCTGACGGCGGCGACATCGCCAAGCTGCGCGACGGTGATCTGGTGCGCGTTGACGCGGAAAGCGGTGTGCTGGAGGTGTTGGAGGCCGGTTTTGACGCCCGAACGCCCGTGACTGCCGACCTGTCTGACAATTCAGAAGGATTGGGCCGCGAGCTTTTCGCCACGTTCCGCGCCAATTGCGGCTTGTCGTCCGACGGAGCCAGCCCGATTGTCTGATTGCACCTGAAATTCCCCAAAAAGGACCGCTCCCATGACGCCTCAAGAAATCAGCCGCCTGACCGCCGAGATTTGCGCGCGTGCCCCTGTGGTGCCGGTGTTGACGGTGAAGAACCCTGCACACGCACGCCCCCTGGCGGAAGCTTTGGTCAAGGGCGGATTGCCAGCTTTGGAGGTCACTTTGCGCACGCCTGCCGCTTTGGAGGTGATCCGCGAGATGGCCAGCGTAGACGGCGGCGTCGTGGGCGCAGGCACGCTTCTAACGCCAGCGGATGTTTTGGCGGCCAAGGAGGCGGGTGCACGCTTTGGCGTCTCGCCGGGGGCCACGGACAGGTTGCTTGATGCGGTCGAGGACGCCGATCTGCCAACACTGCCGGGCGCTGCAACCGCGTCGGAAGCGATGGCCCTGCTGGAACGCGGCTATACCATTCAGAAGTTCTTCCCGGCCGAAGCCTCGGGCGGAGTGCCTGCTTTGAAGGCCATCGGTGCGCCAATCCCTCAGGTGCGGTTCTGTCCTACAGGCGGTGTAAGTCTTGCCAATGCGCCTGCCTACCTTGGCTTGTCGAACACCGTGTGTGTCGGTGGCTCTTGGGTTGCGCCGAATGACGCGATTGAGGCGGGCGACTGGGCGCGGATCGAAGAGCTGGCGCGTGAGGCCTCCAAACTGACGGGCTGAAGAAACTATCGGATTTCGCCCCCTGACGGGGGCGACCAACCGGGGGATTTCATCCCCCGGACCCCCTGAGCATATTTTTGGACCGATGAAGCCCATCGCGAGTTAACAGACGGTGAACGCGCGCTGCCCCCTGAGACAATTTTACCCGCCAAAATCCCGCATCCAGCATTGCCCCTTGGGCTGCATCTGCCTAAAAGCATCTTCAAAGGTGCGTGGTATGGTCTGCGCGCCAAAATAATATGTGCGAATTCAGGAGGCACCTACATGGCCGACGCCGCCGCTCACGGGCACGAAGGACATGATGAACGCGGGTTCTTTACCCGCTGGTTCATGT
>JABDJX010000186.1 GCA_013003245.1 Silicimonas sp. | reverse complement strand
GTGTTCAGCCAGATCATGGGCGAACTCAGACAAACCTCCGGCACGATCACTTTCATGGGACAGGAAATCTCTTCACTCTCCACGCCCGACCGCATCGCCCGTGGGATCAGCCGCACCTACCAGGTCCCGCGTCCCTTCACCGACCTGTCGGTGCGCGAAAACATCCGCGTGGGCCTGATGCCCGACTCCTTACGCGCCATGATCTTCGGCACCGTTGATCACCAGCGCGAGGCCGACATCGCGCAATCCGTCGGCTTCATCCTGTCCGACCTCGATCGCCCCGCTTCCGAGCTTGCCATGGGCGACCTGCGCAAGCTTGAATTCGCCCGCACCCTTGCCACCGGGGCCAAGGTTCTCCTCCTCGATGAAGTGTTCGCAGGCCTCACCACCGGCGAAATCGCCATGATCGCTGACCTCATTCAGGACCTGCGCCAGCGCGGCTTCACCTTTCTCATGGTCTCGCACGACCTGCCCGCGATGGAGCCGCTGATCGACCGCGCCATCGCCATCGAACGCGGCACACTGCTGGCCAACGGCAGCTTCAAGGACGTGCTCGCCAACGCCGAGGTCCGCGCCTCGTATCTGGGGGATGCCTGATGCACGTGATCGAAATCGACAATCTCTGCGCCTTCTACGGCAAGGCCCAGGCCCTCAGTAACGTCTCTCTCACCGTCAAGCCGGGCGAAACCATAGCCATCGTCGGTGCCAATGGCGCCGGTAAATCCACGCTCCTTGACTGCATCATGGGGCTTGTCAAAACCACCGGCACCATCCGCCTGAACGGCGAGGACGTCACCGGCAAAAAACCCGCTGACATGGTCAAACGCGGCATCGGCTACGCACCCGAACGCTTCAACCTCTTTCCCCACATGACCGTCCGCGACAACCTACTGGTGGGTGCCTACACCGCCCGCGACGACATCGAGGCAAATATGGCCGCCGTCCACCGGCTCTTTCCCCGTCTGGCCGAACGCGAAGCGCAGGAAACCTCGACCCAATCGGGCGGCGAACGCCAGATGGTCTCCCTAGGCCGCGCCTTGATGACGTCCCCCACGATTCTGCTGGTGGACGAGCCCACCATCGGCCTTGCCCCCAAGGTCTGCGCCGAAATCGCCGAAGTGCTCAAGCGGCTGTCCGCCGAACTGGGGCTCACCGTGATCGTCACCGAACAGAACGCGAATTTCGCTTTGTCGCTGGCAAGCCGTCTGTACGTGCTGGAAGGCGGCCATGTGACGGCGGAGGGCACGGCGAAAGAACTGGCCCGGGACGATCAACTGGCGAAGAGTTATTTCGGAGCGTGATTGGGCGGTAAGACCGACTATGCGGCAGGTGGCGCCCAACCGCGACTTCTGGATTCTTTGTATCGCGCATAAGGCCTAAAGTAATCGGCTCCTGTGTTCTATCCTGGTGGTCGGCCACCCGAGACTCGTCAGGCATCTCATCGTAGGAGCTCTTCTGGACCGAGGTCAGGAAGTCGTCGGATTTGGGGCAAGGCAAGGTGCCTTTGTGGTGCATCGCGTCTATGGCGCGCTGAACGATGACATGCGCTCGTGCCTCCAGGGCGAGTCTCTTCTGCTAGAGCGTCGTCCCTGAAATCTGAATCGATGGGATTCCCCTAATGCTGATTTTGTGATTCACCATATTTGGAGGTGGATCATGGGCAAATCGCTATCACTGGATATTCGGGAGCGTGTCGTTGCTTTGGTGAATGAGGGCCTTTCGTGCCACGAAGCCGCACGGCGGTTGCGGATATCAGCGGCCAGCGCGGTGCGGATCATGCAGCGCAAGAGGCAAACGGGTGGGGTGAAAGCCGCGCCTCAGGGACGCCCGCGACGAAGTAAGTTGGACGCTGTCTCTGATTGGTTGAGACGGCGCGTGGAAGCCGAACCGGACATGACGATGCCGGAACTGGCCGAAGCGCTGATGCAGGTGCACGGTCTCACTGCCACACCAGCCATGCTTTCGCGCCATCTGATCCATCGTCTTGGCTTCACATATAAAAAAATCCCTGATCGCGACGGAGCGGTTGCGCAAGCGGGTCCGCGCCGCGCGGTACGAGTGGCAGTACCGCCGGATGCCAAGGATGCGCCTTGAGCCGCACCGGCTGGTCTTTATCGACGAAACAGCTGTCACGACTAAGATGACACGGCTGCGCGGCCGATCCCAGCGCGGGGCACGGCTCGAAGCAGATGCGCCCTTCGGCCACTGGCGGACACAGACCTTCATCGCGGGCCTGCGGGTTGACGAACTCAGCGCGCCCTGGGTGTTGGATGGCCCTATGAACCGTGCCGCATTCAATATCTACATCGAGACCCAACTGGCCCCGACCTTGCAGCCCGGTGATGTCGTGATTGCCGACAACCTGTCCTCCCACAAATCTCAATACGCGCAAGACATCCTCAAAGCGCAAGGAAGCTGGATGTTGTTCCTCCCGCCATACAGCCCCGATCTCAATCCAATCGAGATGGCGTACTCAAAACTTAAAGCACACCTGAGACGGCTCAAGGCCCGCACCTTCGATGCCTTATTCCAATCTGTTGCCCAGACGTATGGGTAGCTATGCTGGCTCATCTATATCCAACACCCTCATTTCAAAGATCTTTCGGGTCCCTCTCAGGCCTTTGGACGTTTACGGGGTTCGCCGCCCCCCGAGGGCCCACTTCCCCCAAATTTTTTTATGTCCCCCACCCACGACACCTCCATATGGCAAAAGCTGAACGCAGCCACCATCTACTGTAAGCGCAGCTTAGACCCCACCTTCTGTTGACGTGTGTATTCTGCGAGTCCGTGTCTCATGGATTTGAGGGAGTTTCTCCATGGAGACTATGAACGAGTTTCTCGTTGATGCGGTGCGCGCACCTAGGGGGCAACGACGTTGGCCTGACGGACTCAAGGCGCGGATTGTTGCAGAGACGTTGGTTGACGGTGCGACGGTCAAGGGCGTGGCCGAGCGCTACGACATGGTGCCCAGCCATTTGTCGGATTGGCGTCGGATGGCGCGGGAGGGCAAGTTGATCCTGCCGAACCTGGACGGCGTTTCCTTTGTTCCAGTGGCCATTGAGGAACCCGCCGCCATGCTTCCAGACGTGGTTGAAGCTGAGGTTGGCGTGATCGACTTGTTGAAGGGCGACATAACGATCCGCCTGGCTGCCGACACCTCTGCTGTGCGGATTGCCGAGATTGCGGCTGCGCTGTGATCCACCCGTCGCACGGCGTACAGATCTTTGTAGCAACCAGACCGGTGGACTTCCGGAAAGGCCACGATGGGTTGGCCGCACTGGTGCAGAGCCATCTGAAGAAGAAGCCGTTCGATGGGGCCGTTTACGTGTTCCGCGCCAAACGCGCCGACCGGCTCAAGATAATCTGGTGGGATGGGACCGGTCTGGTGATGGCGTACAAGCGGCTTGAGCAAAATACGTTCAAATGGCCCGCCATCAAAGACGGTGTTTTGCGGCTGGACGCTGCGCAATTTGAAGCGCTGTTTGCGGGTCTCGACTGGCGTCGTGTGACATCTCTGGAAGCCCGTCCACCCGCTGCGGCAGAGTGACTCGGATGATGTTTTGCACGGGCGAACCACCCCTGATCTTGATAGATCACAGGCATGACTTCTGCCGCTGATCTTCCTGATGATATTGACGCGCTCAAAGCCCTGCTGATTGCGGCAGAGGCCCAGATCAGTGCACAGAATGCGACCCTTTCTGAGCGTGACGGCATCATCGAGCGCAAGAAAGATCGCATCATCCGTCTTGAGAAGCTGCTCGCCGACTTCAAACGCGCGCTCTATGGCGCGAAGTCCGAGAAGGGTCACCCTGACCAGTACCATCTTGCGCTAGAAGATATCGAAACGGCCATGGCCGTCGTCCATGCGGAAGATGAAGCAATTGACCCGCCCAAGACGTCAGGCGTGGCAAAGTCAGCCAAAGGGCGCGGTGTCCTGCCAAAGCACCTCCCGCGCATCGAAGAGGTCATAGCACCAGACGTCACTTGCGTCTGTGGAACCGAGCGTCACATCATTGGCGAAGATGTCAGCGAACGCCTGGATATCGTGCCCGCGCAGTTCCGCGTCATTGTCACGCGCCGCCCCAAGTATGCCTGCCGGTCCTGCGAAGCTGGCATCGTGCAAGCACCCGCCAAACCGCGCCTGATCGAAGGCGGCATGCCAACGGAAACAACCATCGCCAGCGTGATCGTCTCGAAGTACGCCGATCACTTGCCCTTGTATCGCCAAAGCCAAATCTATGCGCGACAGGGCGTCGATATTGATCGCTCCACATTGGCATTCTGGGTCGGCAAGGCCGCCCATGAACTGAAGCCTGTGCAGGACGCGTTGTTGGCTCATCTCAAGACGTCCAGCAAACTCTTAATGGATGAGACCCCCGCGCCGGTCCTCAATCCGGGAAGCGGCAAGACCAAGAAGGGATACTTCTGGGCGCTCGCCCGCGATGACCGCGCATGGAACGGGCCGGAACCACCCGGTGTCGTCTTCACCTACGCGCCGGGGCGATCCGGCAAATACGCATCAGAGATATTGCAGGGCTTTGGCGGCATACTGCAGGTGGATGGCTATGCCGGATACAATCGCGTGCTCGATTTGCGGGACAATCAACCTATCCAGTTGGCATATTGCTGGGCGCACGCGCGTCGCAAGCTTTATGAGCTGACCCACAACAATGCGGCCCCTATTGCAGAGGAAGGTCTTAAGCAGATCGCAGCTCTCTACCGGATCGAAGCAAAGGCGCGCGGTCAATCAGCTGAAGAACGCTTGGCCATCCGGCAGCAAAAATCTGCACCCAAGATCGCGGCCTTCAAAACCTGGCTGGATCAGGCCCGTCGTCAAGTATCCGCAAAATCCCCAACCGGCGAAGCCCTCAAATACATTGCCAAATACTGGAACGGGCTGATCCTGTTCCTGTCCGATGGTCGCATCGAGATGGACAGCAACGCCGTCGAGCGCACCATCCGCCCCATCGCCCTACAAAGAAAGAACGCACTCTTTGCCGGTCACGACGCCGGTGCCCAAAACTGGGCCATGCTCGCGTCGCTCATCGAGACCTGTAAACTGAACCAGATCGAACCACACAGTTACCTGACTGGTGCCCTCACAGCCATCGTCAACGGCCACAAACAGAAGGACATCAACCAACTGCTGCCGTGGAACTACGCCGTATAGGTGGGGTCAAAGCACCGCTTACCTTCTTGCGCAACACGAGCTGGCCTTCTTTATCAAAACCAACCAAGTGAAAGACGTCTTTGCCAATATCAACGCCAACTGACATCAGCTCACTAAAATCATTCTTCGCC